>DASTGP010000169.1:0-6806 GCA_035605585.1 Gallionella sp. | reverse complement strand
TGCACGGACGCGCGCGTGCAGCCCGCGGTGCGCGACTGGCTGACGCATGTGTATGCCGTGGCGGATGCGGCCGAGGCCTACGCGCAACGCGCGCAGCTGCCCAGGGGCGGCTGGTTCGTCACGCCACAGGGGCATCTGGTCGGCGCGCACAGCGTGCTGTTCCATGCGCCGGACAGCCAGCTGCACGGCGTGCTGGCGCGCCAGCGCGAGATCGAGAAGCTCGAGCAGGAACTGGCCGAACAGAACAAGGGCGTGGAATACAGCCGCGAGCAGGTCGCACAGGCCGAGCAGCGCTATCAATCCATCGAGGTGCAGATACCTCCGCTGCGCAGCGCGGGCAACGAGTTGCAGCAGCGCCTGCACGGCCTGCAGATGCAGATCCTCAAGCTGAACCAGGCGCACGAGCGCAGCGCTGAACGCCGCGCGCAGATCGAGGGAGAGATGCAGGAAGTGGCCGAGATGATGCTCGGCGAACAGCAACAGCAGCAGGGCGCGAACGAACAGATGGCGATCCTGCGCGAGCAGATCGCCGAGTTCCGCGAGCAGGTCGACGAGGCGCAGCACCAGGCCAGCGCGCAGGACCTTGCGCTGCGCGACCAGCGCAGCCGCGCGCAGCAGGCGCAACATGCCCTGCAGGAGGCGCGCTTCTTCGCCAAGACCTGCACGGAGAAGATCGCCGACCTGCAGCACAACACGCAGCAGATCGCCGCGGCACTGGCCCAGTTCGAGCTGGACCTGGGCCAGCTGCACACCGACCTCGAAGGCAGCGAGGACGAAATCGCCAAGGAGCAGCTGCAGGCCGCCCTCGAGGGGCGCGAGGGTTACGAACAGGCGCTGGCCGAGGCGCGCAATATCCTGGAGAACGCTACTGTCGAACTGCACAAGCTGGAGCAGGAGCGCCTGGCCTGCGAGCACAAGCTCGATCCGCTGCGCGAGAAGCTCAACGAATTGACGCTCAAGGAGCAGGAAGCGCGCCTGCATTTCGAACAGTGGGCCGAGCAGCTGCAGGGCGTGGACGAGCAAGCGTTGCTGCCGCTGCTGGAGTCCGGCAACAACAAGCCGACCGCGTTGCAGAACGAACTCAACCGCCTGAACGCTGGGATCGAGGCGCTAGGTGCGGTGAACCTCGCCGCGCTCGAGGAGTTGCAGGCGGCGACCGAGCGCAAGACCTACCTCGATGCGCAGGCGGCCGACCTGAACGAAGCGATGGCCACGCTGGAGGACGCGATCCGCCGCATCGACAAGGAATCGCGCGATTTGCTGATGGATACCTACAACCAAGTCAACCAGCACCTGTCCGAGATGTTCCCGGTGCTGTTCGCCGGCGGCGAGGCGCGTCTCGTGCTGACCGGCGAGGAGATCCTCGATAGCGGCGTGCAGGTGATGGCGCAGCCGCCGGGCAAGAAGAACAGCTCGATCCACCTGATGTCTGGCGGCGAGAAGGCGCTCACCGCGATCGCGCTGGTGTTCTCGCTGTTCCAGCTCAACCCGGCGCCGTTCTGCCTGTTGGACGAGGTGGATGCACCGCTGGACGATACCAATACCGAACGCCTGTGCGCACTGATCCAGAAGATGGCGCAGCACACCCAGTTCATCTTCATCAGTCACAACAAGATCACCATGGAGATGGCCAAGCAGCTGGTCGGCGTGACCATGCAGGAGAAGGGCGTGTCCAAGGTGGTCGCCGTGGACATCGAGGAGGCGCTGCGGATGCGCGACGAGCAGGTCGTCGCGTAACGTCACTCCGGGTCTACTTGCACCAGTTCTTGATGTCTTCCTGTGCCTTGGCGATGCGTTGCCGTCGCTGGTCGTCTTCTAGGTACGAATATTCGCCGTTGGCATCGATCTCCACCATGCGCGTTCCTTCCTGCAGGCTGCGCAAATATTGCTGCGCTCTGTCGCAGTTGGCCTTTTCGGTTTCCTTGTTGGCTTGTTCCTTCGCGGCGCGTTCTTCCGCTTCCTTCTTCGCCTGCTGAGCCTTTTTCAGTTCCGCTTCGCGTTCCGCGATAGTTTTGGGTGCGGCCGGCGCGCTGGCGGCAGCGGTACCGCTGGCCGGCGTCGCAGTGCTGCTCGGCGCGGCGGGATTGACGCGCAGCGTTTCGGACTTGACGTTGGCAGGCGGCGGCTGGTCGGAATAGTGCACCTCGCCGTTCTTATCCACCCATTTGTTGAGCGCGGCAAAGGCGGTCGTGCTGGAGAGCAGCAACAGGATCGTCAGGTATCTCTTCATGGCATGGCCTCCTGAATAGGACGTTCAAACGGATGTGCGAAAGTCTAGCACAGAAGATCAGACGGACGTCTTCAGCAGGGCCAGCACTGCGCCGCTGCCACCCTCCTGCAGTGGTGCATTGCACCAGGCCAGCACCCTCGGATGCTGCGTCAGCCAGTGGCGCGTGAGTTTGCGCAGCACCGCTTCGCCGCCGCGGCTGTTCATTCCCTTGCCGTGTATCACCAGTACGCAACGCGCCTCGTGCTGCACCGCCTCGTGCAGGAATTCCTGCAACAGCCTGCGCGCCGCATCGGTGTCGAGGCCATGCAGGTCCAGCCTGTCCTGCACCGGCCAGAAGCCGCGCCGCAACTTGCGCAGCGTCATGCGCGACAGGCCGTTTCCCAGGTATTCGTCCGCCGTCTCTTCAGGAGCGAAGTCGGATAGCGTATCCGGGAGGATGTCGGGAACGGTTGCGCTGTGCCGGAAGGGCTTGCATGGAGCGGATTGCGGGAGGATGCGGTTCTGTGGCGGCAGCGGCTTCACGTCGCCGACTGCCGCGCGGAACAGCGCGGCATCGTCTGGGGCGGTTTCCTGCAGTGATGGCAAAGACTTCTTCACAACGTTCGCCGCAGGTTGTGCTGAGCCTTTAGATTTTTCCGATGGAGGCGAGGTACCGGTCCGCATCCAGCGCCGCCATGCAGCCGGTCGCCGCGCTGGTGCAGGCTTGGCGGTAGATCTGGTCCTGCACGTCGCCCGCTGCGAACACGCCGGAGATGCTGGTCGCCGTGGCGTTGCCGTTCGAGCCGCCGCGCGTGCGGATGTAGCCGTTGTCCATCTCAAGCTGGTTGGCGAAGAGGTCGGTGTTGGGCTTGTGGCCGATGGCGATGAACACGCCCTTGAGCGCGATGTCCTGCTTTTCGCCCGACTGCGCGTCCTTGATGCGCATGCCGGTCACGCCGCTGGCGTCGCCCAGCACCTCGTCCAGCACATGGTTCAGCTGCAGGGTGATCTTGCCTTCCTTCACCTTCTCCATCAGGTGGTCGACCATGATGCGCTCGGCGCGGAAGGTGTCGCGGCGATGCACCAGCGTCACGTGGTTGGCGATGTTGGCCAGATACAACGCTTCCTCGACGGCGGTGTTGCCGCCGCCGATTACCGCGACCTCCTGGTTACGGTAGAAGAAGCCGTCGCAGGTCGCGCAGGCCGAGACGCCGCGGCCCATGAATTCCTGTTCCGACGGCAGGCCGATGTACTGCGCGGAAGCGCCGGTGCAGATGATGAGCGCATCGCAGGTGTAGCTGCCCGAATCGCCGACCAGCAGGAACGGCTTTTGTTGCAGCTTGGCGGTGTGGATATGGTCGAAGATCATCTGGGTGTTGAAGCGCTCCGCATGCTGCTGGAAGCGCTGCATCAGCTCCGGTCCTTGCACGCCTTCCGGATCGGCGGGCCAGTTGTCCACCTCCGTGGTGGTCATCAGCTGGCCACCCTGGGCGAGGCCGGTGAGCAGCACGGGATTCAGGTTGGCGCGCGCGGCATACACGGCGGCGGTATAACCCGCGGGGCCGGAGCCGAGGATGATGAGGCGGTGGTGCTGGGTGGTCTTTTCCATGATGCGGACTTTCATTTCAGGTTTCGTTAACTGGCGAAATTTAACAGCGACGCGCCGGACTGTCGAGTTAAAATGCGGCCATGATTCGCCTCGCATTTTCCCTCCTGTTGTTGTGTCCGCTCGCCACGCCTGCGGCCGAACTTCCCGGCATCCCCCAGTTCATCGATGAAATGGTCGCCAAGCACCAGTTCAAGCGCGACGAGCTGGAAAAGGTGTTCGCCTACGCGCAGTACCGCCCCGCGATCATCGAGGCGATCTCGCGTCCGTTCACCGCCAAGCCCTGGCTCGAATACCGCGCCGCCTTCGTGAACCGGAAACGTATCAAGCTCGGGCGCGAATTCTGGGAAAAGTACCGTCCGACGTTGCGCCGTGCCGAGAGGAAGTATGGCGTGCCCCAGGAGATCGTCGTCGCGCTGATCGGTGTGGAGACCATCTACGGCGAGAACATGGGCAATTACCGCGTGCTGGACGCGCTGACCACGCTCGCGTTCGACTATCCCCGCCGCGCCGAGTTCTTCCGCGGCGAACTGGAACAGTACCTGCTGCTGGCGCGCGACCAGGAGTTCGACCTGCTCGATACCCGCGGCTCCTATGCAGGCGCGATGGGCATTCCGC
This sequence comes from Gallionella sp., assembly GCA_035605585.1. Classification (GTDB taxonomy): domain Bacteria; phylum Pseudomonadota; class Gammaproteobacteria; order Burkholderiales; family Gallionellaceae; genus Gallionella. Next base: position 2,373 of record DASTGP010000169.1, on the reverse strand, counting down.
AGTTCATGCCCAGCAGCTACCGCAAGTATGGGGTGGACTTCAACGGCAACGGCAAGACCGACCTGAGGCATGAGGCGCGGGACGCCATTGGCAGCGTGGCGAACTACCTGCAAGGCTACGGCTGGATCAAGGACGCGCCGGTCGCGGTGCGCGCGCAGGTGAACGGGGTGATCGGCGCCGGCGAGACCGCCACGCCGCGTACCTTGGCGGCGTGGGCTGCGGCAGGCATCGAGCCGGAAGGCAAGCTTCCGCCGGAGACGGGCGCGCGCCTGATCGAATTCACCGTGGGCGAGGGGAAGGAATACTGGCTTGCGTTCAACAACTTCGATGTCATCACGCGCTACAACAACAGCGACTTCTATGCGATGACGGTGCTGCAGTTGGCAGAGGAGATAAAGAAGTCCCGCACTAGTCCGCGGAAGTGACCCGGCGCGCGCCGTTATAGCGGCTGCGCCAGTAATCCTCGCGCATGCTGGTCACCATGATCGCCCGGCCGCTGCTCGGGGAATGCACGAAACGCTCCTCGCCGACGTAGATGCCCACATGCGAGAACGGCTTCTTGCGTGTGTTGAAGAACACCAGGTCGCCGGGGCGCAACTGTCCGGTTTCCAGATCCATTCCCACCCGGCTCATCTCATGGCTGGTGCGCGGCAGCCTCACCCCCAGCGTATTCAGGTACACGTGCTGCACGAAGCCGCTGCAGTCGAAGCCGTTTTCGACCGAGTTGCCGCCGTAGCGGTAGGGCGTGTCGGCGAGGCTCATCGCATAGATCGCGACCTCATTCATGCTCGGGGCGGCGGCGTGCTCCGGGGGGCGGGTGGGCGTGGCGCAGGCAGTCAACAGCAGGGCGAAAAGGGTAAGGGCGAGGCGTTTCATGGCGCGCAATTTACGGTAAAGTACGTAGGTCTGTAAAGGAAGAATAGCCATGAAAAAACTCCTCATTTGCCTTGCCTTGTTGTTGCTTGCAGCCCCCGTGTGGGCGGAGCTGGAGGTCATCGAACTCCAGCACCGCAGCGCGGAAGACCTGCTGCCCATCGTCCGTCCGCTGCTGGACAAGGAAGAGGTCGCCAGCGCCATGAACAACCGGCTCATCCTGCGTGCCTCGCCCAAACGTATCGCCGAGATCAAGAAACTGGTGGAGAGCCTCGACTTTGCGCCGCGCCGCCTGAGGATCACCGTGATGCAGGACGTCGATGCCGACACCATCGCGCGCCTGACCGAAGTCTCCGGCAGCGTCGGAGTGGGCCGCGCGCGCGTCACCGTGCCGGGCAGCGGCGGCACCGGCGGGCTGAGCGTCGAAGCGGGACGCGGGCAGGACAGGCTGGGCGCGAGGGTGTACTCCACCCGTTCGTTCGAGACCGATCGCAAGACGCAGCAGATGCAGGTGCTGGAGGGCAACCGTGCGCTGGTGAGCAGCGGCCTGAGCGTGCCCGTGCCGGTGCGCCAGGTGATACAGCACCCCTGGGGCACCGAGGTCGTCGACAGCACCGAATACAAGCAGGTGGACAGCGGCTTCTACGTCCTGCCGCGCGTCAGTGGCGACCGCGTCACGGTGGAGATCAGCACGCAGAACGATGCGCTTGCGCCGAACAGCGGCATCTATCCGACGACACGCACACAGCAGACATCCAGCACCGTTTCCGGCCGCTTGGGCGAATGGATGGTGGTGGGCGGGATAGGCCGGGGGGCGGACAACGACAGCAACACCATCTCCACGCGCAGCACGGCGCGCTCGCAGGAACAGCGCAACGTGCTGATCAAGGTGGAGGAGATGGAATAATCTAGGCCGTTCGTCCTGAGCTTGATGGAACAACTAGCCATTCGACTAAGCGGCATAGCCGCCAAGTCGCTGGTTATGTCGAAGGGAGCGACTGTAGGTCGTTCTTCGTTCATGGTTCGACAGGCTGATAGGACTACTAGCCATTCGACTAGGCTGCCAAAATACGACAGCCAAGTCGCTGGTTATCACCACGAACGGAGAGCTATCTAGCGTTTTTTATACAAAAGAAAAGGGCAACCCTCGAAAGGGTTGCCCTAATTCTTTGTGGGCCGGTTAGTTGCGGACGCCTTCCGGCAGGGTGATGTTCAGTTCCAGCACTTCGTAATCGCCGTGCTTTTCGAGCTGGACCTTGAAGCTGTCGCGGTCGATGTGGATGTACTTCGCGATCACTTCCAGCAGTTCTTCCTGCAGGGCCGGCATGTAGTCCGGGGTGGCTGCACCGCGCCCGGCGCGTTCGTGGGCGAGGATGATTTGCAGACGTTCCTTGGCGACGGAGGAGGTCTTCTTTTCGTTGCCGCGCAGGTAGTCGACCAGGCCAGAGATCATGGACATGTTAGCGGCCTCCCAGCAGACGTTTGAAGAATCCCGATTTT
>DASTGP010000157.1:0-2905 GCA_035605585.1 Gallionella sp. | reverse complement strand
AATGGCATACGTCGCTGATACATGGGGATGCAAGAGTGAATAACCTGTCCATCATCGTTCCTGCGCGCAACGAAGCCGAAGGATTGCGCAATCTGTTGCCTGAAGTTGTGGGGAGATTGCCGAATGCGGAGGTCATCGTCGTCAATGACGGTTCCGACGATGACACATTGAAGGTATGCGCGCAGTTTCCGGTGCGAGTGATCAGCCATCCACATCCGAAGGGTAATGGCGCAGCGATAAAGTCAGGTGCGCGCGCTGCGAATGGGGATGTGCTGGTTTTTATGGATGCCGACGGCCAGCATAAGCCTGAAGATATCCCCGCGCTGCTGGAAAGATTTGCCGAAGGCTGCGATATGGTGGTCGGAGCACGTCAGTCAGGCTCTCATGCCGGATCGCACCGGGCGGTAGCGAACGATTTGTTCAGCCGCTTCGCGACCTGGATGGTTCAACAGCCGGTCGAAGACCTCACGTCGGGATTCCGTGTGGTCAAGGCGAACAAGTTCCGTAAGTTCCTGTACTTGCTGCCCAACGGTTTTTCCTACCCGACCACCATTACCATGAGTTTTTTCCGGGCGGGATTCAGCGTGGCTTATCTGCCTATTCACACGCCCCGGCGCGCGACAGGGAAGAGCCATATCCGACCGGTCCGGGATGGCGTCCGTTTTTTGCTGATCATCATCAAAATCGGCACGCTCTATTCTCCGCAGAAACTGTTTTTGCCGATCAGCGCCGGCTTTTTCCTCGCTGGACTTGGCTATTATCTTCACACCTATCTCAACGACGGACGTTTTACCAACATGAGCGCCTTGCTTTTTATTTCGGCGATTCTCACTTTCCTTATCGGTATCGTGTCCGAACAGATTTCGGCATTGCATTACAAGGATATTGATGCGGCCGACCGTGAGGGAAGATAGTTTGAATGTATTGATGTCCAGCACCTCCTATCCGGAGAACGCACAGGATTGGCGTGGCCGCTTTATCGCCAACCTCGCAGGCGCGCTGGCGCGCCGAGAGGACATCGCTCTTTCGCTATGGGCTCCACCCGGCGAGCTGCCGGCCGGCGTGCTCTCCGCGGTTACGCCGGAGGATGCGCATTGGTTGCGGCAATTGTCGCAACGAGGCGGCATCGCCCATTTGCTGAGAGCCCACCGGGTAGTCGCTGCGGGTGCGGTATTTCAGTTGTTGGCACGCCTCAGACGGAGTTATCGACGTCAACCAGTTGATGTGTGCCACGTCAACTGGCTGCAAAACGCGCTGCCGCTATGGGGAACACGAACTCCGGCTTTGATCACGGTGCTGGGAAGCGATTTCGCGCTGTTGCGACTACCGGGTATGAAGGCGACGGTGCGTGCCGTGCTGAGACAGCGCCGCGCCATTCTGGCCCCCAATGCAGAATGGATGCGGCCTGAATTGGAACAGGCCTTCGGCGATCTTGCCGAGATCCGTCCCATTCCGTTCGGGGTAGACGCCCCCTGGTTCGATGTTGTACGTCGTCCTTCCGATGGCGCGCGTCATTGGCTGGCGGTCACGCGGCTGACCCGGAACAAGATCGGCAACCTGTTCGACTGGGGCGAAGGCTTGTTTGGCAAAGACCGTCAGTTGCATCTATTCGGGCCCATGCAGGAAAAAATCGAGCTGCCGGATTGGGTTCATTACCACGGCCCGACGCACCCCGCCGAACTGCTGCAGACATGGTTTCCCCAAGCCGCCGGATTGGTCACTTTGAGCCGTCACGACGAAGGACGTCCACAGGTGATACTGGAAGCGATGGCGGCGGGTCTGCCGGTGATCGCGTCCGACCTGCCTGCTCACCGCGATATCGTAAGGCACCAAAAAAACGGCTGGCTTGTTAACGCCCGCGATGAATTTCGCCAAGGACTGGAGTGGCTGGAAGACCCGATACAGAATCGGGAAACGGGAGAGGCCGCCCGCGCATGGGTCAGTGGCTCGATCGGAACATGGGACGATTGCGCCGAACGTTATGCCGCCGCCTACCGGCGATTGCAGGAGCTCGTCCAGTGAGCGGTGACAACGTGTTGTTGTTGGGAGGAGGGGGCTTCCTCGGCACCGCACTGGCTCGTAAACTCGCTGCAGAGGGGCGGCAAGTATATGTACTTGGGCGCAACGCCATTACCGCAGCAAAAAATGTCCATTTTGAGCAGGGGAGCCTCGACTCCCCCGAATTGTTGGCGAAGCTGCTGCCGCTGTGCGGGACGGTAATCCACCTTGCTTCCGCGACCACTCCCGGAAACTCTGCCGATCATCCGGTTCGTGAATTGGAGAACCTGTCGCCCAGCCTCCGTCTGCTCGACGCTCTGCAGTCCTACCCGGAAACCCATCTGATCTTCTTCTCGTCCGGCGGCACGTTGTACGGCAATCCACGGCGACTTCCCGTGCAAGAGGACGATCCGGTTGCGCCACTTTCTTATCACGGTGCTGGCAAGGCGGCACTGGAGGCCTTCCTTCATGCCTTCCGCACTCGTGGGCACGCGGTCACCATTCTGCGTCCTTCCAATGCCTACGGGCCCGGGCAGGCGCACAAGAGCGGTTTCGGCTTGATTCGCACCATGCTCGAACATGCACGCCGCGGAACCCCTCTTGAAGTCTGGGGAGATGGCGAAAATGTGCGCGACTTCATCTATGTTGATGACATTGCCGAAGCCTGTGCACGTTTTGTGGCATTGCCTCTGGACAATGGCACCTACAATCTTGGCAGTGGCAGGGGATACAGCATCAGGCAAGCTCAACGCGTCGTTGAGCTGGTTACGGGTGCCGAACTCAAAACTGTCTATCATCCGGCCAGGGGCATCGATGTGCGTGAAATCGTGCTGGACGTTTCTCGTCTAGATATGCGTCTTGGCTGGAAACCGCACACGAGCCTGGAAGATGGGGTGCGTTACACTTG
>DASTGP010000155.1:0-2660 GCA_035605585.1 Gallionella sp. | reverse complement strand
ATCGCAGCACGCCTGCCCTGTACGATCTGGACTTCCAGCATGAGGGTTTCAGCTGGATCGATTGCAACGATGCGGATCAATCGGTATTGTCCTACCAGCGGCGCGCCCGCGACGGCTCTTGCGCCGTTGTCGCACTGAACCTGACGCCGGTGCCGCGTACCCGCTACCGCATCGGCCTGCCGGCCCAGGCGCAGTACCACGAAGTGCTGAACAGCGATTCGCAGCACTACACGGGCAGCAATGTGGGTAATTCCGGGTTGATCCAGGCCGAGGCTATCCCGTGGATGGGACAGCCCTGCTCCGCCGAGATCGTGCTGCCGCCGCTGGCTGCTGTCGTGCTTGTACCTGTGGCATAAGAATAATAACCAACAGAATTGAATATCATGTCCAGACTGATCACATCCCCTGCCTGGCAGGCACTGAAAGCGCACCATGCTGCCATCGAACCGCTCCATATGCGCCAGATGTTCCACGATGACCCGGCGCGCTTCGACAGGTTCTCTGTCCAACTCGGCCCCCTGTTGTTCGACTACTCCAAGAACAGAATCACTGCCGAAACGGTCAAGCTGTTACTGGCGCTCGCCGCACAGGCCGGACTGCCGGCCTGGATAGAGCGCCTGTTCAACGGCGACAAGGTCAACGCGACCGAACGACGCGCAGCGCTGCATACCGCGTTGCGCACTCCCAAAGGTCGCCCAGTCCTCGTCGACGGCAAGGATGTCATGCCCGACGTGCATCGGGTGCTGGGATTGATGCGCCGATTTTCCGACTCTGTGCGCAACGGCGAACACCGCGGCCACACCGGCAAGCAGATCACCGACATCGTCAATATCGGCATCGGCGGTTCCGACCTCGGCCCGTTGATGGCTTGCGAAGCACTCAAGCCCTACGGCAGCCACAAGTTGCGCGCACATTTCGTCTCCAACATCGACGGGACCCAGCTTACCGAAACGCTGAAGGAACTGGATGCCGAGTCCACCCTGTTCATCGTGAGTTCCAAGAGTTTCACTACTCAGGAAACGTTGACCAACGCCCGCTCTGCGCGTGCGTGGCTGGTCGAAAGGCTGGGCAACGAACAAGCCGTCGCACAACACTTCGCCGCCATCTCCACGAATCTTGATGCCACCGCGAAATTCGGCATCGATTCTCGCAACGTGTTCGAATTCTGGGACTGGGTCGGCGGGCGCTATTCGCTTTGGTCGTCCATCGGTTTGCCCATCGCACTGTATATCGGCATGGACCGCTTCGAGGAGCTGCTTGGCGGTGCCCACGCGATGGACGAGCACTTCCGCCACGCCCCACTGGAACAAAATATCCCTGTGTTGATGGGGCTACTTGGCATCTGGTATGGCAATTTTTTTGGTGCAGGCTCTAACGCGGTTTTTCCCTACGACCAGTACCTGCATAGCTTTCCTGCGTATCTGCAACAACTGGATATGGAAAGCAACGGCAAGCGCGTGGACCGCGACAATGCCCCGGTGGATTACGACACCGGCATGGTGATCTGGGGCGAGCTCGGCAACAATGGCCAGCATGCCTTCTTCCAGCTCATCCACCAGGGCACGCGTATAATCCCGGCGGATTTCATTGCGCCACTCCATAGCCACAATCCCCTCGGCGAACATCACTCACTGTTGCTTGCCAACTGCTTTGCGCAGACCGAAGCGCTGATGCTCGGCAAGACCGCTGACGAAGCGCGCGCCGAACTCGAAGCGCAGGGTTTGCAAGGAGCAGCGCTCGAGGCCCTGTTGCCGCACAAGATATTCCCGGGAAACAAGCCGACCAACACCTTCCTGTTCGACCGGCTCGACCCACATACCCTGGGCATGCTGATCGCGATGTACGAGCACAGGGTGTTCGTGCAAAGCGTGGTGTGGAACATCAACCCATTTGACCAATGGGGCGTGGAGCTGGGTAAGCAACTGGCAGGGAAGATACTGCCGGAACTGCGCGACAGCAGCTTGACCGCACAACATGACCCATCGACCAGCGGGTTGATCGCACACTACAGAAAGAATAGGTAGCGGGCGACGCTAGTCGCGTTCCAACACCTTGCGGTAAACCTCCTGGTATGCTGCGGCACTGGTCTCCCAGCGGAAGTCCTTGCTCATGCAGTTCTTGCACAAGGCCTTCCATTTCCTCTGGTCGCCGTAGAGGCCGGTGGCGCGACGGATCGCGGCGAACAGATTGTCCGCGCTCATGCCGCTGAATACGAAGCCGCTGGCAGTGCCCTCCTTGAGCGTTTGCTCGGTGCTATCGACCACGGAATCGACCAGGCCGCCAGTCGCATGGACGATGGGCGGTGTGCCGTAGCGCTGACTATACAGCTGGTTGAGGCCGCAGGGCTCGAAGCGCGACGGCATCACGAACATATCCGCTCCCCCTTCGATCATGTGCGAGAGTTCCTCGCTGAAGCCGACATGCACGCCGATCTTTCCCGGATAGTTCAGGGCCAGTTCGCGCGCGGTGTTCTGCAGTTTTGCGTCGCCCGTGCCGAGCATGGCCAACTGTACCGGCAATTCAGTCAGGCGCGGGGCAATCTCCAGCAGCAGATCCAGCCCCTTCTGGTGCGTGAAGCGGCTGACCACGCCGAGCAGCGGCACCTCCGGATCGAGGTTCAGGCCCATCCGTTTTTGCAGGACCTCCTTGTTCGCAGCCTT
>DASTGP010000154.1:0-4985 GCA_035605585.1 Gallionella sp. | reverse complement strand
GTACGGTCTCGTAAGCCAAATCACCGTCAGCGAGCACTTGGGTCGGCACTCCAAGCTTCATCTGGATGTCGGAGATGGCCGGTACCCCAACGTCCGCAATGGGTCGAAACCTGCCACTAGCGGACGGTCCGCAACCGGCCAGATCCAGCTGTTCGGAGAAGCGCCCATTGAGGTCACCTCGAGTGCAGAACCGACGATCTGAAACCGGTCAGTCGTTCAGCTTCTAAGCAAATGGCCAAAGTGCGCCCCTAGCTGCCGTTCGCCGCTCCGCCGCTTACCTGGTGGTTGCTTCAGTCGCCGAATGTCCCCGGCTTTAAAGCACGCCACCACGACCGTTATCCGCTTACCGACGTCTGCGGCAACTCGGTGTGTGTGCTTGTGGGAAATGAAGCTCTCCGAGACTCACCTGCCGTGGTTCCCGCCGATGATTTGATCGAGGCGGGCAATCCTGGCCCGAACGTTGTTCGCTCTGTCAGGACTCAACTCGCGTTGGGTTCCGTTTCGCTCACCCTCGCGCCGCTGGTGCTGACGATCCGCCTCATAAGCCTCAAGCAGCGCTTGCAGCCTTGCCCGCTCCACCTTCGCTTCCAACTCGTTCATGATCCAGGCATCCTTGGCTCAACGACTAGCCGAAGCTCGCGCACCAGTCCTTGTAGACTTCCGTCACTCGTGATTTTCACCGTCGAGCTCGTCGAGGATGCGCTCGGTCTCGGCGATCAATCGAAGTCTTTCTGGTTCACGAATGCCGGCGTTCGCCAGACCCACTGCCAGTACCGATGCTGCGTCTTCCTCGGAGATCTGCCGCAAACGTCGATCGATTACCTTCAACCTCGCAAGGATGCTCTCATCGTTCATGATGGTCTCCGTGTCGCTGGCCGGCCCGCTGGGCGCTGGCCGATCATAGGTCGTGGAAAGGACCGCGCCGGGGACGGGCGTGTTGCGCTTGATAAAGGCTTCTGCCTCCCGCATCGAAGCAAAGGAGTGTTCGGTCGCTTCTGATAAATGATGGGAGAGAGTGACGACATACGGGAGCTCTGCTTCTGGCTTGCGCATTACACGCCCGCCGGTCGAGCTCATGTGGCCACCTTCATTGTCCCAGGCATGCTCGTCCTGCTTCAACTGTATCTCCTCGGCTGCGGTGCGGAAGACAGTGAAACTCGTATCTTTCGAGCCGCCGGAACTTGGCATGACGTTTCTCCCGAGCCGATTATGCCCCGTGAAGCTTGATGCTTCGACTCACTGCGGCATCAAGCGCTCGCTCCTCGGCCGCCGACTGCTGCGCCAAGCGGCCGCTCCGCTCCGCCTCATTCTCCGGCCGACGTTTCTTCGCCACGCGCTAGGCCTCCCTTATCATTTGCTTGAGCAAGTCTTCGACCCGTCCCAAGCCCTCCTCGCTCTCGATTGCGAGATGGAGCGGCTGACCTTCCAAGGCGACGTTTGGAGTGTTCAGGAAGGCGATTACCGGTCCTGGCTCACCAAAGTGACGCCATGCAAATTGCACTACGCTAGCTTGGCGGCGTGATTGTTCTGGCGTGGGGAGGAGCGTCTTGCTGGACTTACGGAAAGCCATGCTTCGGCGAGCGGCCGGCTTAAAGTCGGGGCTGTGCGGCTTTTCCGGCGCGTTCATTTCGCGCTTCCCAGCAGGGCCGTGCGAGTCTGAAGCGTCTGCTCCGCATATTCGCGGGCAAACTGTTCATACGCTCTCCGGTCCCGTGGCGACATGGACGGTTGGCTAATCTTTGTCGATTGAGGGCTCTTTGAGCGTGATGACGAGTCCATGATTAATTCTCCCAACGCTGTAAGCGGGAGCGCCTCATGTCTCTCAGCCGCTGGCGCCTACGAGTTCAGATGGCCAGCGATGCTTCCTACATGGGAGCGCAGAGGCCAATTACCAGACCGCTGATGGAACCTCACGAGAAGGCGAAGCCGAGCGCGGATCCAATGACGATGGCGGTGAGGATGAACGGCACGAAAGACCGCCATCTTGCCTGAACTGTATCTTCCATGGGGTCTGCCCTTCTGGTGAATGAGTATCCGCTCACCCGGACGGCGAGGGCCGAGGCCACTCAGCCGCCATCCGGGATCGGCCCCGAACGCGTTACAGGACAGGCGGAAGCGAGGCTCCCGCCAGCCGGTTAGATCGTCTGAAGGTTGAGCGCACAGGGCACGCGTTCGCTGTTCTGCCCGACATCATAGCTGAGGCGCTGACCGACCGTAGGGGCGACATTCTTGTCCCACTGGATCGCGCTGGTTTCGAAGGGGAGGTCGTTCCCGCCGGCTTCCTGTTTGATTTCGCCGTGGCCCTTGATCGTGTCGAACGACTTGACGGTTCCAAAATATTTCATGGTGAGTTCCTTGGTTCGCAGAGCCGGAATGGCCGCTGCCGCTAGGAGACGTGAAAGAGGGGCGGAGGAGCGACTTAGCGCCAAGGACCGTCGATTGCGACTGGTAGCCCGAAAGCAGATAGGTCAATAGTCGCCGGATTGCAATGATCATGAAAAATAAAACTGAAAACTGGAAAAATATAGATTTATACTTTTTCATAGTAATCTGCAGATTTCATCCCATCTAAGATAGATGACGCGATTCAAAGAGGAGAAACGCCATGTTTGGGTTTACTGGCGGGGATAGTGCTGAAACTGTCGCCCGCAAGAGAGTTTACATGGCTGAAGCGCAGGAGCGCTGGCCCTTCCTGACGCACTTCGACGCCTCCACGATCAAGAACGAGCGGCAGCTTGTCACCATGGTCAAAGAACGGTGCTCGCGGTCGCAAGAGGATGCCGAGGCTGACGTGCGCGAGTGGATGCAGAACAAGGAGTTCTGACAATCTCTGACCATCGGAAGTCCGGGCGTGGTTCGCCAAGCGCCTTTCCCGCCGGCGGGCCAGGCGGTCATATTGTGCGGTGTTGGCACGAGTGGAAGTTCGACGGTTCGGATCGCCGCATAATCCTCTGCCTGGAAACGGAACTTGAGCTGAGGCCAGGCGCCGAGGGTTTCGATCCATTGCTGCTCGACGAGCTGATCGCGGAAGCGACGGATTTGATGCGCGCAAGTCTCAGTCCGATTAATTCGATACGGATTGTTCCCTGCAGAACGATAAGAGGGGGGTGAGACAGAGGTGGCATTCTACACGCTCGAGGCGACAAGCGGTGGCGGGCTTGTGCACATGAAGTCGCCACTGACGGCGGTGCAGGCGTATTCGAGAACCATTGAGCTTAAGCGTCAGGGGTTCACCAACATCGTCGCAATCAACACGAGCACAGGCCATCGCATCACTGAAGTGCAACGTCTGCTCAGAGATCTTTGATCGGTTTTACCGGCTACAGCAGGAGCGTCCTTGTGAGTGCGGAAAATTGGCATGAGGAACGTAATCGGATCGTCGAACTTCTCGAAGCCATCGAATCCGGCAAGGTGACGCACATCGACGAGGAGAATCTTCGGCAGCTGGCGCCGATCAATCCGAAGAATATCGCCTTGCTCAGGGAAAGGCTTGCGCAATTGAACGCGCGGCTTGGCGACAAGAGCTAGCTTTTTCGATTTCCGCTGTTCGGCAGCGGCGCGTCGCTTGCCGCCGATACGCTTTGCCTCCCCGTCAAAATCGTCGGCCGTTTGACGAAGCACTTGCCTGTCCTGGGGGCTGCGGCGAGGTCAGCCAAGTACCAGTCCTGGGCGTGGCCGGCCGGCCGCCATGCTATGCCGCTTCGGGGATGATGCTGAACGCTTGCTTGAAGGGCAGTGTGTAAACGATCACGCCCCTCTCGGTTTCGGCGTCGATACGGTAGCGCAGGTCCATGACCCCGGTGCGCAAGTCACTGCTGAGAATGTCACGGACAGCCACCATCGCGTTGTGGCGTACCGCGTCGAGGTCGACAAGCTCGACGCCTTCGCTATCGAGAAGCTCGTCGATACCGTTCCGCAAATGCATGTAATATCTGATCACTTGGCGCGTCCTCCCGAAAGGCGGGAGCGCGTTGGTCTCTCAGCCGCCGAGCGCCTCATTGTCCGACTCGGCGATACGAGTGCATAAGCCCAAATGCTTATATTATCTATGTTTTCTGGGTGTCACACATAACCTTGGCTGCCTTGGCGACGTTTGGGACGCTTGCAGATGCTGGCCGCTCTAGCGAGCGCCCCTGCACCATTCGGCATAGTCTGTTCGGCCCTACCAGAACGGACTTGCAGGGCGGTGCCGCTCACGCGTCACATCACCAGCGATAACATAGCCTTTCAGCTTCCGACGGATAACAGCTGCACCTTCGCTGCTCGTGCAGACGAGGCGCACGCCGCCGCTTGATAGGCGCTCGATGGCCGATACGCCGACGTTCTCTGACATGCAGCGGATCACTACGACGCCTTCATCGAGGTTGAGATGCACGACGCGGCTCACGAGACGCCCCGCGTACCAGAGCATTCGGCAGTTTTGGGGGACTCGGCCGCATCAGCCCTCCGCGCCTGCTCGTCGAAATGATCTGCGAGTGCGTTCATGGAGCTGGTTCCGGCGCTGGTCCGAGCCTGGGCGGCGAGCCGACGACATGCGGCTGCCTGATTGCGCAGGCCTTCGGCGCCATCGGGATTATCCGGGAAAATTTCAGTCGGCGGTTGGCCGTCCAACACTGGCTCCATCGTCGTAAGCGGGAGCGCACGCGTGTCTCTCAGCCGCGCAAATGCCTACCATCCCATCGCCGCGCGATATGTTCTTGTAACAGCTTCCGGGGAGATACGCGAACTAAGTTTAGCCCATTATTTCGAGCACGGCGGCGTATGCTACCTTGTCGAACGGTCGAAAGTACTCTTCAGATTCGCGGCGTTCGGCGCTCGCACGTAGGGAAGCCCGTTTGGGCTGGTTCTTCTTGAATATCATCTTCATTTGAAATCGATGCGGCTTCTGCCGCTTTCCTCTTTTGATCTTCGATGCGCAGCCGTTCGCCGCGCTGGGCCTTGTCCGCCAGAGCGGACCAAGCAGCTTCGGACCGGCGGCAACGCTC
>DASTGP010000151.1:0-8754 GCA_035605585.1 Gallionella sp. | reverse complement strand
ACGGCTACAAGATCAACAACCCCACCATCCTCTCGCGCATCTCCCACGAGGAACTGGATGCCCTGTTCAGGGGCTACGGTTGGACGCCGTATTTCGTCGAGGGCAACGAGCCGCTGGAAATGCACGCGAAGATGGCGGAGGCCATGGAGCGGTGTGTGCTGGAAATCCGCCGCATCCAGCAGGAGGCGCGCGCGAGCGGCCAGCCGGTGCGCCCCCGCTGGCCGATGATCGTGCTGCGTTCGCCCAAGGGTTGGACGGGGCCAAGCGAAGTGGACGGCAAGAAGGTCGAGGGATTCTGGCGTGCGCACCAGGTGCCCATCGGCGACGTCAAGACGCCGGAGCATTTCGCGCTGCTGAACGAATGGCTGAACAGTTACCGTCCCCACGAACTGTTCGACGAGCATGGAAGGCTGCGCCCCGAGTTGAAGGCGCTGGTCCCGAAAGGCACTCGGCGCATGAGCGCCAATCCACGCGCCAACGGCGGCCTGCTGCGCAAGGCGTTGCGCATGCCGGAATGCACGGACTATGAAGTCGAGGTTGAAAAACCGGGGACATCCTTAGCGGAGAACACACGTCCGCTCGGACGATTCCTGCGCGACATCCTGCGCGAAAACTCAGACAACTTCCGCGTGTTCGGGCCGGACGAAACTTCATCGAACAAGCTCGACAACGTGTACGAGGTCAGCAGGAAAACCTGGATGGCCGACATGCTGCCGGAAGATGCCGGCGGCGGCGAACTGTCCCCTGACGGCCGCGTGATGGAGATGCTTTCCGAGCATACGCTGGAGGGCTGGCTCGAAGGCTATTTGCTCACCGGGCGGCATGGGTTCTTTTCCACCTACGAGGCCTTCGTGCATGTCATCGATTCGATGTTCAACCAGCATGCCAAGTGGCTCGCGATGTCCAGGGAGGTGCACTGGCGCGCAGAGGTCTCTTCGCTCAATCTGCTCATCACCTCCACCGTCTGGCGCCAGGACCACAACGGTTTCACGCATCAGGATCCCGGCTTCCTCGACGTGGCCGTGAACAAGAGCCCGGCGGTGACACGCATCTACCTGCCGCCCGATGCGAACTGCCTGTTGTCGGTTGCCGACCATTGCCTGAAGAGCACCAACTACATCAATGTGATCGTCTGCGACAAGCAGAAACACCTGCAGTACCTCGACATGGATGCGGCCATCAAGCACTGCACCAAGGGCATCGGCATCTGGGACTGGGCAAGCAACGATCAGGGAGGCGAGCCGGACGTGGTGATGGCCAGCGCGGGCGACATCCCGACCAAGGAGGCGCTGGCTGCGACCGTGCTGCTGCGCGAGCATTTCCCCGATCTGAAGATACGGTTCATCAACGTGGTCGACCTATACAAGCTCGCCCCCTCCAGCGAGCACCCGCATGGTTTGAGCGACCGCGACTTCGACAGCCTGTTCACGCTGGACAAGCAGGTCATGTTCAACTTCCACGGTTACCCGTGGCTGATCCACCGCCTGGCCTACCGCCGCAACAACCACAAGAACATGCACGTGCGCGGTTACAAGGAAAAAGGCAGCATCAACACGCCGCTGGAGCTGGCGATACAGAACCAGATCGACCGTTTCAGCCTGGTCATCGACGTGATCGACCGCATTCCGGCCCTGCATGTGGCCGGTGCGCACGTGAAGGAAAGGATGCTGAACAGGCAGATCGAATGCCGTAACTATGCCTATGAATACGGCGTGGATCTGCCGGAGGAGGACGCGTGGGTCTGGCCGTATTAGGGGCCTCGCGGCGCGCGGCGGCATGAGCACCATCCTCACCATCAACAGCGGCTCGTCCAGTCTCAAGGCCGAGTTGTTCATGGAGGACGGCACGCGCCGTCCTTTCCGTTACCTGCAGATCGGGCGCGGCGGAGCTAAGGATCATGCGGCGGCCTTCGATGCGTTGCTGTCGGAACTCGGCGATGTGCGTGTATCCGCAGTGGGCCACCGTTTCGTGCACGGGGGCGATGTCGACGTGCAAGCCAGGCTGGCGGACGATGCGGAGCGGACACGCCTCGGTGAACTGGAGCCGCTCGCGCCGCTGCACTTGCCGGGCAACCTCATGGGGCTGGACCTATGCCACGAGCACTTCGGTGTGCCGCAGGTCGTGTGCTTCGATACCGCTTTTCACGCGACTATGCCGGAGACGGCGAGGCGGTTGCCCATTCCGAGGGAGACCGGATTGCGCCGCTACGGTTTTCACGGACTGAATTATGCTCATGTGGCCGATGTGCTGCCTTCGCTGATTGGCAATGCGGCCTACGGCCGGGTGGTGGTGGCCCATCTGGGAAGTGGTGCGAGCCTCTGCCTGATGGAAGGGCTGCGTTCGGTGGATACCACGATGGGGTATACCCCCGCGGGTGGCATCGTGATGGGGACGCGCAGCGGCGATCTCGACCCCGGGGTGATGCTGGAGCTGTCGCGGCGCTACGACGAAAAGACGCTGTCCGACATGGTGTTCCACCGCATGGGTTTGCTGGCCTTGTCCGATGGCGAGAGCAGCGAGATGTCGGTTTTGCTTAACAGCGGCAGCGGGGCGGCGCGTTTCGCCATCGAGTGTTTCTGCCGCGACGCGCGCGCCGCCATCGGCGCGATGGCTGCGAAGGCGGGTGGCATCGATGCACTGGTGTTCACCGCGGGCATAGGCGAGCACTCCAGCGAAGTGCGTGCATCGATATGCGAACCGCTGAAGTTCCTCGGTTTCGAGTTGGACGCGGAGGCCAATCGGGCGCACGCGACGATGCTGCAAGCCGTTCACGCCAAACCCGTGCTACGGATCGCTGCGGATGAGGAACGCACCATCTTCAGGTTGACACGGGAGCTGAGCCTGGCCGGGCAATGACCGAGGTGGCCCAAATACGCCTTGGGACCTATTGCTCAATATCCCGGATTTGGTTAATGTGCCGCAGGGTAGGGGCAGCAGTTCAGCAACGTCACAGCATCAGCTTATAGTTTCTTGTTCAGGTGGGGCATGTTGTATCTGCAACATGTCGATAATTTACCGATGCCGGCATGTACGGAGGTAAGTGTCTATGACGACAAGCAGGATAAGAGCGTTGCTAAAAACGATGCTATCCCGCTGCTGGCTCGTGCTGAGCCTGGCGGTATGCGCTCCGGCGCTGGCGCAGGAAGTAATCGTCAATCCTGATGTGGCGGAGCGGTCGGTTTCCCAAAGTTCACTGCGTGCCATCTTCAGCATGCGCATGCGTCAGTGGCAGAGCGGCAAACCCATCAAGGTATTCGTCCTGCCCAGCGAAAATACCGTCCATGTGTCTTTTTCCAAGGGTGTGCTCAACACCTTCCCGTATCAACTGAAGCGGTCGTGGGACCTCATGGTCTACTCCGGTTCAGGCCAAGCGCCGACTGAGGTCGGGTCTCCCCAGGAAATGCTGCAAAAGGTGTCCTCGACTCCGGGAGCCATCGGCTACCTGCCGGAAAACTATTTGATCGAAGGAGGCAAGAATGAGAACGTTCGCATTCTGGAAGTCCGCTAGGGCAACGCTTCCTCTCAAGATGACTGCGCTTGCGGTCATGCTGGGAGAAGCGATGTTTTCCTCGTCGGTATCGGCCGTCGATCTTTCCGAGACCGTGCAGCTCCACGGCTTTGCAAGCCAAGCTTATGTTTCGACCACCGCCAACCGGTATTTCGGTCCGAGCGACAGCGGTAGCTTCGATTTCAGGGAGTTGGGGGTCAACCTGTCGTGGCAGGCATTACCCAATCTGCAGTTTGCCGCCCAAGTGGGTTCCCGCAAGGCGGGAGGGGCGGAGCCCAATGCCAGGCCGCGCTTCGATTACGCTCTGGTCGATTATTCCTTCTATAACGGCACTGACAGCCGTGGAGGCGTGCGGTTGGGGCGTCACAGGAATGCCCTCGGGTTCTACAACCTGACCCGGGACGTGGCCAATACCCGTCCGAGCATCTTCCTTCCGGAGTCTATCTATGCTGACGCATCCCGCAATCTGTTGCTCGCTCTGGATGGCGTGCAACTCTATGGGGAAAACCGAACGGCCATCGGAGACTTCTTCATCGAATTCGGTGCGGGAAATGTCATTCTGGATTCTGTTTCAAAGCAAAGCAGTAAGTCGGCCACAAGCTATACGGGGCGGTTGCTCTATGAGCGCGATGGCGGGCGTATCCGTCTGGCACTGACCGGGGTGGATGCCAATGTGGAATCTTTCCAGAACCCTTTTCCCAATATCAGGACCAACCTCAAGGCATACCTGCTCTCGGCTCAGTACAACGAGGACAAGTGGAGTCTCACCGGGGAATTCATACCTGAACTGAGAACTACGACCTCGGGGGTGGTGTTCCCCGGACTTCCCCCGTTCATTCCGGCGACTACGTTGCCTGATATCAAACGGACAGGCGAGTCCTACTACCTGCAGGGCACTTACCGCATCAGCCCGGCCTGGGAAACTCTGTTGCGCTATGACGTCCAGTACAGTGACAAGAGCGATAAATCCGGGACGAGGAATGCTACGGCAACAACGCCGGCGCATCGGTTCTTTGCCAAGGATTGGACCGTCGGCCTGGGATGGAACGTGAGGTCTGACACCAAGATCCGGGCTGAGTATCACCGTGTGGATGGCACTGCTTGGCTTTCGTCCAGGGAGAATCCGATCCTCATGAACACCCGGCAACGGTGGGATATGTTCGTCTTGCAGGCATCGTATAACTTTTAGCGCGCCGAATCTGCATATGCGGACATGCTCATAACGAGAACGAATAAGCCAGCGCAGCACTTTTTCAGCTTGAAGTGGCGCGCGCTGGCCATATTCAGCCTTCTGCTGCTGGCAATCAATTCGTTTTCCACCTTCTATTTCTACCTCAATCTATCCAACCAGTTCGAACTGGATCGCAAGTCCAGCCATGAGAAGCACGTCAGGGAACTCAATGGCCTGGTAAGTCAGTCCTCCGCCAAACTGTTGACTCTGGCTGACCTCGTTCCTTCCATGAGCGGGATGGAAGCTCAGTTATTGACCGGGAATGCCAGAAACGTCACGCAAGCGTTTGACCGGCACTGGCAATCCTTGCAATTGGGGGCGGCGGTCGATATGGCCCAGATATATTCCGCCGACAACGAGTTGGTTCAAAGTTGGAGATTAGAGGACATCGATTTTCCCGATCCCATGTTGATTCGCGGATACGTTCAGGAAGTCAACAAGACGGAACGGCCATTGACGTTCCTGGATTGCGCCAACAAATGTGTGCAGATCGCGCTCTCCCCCATGCTAGCCAAGGACAAGAGTGCCGGGGTCATTGTGCTGGGAACAACGCTGGCCGCGGGAATCCTGAGTTTCAAGGAGGTCTCCGGCGCGGACATCGGGATATTGAATGTCGAAAGACAACATTTGAACGCCGAGGACGAGAGGAGACGCATTCCCATTTGGCGTGCCCATGTTTCGGCGCTAACCAATCTTGAGCAGAATCTTCCTTTGCTGCAGTCGGTGGCAGCCAAAAAATCTTCCTTGAATCAACTCTCGATGGGGACGAGAGAGATTTTCAATGAGCATGAGTTTGAAATACACCTGTTGCCGGTCAAAAAATTCTCCGCGAGCGGTGACGCCTACTTCGTTCTGATCGATGACATCACCCAGAGTGTTTCGCAGATCCATGAGGTCAACAGGAAGAACATCCTCGTCGGCGTCATCGGCCTGGTCCTTTCCGAGTCGTTGCTGCTGCTCCTCCTTTGGGGGCCTCTTTCACGGCTGCGGCGGACGGCAGCCGTGTTGCCTCTGCTGGCCAAGAATGAATTTGAGCAGGTGCGGAATGCCGTGAGCAACCCTCGCCGAAAGGGCTGGTACCGGGACGAGTTCGATATGCTCGACGACACGCTGGTTACGGTCTCGCAGCAACTCGAAACTCTCCAGGCGGAGGTTGCCCAGCGGACCGCCGAATTGAGTGAGGCCAACAAGTTGCTTGGGAAGCTGAACGAAGAGCTGGACCAGAAAGTGAGGGAACGCACCCGGCAACTGCTGGAGGCGCAGGACGAACTGGTGCGCAAAGAGAAGCTGGCGGTGCTGGGACAGGTGGCCGGCAGCGTGGGACACGAGTTGCGCAATCCCCTCGGGGTGATGAGCAATGCCGTCTATTTCCTGCAGACCGTGCTGGCCGATGCGGACGACAGCGTCAAGGAATACCTGAGCATCATCAAGAACGAGATCACCGGTTCCGAGCGTATCGTGTCAGATCTGCTGGATTCGGTGCGTATCAAGCCACCGCATCCTGAATCGGTCAGTGTGGCCGAGTTGATCGAGCAGTCCCTGCGCAAATGCAGCGTGCCTCCCTTCGTCACGGTGAAGCTGGACGTCCCGGCAACGCTTCCTCCCCTGCGGGTGGATGCCCTGCAGATCCACCAGGTGCTGCGCAATCTCATTAGCAACGGCATTGAGGCGATGCCGCAAGGTGGCCTACTGGAGATCCAGGCAGAGGCGGATGAGGCCGGGAAGAGTGTAACCATTAACGTGCGGGACGGCGGCATAGGTATGGCGCCCGAGCAGTTGGGCAAGCTGTTCCAGCCGCTGTTTACCACCAAGGCACGGGGCATCGGGTTGGGGCTGGTAGTGGTGAAGAACCTGACGCAGGCCAATGGCGGCAAGGTCGATGTGCAAAGTGCGCCGGGGAGAGGAACCACGTTCTCCATCACGCTGCCGAGCGAGGTATCGTCCGGGGGGGCAATGTGAAGAGCGCGCAGACGAGATTTTCGGAGGCATGGGAGCGACTGGTCACCGTCAAAGCCGGAAACGAGGAGGAGGCGCGCCTCGGCCGTTTGTTCAACACCCTGATGGTGATCAGCACAGGGATCGTCGTCGCCTTGTCGACAGTCTTTCTGCTGATGCAGCCTCTCGGTTTGCTCGGCGCGCGGGTGAGCTGGACGGCGGCTGCTTTTCCGCTGGCCTTTGTTCCACTGTCTATCTTCTGCCTGGTGCAGGCCCGGCGCGGCCACATCCGGCCGATGGTGCTGATCTACAGCTGGGTCAACCTGATCGCGATCGGCATCGCGGCCTGGTTGTTCGATGGCGTTTATTCCCCGGCCTGGCCCCTGTTCATCTGGACTATCACCGTTGCCGGCGTATTGTTGGCGCCGGCATACGCGCTGTGGATGACCGGGGGCGTGGTGTCGTACTTCGTGTTGCTGCTGCTCGCCACCCAGTGGGGGAGCTACACGCCGCTACTGACTTTCGGGGGCGGACGCGAGTTCGTCCACATGTCTTTCCTGCTGATCATGCTGGTCTCCACGGTCGGGCTGCTGACCTGGCTGAATATGCGCAGCCTGCGTGATGCGCTGGAGCGTTTGTACAAGGAGATCGCCGTACGCAAGCGCACCGAGGAATACTTGCGCCAGAGCGAAGCGCAGTTCCGCAGCATCTTCGAGAACGCCGATGACATCATCTACACCATCGAGGCCGACGGTACTTTTTCTTCCATCAGTCCATCCTGCGAACGCATGCTTGGGTGGCGGCCCGAAGAATGGATAGGCCGCCCATTTCCGCTTATCGTTCATCCGGACGATTTGCCTTATATGCAGGAGTTGTTCGGGAAGGCGCAAGCGGAAGAGCCGCTGCCTGTCTTTCAGGTGCGCATCCTGACGAAGGCAGGAGGTTATCTGGAGTCGGAGATCGCTGCCAACCCGATTCGCCGTGGCGATTCTGTCGTCATTCTCGGCGTGGTGCGCGACATTACCGAACGCAAACGTATCGAAGAGGCGATCCGAAAACTGAACGAAGAACTGGAGATCAAGGTTCAGGAGCGCACTCGCCAGTTGCTGGAGGCGCAGGAGGAGTTGGTGCGCAAAGAGAAGCTTGCGGTGCTGGGACAGGTGGCGGGCAGCGTGGGGCACGAGTTGCGCAATCCGCTGGGGGTGATGAGCAACGCCGTGTATTTCTTGCGGAGCAGGCTTGCCGATGCCGACCAGGGCGTCAAGGACTACCTGAATATCATCGAGAACGAGATCGCCGGCTCCGAGCGCATCGTGTCCGACCTCCTCGACTCGGTGCGCACCAAGCCACCGCATCCCGAGACGGTTGGTGCGCGGGAATTGATCGAGCAGACCCTGCGCAGATATGCCGTGCCTTCAACTGTCGGCGTGAATCTGGATATCCCCGAAACGCTGCCGCCCCTGCAGGTGGATGCCATGCAGATCCAACAGGTGCTCCGCAACCTCGTCAGCAACAGCGTGGAGGCGATGCCGAATGGCGGTACACTGGACATCCGGGCAATGTCGGACACTGCGTCAAAGACGATTACGGTCAGTGTGCGCGACAGCGGCTGCGGCATGGCCGCGGAACAGCTGGGAAAGCTGTTCCAGCCGCTGTTCACCACCAAGGCGCGCGGCATCGGCCTCGGGCTGGTGGTGGTGAAGAATCTGACCGAGGCCAACGGTGGCAGGGTGGAAGTGCAAAGCGAGCCGGGAAAAGGCACCGAGTTTCGTGTCATTCTGCCGGCAGCGCAATGAAAGGGGATTCGCATGAATGAGATATTGCGACAGGCGTTGAGGCGGCTCATCCAATATTTGCTCAAGCTGGACATGCCGAAATTGACCGCGTTGTTCGTGACCGCTGCGGTGCTGATTTCGATGGTCATCGTCTTGATCATCGACTTGTCCTGGGATGGTCGCTTGAATGCCGAATTGGAATTTGCCGGCGTTGTCACGCCCTTCCTCGATTCACTGCTGATCGTTGGCCTATTGGCGGCACTGTTGCGGGAGCTTCGCAAGGAGGCGGCACGGCGCAAGACGGC
>DASTGP010000139.1:0-6302 GCA_035605585.1 Gallionella sp. | reverse complement strand
GTGAGCGTCGGAGTTGCCACCATCAACAAGGACACCGAGGACGACCTGTCGATCGACGACTTCATCCGCTGCGCAGACAATGCCTTGTACGAGGCGAAAAGACGAGGGCGCGGACGGACTGTAGTCGAACCTTGCGCCTCGCAGGCAAACGGCACATGCCGAGCCCCCTGCCCGGAAATGGGGTGCCGCGCATGACCCGAGTGATCGACAGCGCACTAGACTGCAAGTTGCTGCATAGCGGCCCTACCCAAGACGAGAGCACACTGGTGCTGCTGCGTTCCAAGATATTTGCAATCGCCAAGCGCCTGAATATTCCCGATCTAAGGCGCGAGGATATCCTGCTGGTCGCCGCCGAACTCGCGACCAACAACATCAAGCACGCCGATGGGCGCGGCATGATCCAGGTGTGGCAACAGCCCGGTCCGGTGCTGGACATCCTTTCGCTGGATTACGGCCCCGGCATCGCTGATATCGTGCAGGCCGAGCAGGACGGTTTTTCCACTGCGAACACTTTCGGCAAGGGGCTGGGCGCCATCCGCCGTCTGAGCGACGAATCCTATTTCTATTCGCAGCACAAAGGCTCGGGGCCGGTGACCAAGTGGAGCGGGACGGTCTTCCTCGCCCGGTTTCATCTTGAGACCGACAAAGGCAGCATGCTGGGCAGCGATATCGGCATGTTCTCCCGCTCGCTGTCCGACACACGCCACAACGGCGACCGCATCTATTTGCAGAGGAAGGACGGCCGCTTGCGCTGGCTGCATCTCGACGGCCTGGGCCATGGCGCGGAAGCGCAGAGCGCCACCGCGAATCTGGCCTCTCATGTCGGTCATCATGAAGGGCTCGAGGCGATCCTGGACGGGGTGGACCGGCAACTGGTGCCGACACGGGGCGCGGTGGCGGCAGTCTGCGAGATAGACACGGTCCGGCGCGATTTGCAGCTGCTCGGTGTGGGCGACATGCACGCCCGCATCTTTGAGAAGGACGAGATGCAATACGTGTCTTTTGCGCCTGGTATTCTCGGGCGGGAGCATCGGGCGACCTCGCCGTTCCGTGCCAAACTCGGGCCTCGGAGCGTGGTCGTGACGGCGAGCGACGGTATCCGGCGCAATTGGGATACCGGAAACTTCGTCGGGCTGTTCAATCAGCATCCCCAGTTGATCGCCTACACGCTGGGAAATATCATGGGGCGCGTTTCGGATGATCAGTCGATCTGTGTTTCGGTAGTCGGTAAATAACTTAAATAATCAGGGGACAATGCAATGGTAGCGAGGAAGAATCTCAGCGAAAAAGTTAAGGCTCTGTTCGAGCTCAAGATCAGCGGCATCGCCGCCGAACTCGAAGC
This sequence comes from Gallionella sp., assembly GCA_035605585.1. Taxonomy (GTDB): domain Bacteria; phylum Pseudomonadota; class Gammaproteobacteria; order Burkholderiales; family Gallionellaceae; genus Gallionella. Next base: position 4,960 of record DASTGP010000139.1, on the reverse strand, counting down.
ACCCGGTTTGAAATTCTTCTGTGGCGACCAGCGTTTGATGGATCCCGAAGAAGTGGCCGACATCAGCCACGAGTTCGAAAGCCTGATCGTATCCCTGCTGGGCTCGAAAGACCCAGCCGATATGCAGTCCCCCGAATTCCATGCCCTGCAATCTTTCTTCGGTGGCCTGTCGCAACGCGTGCTGATGCGTGGCGGCCATGTGGAAGACGTGGTGCGCTACACCCAGTCGCTGCAGCTCGCCCTGATCGACGTGCTGCAGAAGGTGAGCAGCATCCCCTTCGGCGAGTCGCGCTCGGTGCTGCTGTACTTCACCGGCATCTTCAACGAGCTCATCATGGCGGTCTTCCGCGCCTACCTTGAGGAGCGGGAGAATACGCTGCAGGCGCAGCAGGCCGAGCTCAGGGAAACCGCTACGCCCATCACCGAAATCTGGGACGGTGTGCTCACCCTTCCGATCATCGGCACGCTCGATTCGAACCGCACCATGCTGGTGATGGAAGCTTTGCTCAACCGCATCGCTAAAGACCATGCCAGGGCGGTAGTGATGGACCTGACCGGGGTGAAACGCATCGATTCGCAGGTCTCTCACCACCTGATCCAGATGGTGCGCGCCGTGCAACTGATGGGATCGGACGCGATTGTCACCGGCATTCATCCCGAGATCGCGCGCGCGCTGGTCAGCCTGAACATCGACTTCAACAATATCACCACGCGCGCCAGCATGTCCGACGGGCTGAAAGAGGCGTTCTGCCGCATGGGAATCACGGTTTCGCACTAGATGTCGATTCCCGGATTGCATCTCACGCAGATCGGGCGTGGCGATTTCCTGCTCGATCCATCGAAAAGCCTGAATATCCGCGACCGCGACCGGCTGATCGAGGATATCGCCGCGCACCTGCTGCGGGCGCGCGCCTCGCGCCTGTATTACGACCTCGCCGACCTCGCGCTGATCGATCCGCTGTATTACGCCTGGCTGGACGCGCTGGCCCGTGCGGCTCAGACCGTCAACGTCACGATGGTCTGCATCAACATGCAGCCCACCGCGGCCTTTGCGCTGTCGAGATTCCTGAAGGAAATGCCGGTATTCCAGACCGCTCTGGGCATCGAGAGCTGGCGGGAGTAAGCGCCCCCGTTTTGCGGTAAGATTCGGGGCACTCCGTTATCGAATCCAAGGATAGTTTCATGCAAGTGTTGCTTGCCAATCCGCGCGGCTTTTGCGCCGGCGTGGATCGCGCCATCACCATCGTCGAACGCGCGCTGGCGCTGCACGGCGCCCCCGTTTACGTGCGCCATGAAGTGGTGCACAACCGTTTCGTGGTGGACAACCTGCGCAAGAAAGGCGCGGTGTTCATCGAAGACCTGGCCGATGTCCCCCCGGGCAGTGTGCTGGTGTTCAGCGCGCACGGCGTGCCGCAGTCCGTGCGGCAAGAGGCCGAGGCGCGCGGACTGACGGTGTTCGATGCGACCTGCCCGCTGGTGACCAAGGTGCACCTCGAAGTGAGGCGGCTGCGGGAACAGGGCAAGGAGATCGTCATGATCGGCCATGCCGGTCATCCCGAAGTGGAAGGCACCATGGGTCAGGCCGAAGGCGGCATGTATCTGGTCGAGTCGCCGGAGCAGGCGCGGACGCTGCAGGTGAAGGACGAGAACAACCTTGCCTACGTCACGCAGACCACGCTGTCGGTGGACGACGCCAGCGGCATTGTCGCCGCGCTCAAGGCCCGCTTCCCGAACATCACCGGCCCGAAGAAGGACGACATCTGCTACGCCACGCAGAACCGCCAGGACGCGGTGAAACTGCTGGTCGCGCAATGCGACGTGGTTGTCGTCGTCGGCTCGCCGAACAGTTCTAACTCCAACCGCCTGCGTGAAGTCGCCGCCAAGGTCGGCGTACCCGCCTATCTGGTGGACGATGCGCGCGGTCTGCGGCCCGAGTGGTTTACGGGCAAGTCGCGCATCGGCGTCACCGCCGGCGCATCCGCGCCCGAGCTTCTGGTGCAGGACGTGGTGTTGCGTCTTCAAGAGATGGGTGCAGGCGAAGTCACCGAATTGCAGGGTATCGAGGAGAACGTCGTGTTCCCCGTTCCCAAGGCGTTGCAGATCTGATGTCCGACAAGCCCGATTTCCTCATCGTCGGCGCCGGCGCGGTCGGCCTGACCAGTGCGTTGTCCCTGCTGCAAGAGGGATATCGCGTGACCGTGGCAGAGCGCGGCGCAGTGGGGCAGGAAGCCTCCTGGGCGGGCGGGGGGATCATGTCTCCGCTGTGCCCGTGGGATTACCAGGAGTCGGTCAACCGCCTCGCGCTGCGCGGCATGGAGATGCTGGAGGATGCGGCGGCCCTGTTGCACGTCGCCACCGGCGTCGATCCGGAATACCAGCGCTGCGGCATGCTGTTGTTGCCGCCTTATCGCAAGGAGGCCGCCGAGCAGTGGTGCGCACAGCACCACTTTCCCATGCAGTTGGTCGAGCTTGCCGATTACCTGCCTGAGCAGAGTGGCGAGGGGCTGTTGCTGCCGGAGGTCGCCCAGGTGCGCAACCCGCGCCTGTTGCTCGCCTTGCGCCGGCGCGTGGAAATGCTGGGCGGCACCATCCTCGAACAATGCGAAGTGCAGAGATTCGATCTGGAGAATGGACGCGTCGCCGCGCTGCAAACCTCGCTGGGCAGGTTGGTATCGGGGGGGTACATCGTTACCGCCGGGGCGTGGAGCAAGTCGCTGCAGGGCGAACATGCGCTCGATCTGGATGTCCGGCCGATACGAGGCCAGATGCTGCTGTTCAAGTTCGATGCGCCGCCGTTCCGGCAGATATTGCTCAGGGACAGTCTTTATTTCATTCCTCGCCGCGACGGACACCTGCTGGTGGGCAGCACGCTGGAAGACGTCGGCTTCGACAAGTCGGTCACTGCCGAGGCGTACGACGACCTGATGCGCCAGGTGCGCGAAATCTTCCCGGACTGGCAAACCGAGCCGATCCGTCACTGGGCCGGCCTCCGTCCCGGTTCGCCCGACAACATTCCCACCATCGGACGCCATCCGCAGCTCGACAACCTGTATGCGAACACCGGGCATTTCCGTTACGGCGTCACGATGTCGCTCGCCAGCGCCGAACTGTTGCGCAACGAGATCGAAGGCGAGCCGCAACCGTTCGATACCGATGCTTATCGTTGGCGATAGGCGTCGTCTCCCGTATAATCGTTTCCGTTTCATGCCGGTGTAGCTCAGTTGGTAGAGCAACGCACTCGTAACGCGTAGGTCGTCTGTTCGATTCAGATCACCGGCACCATCAAATTCAAGCGCATCGTGGAGCAGATTCAGCCGCTCCAACCGTCCATCCGGCACATGCCCGGATGGATGTCTACAGGGGGTGCATGACCTTGTTTCAACACCGAAACCGCTCCGTGTTCTTCCGTTATTTTTCGTGGGCCGCCGGCATCGCCTTGCTGGTATTGGCGATCTGGTTCATTTCGCGCCCCGAGGCGATTCCCGTACAGCTGGTCAAGGTCGAGCGCGGCGCCGTCGAAGCGACAGTGAGCAACACGCGTGCGGGCACGGTGAAGGCTTGCCGCCGTGCCAAGCTGGCTCCCCCGGCGGGCGGACAGATCGCGCAATTGCGGGTAAAAAAGGGCGATCGGGTCAAGGAAGGCGACGTGCTGCTGGAACTGTGGAACGAGGATCTGCAGGCGCAGGAGCGGCTGGCGGTGCAGCAGCTCGCCACGGCTATCACCCGGGCCGATGAAGCCTGCACCCTTGCCGAGGCGAGCCGCAAGGACGCGGTGCGGGCGAGGCAGTTGCGCGAGCGCGGTTTCATCTCGCCGGAGGGGCTGGACCGGGCCGAGGCGGATGCCGAAGCCAAACGGTCTTCCTGCGCCTCGGCGCGCAGCGAGATCGGTCAGGCGCGTTCCCGCATCGCCGTGGCGCGCGCCGGATTGCAGCGCATGGTGTTGCGCGCTCCGTTCGGCGGCATCGTCGCGGACATCAGCGGCGAGCTGGGCGAATACGCCACGCCGTCGCCGCCCGGCATTCCCACGCCGCCCGCCATCGACCTGATCGACGACAGCTGCCTGTTCGTCAGCGCACCCATCGACGAGGTGGATGCCGCGCAGGTGAAGGTGGGGCTGCCCGCTCGCATCACGCTCGATGCGATCAGGGGCAAATCGTTCGCGGGCAAGGTCAAGCGCATCGCCCCCTATGTCATCGACCTGGAGAAGCAGGCTCGCACCGTGGAAGTGGAAGTGGAGTTCAACGAGCTTCCCTCGGACGTGGCTTTGTTGGTGGGCTACAGCGCGGACGTGGAGATCGTGCACACCGTGCGCAACAACGTGCTGCGCATCCCGACGCAGACCCTGCTGGAGGGCAAGCGCGTTCTGCTCTACCGTCCCCTCGACGGCGTGTTGTCCGAGCGCACGGTGGAGACGGGCCTGAGCAATTGGGAATACGCCGAGGTCACATCCGGGCTGAAGGAGGGGGACCAGATCGTGCTGAATCTCGATCAGGCCGGGGTGAAGGCGGGTGCGCGCGTGAAGCCTGAAGCACCCAAGCCGACGAAATGATCGAACTGCAAAACGTCAGCCGCATCTTCACCGTCGGTGACCAGCAGGTCGCCGCTCTGCGCGAGATCGACCTGCAACTGGGTTCCGGTGAATACGTATCCATCATGGGGCCTTCCGGCTCCGGCAAATCCACCCTGCTCAACCTGATCGGCCTGCTCGACCGTCCGACTTCCGGCAATTACCGGCTGGACGGCGGCAACGTCACCGACCTCAGCGACGAGGAGCAGGCGCGCGTGCGCCGCGAGAAGATCGGTATCGTGTTCCAGTCGTTCCATCTGGTGCCGCGCCTGACGGCCGCGATGAACATCGAGTTGCCGCTGATGCTGGCGGGTATCCCCGCTGCAGAGCGCAAGGCGCGCGTCGCGCAGCTGCTGGAAAACTACGGCCTGGCCGATCGCGCCGACCACAGGC
>DASTGP010000109.1:0-6851 GCA_035605585.1 Gallionella sp. | reverse complement strand
CTCCGCCGGGGAGAACAACGGAGCGCAAAAAGCATTGCGCTCCATCGCCGAACGCCTAGCCGAAACGCCAAAATCGGCCGCAGCCGGTATCGCGCTGAAAAAAGCCATTGAAACGGACGACTGGGAGCAATGCCTCAAGGAGATCGACAAAGCCCTGCCAAGGGAGTCCGTCAATTCCTGGTCGGACCTGATCCGCGACTTGTTGCGCCAGCTGGAAACCCCACACAAGGGCCTGACCATCACCCGAAAGAAGGAGGGGCTGGAGACCGTGCTGACCCGGTTTGCCGCCAATCCGGACACCCTGTTCGAAAAGATCAACGGCCTGATGCGCTCATGGTCGGCCAGCTCGCCCGCCGCCGGCGCCATCGAGGTGGACAGCACGGTTCCGGCGGCGGAAAGCGCGGCCCCCCCCCCCCGCCGGCTCCGGCACGCCGGCTCCGGCACCATTGCCTGGCTCGCATACCCCCCTGCAGCAGCTCGCCGAACTGCTGGCACAGACGCTGGAAAGCCTCTTAAGCGCGCAGCCCGAATTGCAACCCGAAGTTCAGACCCTCGCCCTGCAGGCCCGCGCCATCCAGTCGACCGAGCAGATCAGCGCGCTGGCCAAACAATTGCGCCAGTTCTGGTTCAAGGTCGAGCTGCGCGGCGGGGACAAGACCAAGATACACGAGGGCCTGGTGCGCCTGCTGCGCCTGCTGGTGGAAAATATCGGCGAAATGATCGAGGATGAAGACTGGCTGCACGGGCAGATCGTCATCCTGACGGAAATCATCGCAAACCCGATCGACCGGAACGTCATCGCCGATGCGGAACGCAGTCTGCGCAATGCCATCATCAAACAGGGCATCCTCAAGCAAAGCCTGACCGACGCCAAGTCCACCCTCAAGAGCCTGATGACCACGTTCATCGACCGGCTGGGCGAGATCACCGCGAGCACCGGCGAATACCACCACAAGATCGAGGGCTATAGCCAGAAGATCAGCAAGACCGACAACCTCACCGACCTCAGCCACCTGCTGGAAGACATCATGCAGGATACCCGCGTCATCCAGGCCAGCGCGATGCGCTCGCACGAGGAGCTCGTCTCGACACGCAAGCAAGTGGAAGAATCCGAGGCCAAGATCAGGCAACTGGAGGAGGAACTCACACAGGTCAGCGAACTGGTGCGCGAAGACCAGCTCACCGGCGCGCTCAACCGGCGCGGCATGGATGAAGCGTTCGAACGCGAAGCCACGCGCTCCGACCGCAGCCAGTCGCCGCTGTGCCTCGCGTTGCTGGATATCGACAACTTCAAGCGGCTCAACGACACGCTCGGCCATCAAGCCGGCGACAGCGCATTGATTCATTTGAGCAAAGTCATCCAGGCGGCCTTGCGCCCCAGCGACTCCGTCGCCCGCTACGGCGGCGAAGAATTCGTCATCCTGCTGCCCGATGTCAAGCTGGAAGAGGCTGCGACCACGATAGAGCGCCTGCAGAGGGAATTGACCAAACAGTTCTTCCTGCACGCCAACGAACGCATCCTGGTGACGTTCAGCGCCGGCGTCGCGCAACGCGCCCCGCAGGAGTCGCAGGAAGACCTCGTCGCGCGCGCCGACAAGGCGATGTACCGAGCCAAGAAGGAAGGCAAGAACCGCGTGATCGTGGCGGAGCAGCCCTGAAATGAAGCACGCCGCACGCATTGAATACGCGCCCGGGAGGCTACCGGAAAATTTTTCGCAAATAGGACTAAAGTTTTCCCGGCTCCTTCCGATAACTGGACTAACGGCGGTTGATGAGCCTGGCAGCAACGGGCCAACCACTGTGAACGGCGAGCAAGCCGGAAATAAAATCCAGTTAAAGGAGAATTGAAATGCCTTCCATCATCAATACCAACATCGCGTCGCTGAATGCACAACGCAACATGAACGGCTCCCAGAACGCGCTGCAGACCTCCCTGCAGCGTCTGTCCTCCGGCCTGCGCATCAACAGCGCGAAGGACGACGCGGCCGGCATGGCGATCGTTGACCGCATGACCGCACAGGTTCGCGGCAACCAGCAGGCGTCCCGCAATGCAAACGATGGCATTTCCGTAGCGCAGACCGCCGAAGGCGCGCTGAACGAAGTGGGCAACAACCTGCAACGCATCCGCGAACTGGCCGTGCAATCCGTCAACGCCTCCAACAGCTCCGCCGACCGCACCGCACTGAACACCGAAGTGCAGCAGCTGATGGCCGAAATCGGCCGCGTAGCTTCCACCACCTCGTTCAACGGCGTGAAGCTGCTCGACGGCTCGTTCACCGGCCAGGCCTTCCAGGTCGGCGCCGATGCCGGCCAGAGCATCTCGATCACCGCGATCACCGATGCTTCTATCAAAAGCCTGGGCTCCACCACGATCGACTCGGCGACCGGCTCCGCCGCTACCGCCGCCACGACATATGCGGCAATTACAACCGGCACGCTGACGATCAACACCGTCGATATCGGCCCGATCGCCGCCGCGAGCAGCGCCGCGGAACGCGGCGCCCAGATCGCCGCCGCGATCAACGCGACCTCCAGCAAACACGGGGTCGTGGCCTCCGCCGATTCGACTGGCGCGCTGACTCTGGCCAACTACAACAAGGTCAAGGATGCGGCCGGCGCCACGGTGACGGGCATTACAGCCACTGGCTTCACCGCTGCTGCCACCGGCACTATCGCTGCCGCTACGACAGCAGTCACCACCGGCTTTGATACAACCGACATCACCACCGTGATGGGTGCCAACCAGGCCGTCGCCCAGATGGACAGCGCACTGAGCGTGGTCAACACCGCACGAGCCAACCTGGGCGCGATCCAGAACCGCTTCACCTCGGTAATCTCGAACCTGGGCAGCACGGTGGAAAACCTGACCGCGTCCCGCAGCCGCATCAGCGACACCGACTTCGCCGCGGAAACTGCGCAGCTGACCCGCAATCAGATCCTGCAACAAGCAGGCACGGCGATGCTGGCACAGGCCAACCAGTTGCCCAACAACGTGATGACCCTGTTGCGCTAATGCGTTAGGTGATTAACCCCAGCCGGGCGACCGGCTGGGTTTTTGAGATAAAGGAGAGGCAAGATGCTAATCCAGAATGTAAGCAACATGGCACAGGCTCCCCAGCCTGCAAGGCTCGCCAGCGATGGCGGGCCTGTTGCCGTTGTGACAACCCCCTCAAGTGTCCAGGCCCAGCCGGCCGTGCCGCTCGAGTTGCCGCAAACCGCGGTAACGCCGGCGGGAGATCGGCAAGCGACTGCCGAACAACTGAAAAACGTAGTGGACAACATCAACAAGGCCTTGAAACAGTCGAACAGGAACCTCGAGTTCACCATCGACTCGGACACCAAGCGTTCCGTCGTCAAGCTGATTGATTCCGAGACCCGCGATGTGATCCGCCAATTCCCTTCGGAGGAAGCCTTGGCGATCTCCAAGGCGATAGATCGCATCCAGCAGGGCTTATTGTTGAAACAACAGGCTTAAAGGAAGAAACGTCATGGCAACCACTTCGGCAACATCATCGGGCGCCCTGGATGTCAACGGCATCGTCAGCCAGTTGATGACTATCGAACGGCAGCCCATCACCAAACTCAACACTCAGGAAGCCAGCTACCAAGCCAAGCTTTCCGCCTACGGCAGCGTCAAAGGGGCATTGGCCAGTTTCCAAACCGCCCTGCAGGGATTGACCAGCGCAAACAAGTTCCAGTCGCTCACTGCGACCCCTTCCGATACCACGGTATTTTCCGCATCGGCCACCGGCAGCGCAGTGGCAGGCAGTTATTCCCTGGAAGTGAGCACCCTGGCGCAAGCGCAAAAACTGGTTGCCGCGGGGCAAACCAGCACCACCGCCGCCATCGGCAGCGGAGCTGCGACGATGGTCACTTTCGACTTCGGCACCATCAGCGGCGGGACCTTCGATAAGGCAACCGGGCTGTACACCGGCGCCTCGTATCTCTCGAACGGCAGCGGCACCAAGAGCATCACCATCGACAGCAGCAACAATTCGCTGCAGGGCATCCGCGACGCGATCAACTCGGCCAAGGTCGGCGTGACCGCGTCCATCATCAACGACGGCAGCGGCACCCCTTACCGCCTCGCGCTATCCTCGGACAACAAAGGCGTGAGCAATAGCCTCAAGATATCCGTAAGCGGCGATGCCGCGGTCAGTGGCCTGCTGGCGCACGACCCGGCAGCCACACAGAACCTGTCGGAATCGGTCACCGCACAGAACGCCAATCTCAAGGTGAACGGCGTAGCCGTGAGCAAGACCACCAACACAATTTCCGACGTCATCCAGGGCGTCACCCTGAACCTGAGCAAGGCCACGACCTCCGCGGCCACGTTGACCGTTGCGCGGGACACGGCAGGCGTCAGCAGTTCGATCTCCGCCTTTGTGAAGGCCTATAACGACCTCAACACGACGCTAAAAGGCCTCTCCGCTTACGACGCTGCCAATAAAAAGGGCGCTATCTTGCAAGGCGACAGCACGGTACGCTCCCTGCAAGCGCAACTGCGCAGCATGCTGACCACGCCGGTAGCGGGCACGTCGGGGGCGATAACCACGCTGTCGAACATCGGCGTTTCCTTCCAGAAGGATGGCTCGCTGGCTCTTGACCAGGTCAAACTGGATAAGGCGATCGCCAGCAACTTCAGCGACATTGCCAACCTGTTCTCCTCCGTCGGCAAGTCATCCGACAGCCTGGTGGCTTATGGCGCTTCCACCGCCGCGACCAAACCCGGCAGCTACGCCGTCAACGTAAGCTCGCTGGCAACACAAGGCGGCGCCACCGGCGACCTTAACCTGAATGCCCCACCGTACACCATCGCCAGCGGCACGTCGATCAATGTAACGCTGGACGGCATCATCGCTTCGGTCGCGCTGACGCCGGGAGCCTCCTATAGCGCCGCCCAGCTGGCATCGATGGTCCAGTCGGCGATCAACGGCACCTCCGCATTCTCCTCCGTCGGCGCCTCGGTGTCGGCCACGATCACGGCCGGCGGTTTCATGAGCATCACCTCCAACCGCTACGGCTCGACGTCCAATGTCAGCCTGTCCAGCAACGCGGGGACGCCTGTGTCGGCCTTCATGGGAACGGTGACCAGCGGCACCGCCGGGACGGATGTAGCAGGCACGATCAACGGCATGGCAGCCACCGGGTCGGGCCAAAAACTGACCTCCAGCACAGGGGACTCGACCGGGCTCGCCGTTACCATCAGCGGCGGCGCGACAGGCGCACGCGGCACGGTGAATTATTCTCAGGGCTATGCCTATTCGCTGGATAAATGGGCCACCTCCATTCTGGGCACCGATGGAATATTGGCCAGCCGCACCAATGGCCTCGACAAGACCATCAAGGATATCGGCAACCGCCGCGCCGAATTGGAAACCCGCATGGTCGCTATCGAGAAACGTTACCGGGCGCAATATACGTCGCTGGACGCCATGCTCAGCAGAATGAGCCAGACCAGCACCTATCTCTCACAACAACTCGCAAGACTGTAAGCGGAGGAAATCATCATGTATGCGGCCACAGCAATCAAAGCTTATACGAAAGTCGGCGTCGAGTCCGGGGTAACTGCGGCTGATCCCCACAAGTTGATTTCCATGCTGTACCAAGGCGCATTGCTGGCGATCTCCAATGCCAAGAACGGAATCATCCGCAAGGACATTCCTGCCAAGGGTGCGGCGATCTCCCAGGCCATCCTGATCATCGACGATGGATTGAAGGCCTGCCTGGACAAGAATGTAGGCGGCGAACTGGCACACAATCTGGCCTCGCTGTACGACTACATGACCTCGCGCCTGTTGACCGCGAATATGAGCAACGACATGGCCGCACTGGACGAAGTGGCTGGCCTGTTGACCGACTTGAAGGGTGCTTGGGACAGCATACGCCCGGGCGCTGGCGCCGCTTCTGCCGCCGCCCCAGCGGCCGCCCCGCAATCGGCAGCGGCGGGCAACAAAGTTCAACTGGCTTACGGGAGAGTGTAATTCCATGAGCGCTTCTCAAGCCATCAGCAATTACGAATCGCTGTCCGCCATTACCGCCCGGATGCGCGACGCGGCTATCCATGGCGAGTGGGATGAACTGGTCGACCTCGAGCAGCAATGCAGCCGGCACGTTGCCGCCATGAAGCCGGTGGATGCGGCAGAGGTGTTGGACGAAGACTCGCGGCAACGCAAGATCCAGCTCATCAAAAAAATCCTCGCCGACGATGCGGAGATCCGCAACCGCACGGAAGCATGGATGGGCCAATTGCAGCGCATCATGCAAAGCAATCGCCAAGAGCAGCGGTTGCGTCAGTCGTACGGCGTTTAGGTAACCTCGCAATCCACCCGCGATCCCCGCACGCCTGTGCCGGGATCGCACGTTTTGAGGGCGTGTCGGCATGCTGCCAGCGAATTTGATTAGCGCACTGCGAGTCCTTTCCCGCTCGGACAAACCCCTGATCGAGGCAGCAACCGACGCGCCTGCCGCCATCGCCAAAGTCGAACCCGGACAGAAGCTGCAGGGCACGGTCCAGTCCGAGATCGGACAGGGCATGTTCAAGGTCCAGATCGCCGGGCAGTCCATACAGATGCGCCTGCCGGGCAACATCAAGAGCGGCGACGTGCTGGAACTCGAAGTGATCGCAAACCAGCCCCGCCTCACTTTCCGTATGGTCGCCTCGACCAATCCGCTTTCCTCCCCCGAGCAGATCGGCGGCACGGCCCGCCTGCTTTCCAATCTCGCCGAGCGGCCGCTGGAAAGACCGGTCGTGCAGCAACTCGGCAGCAAGGCGGTTTGGCCCGCAGAACAGCAGATCCCGGACACCAAGCAGCTCGCCGGCGCCTTGCGCGAGGCGCTAGCCAACAGCG
>DASTGP010000108.1:0-19008 GCA_035605585.1 Gallionella sp. | reverse complement strand
AGAGGCTCCTGGGGCGCGAGGCGGCGGAATCGCTCGACCAGGCGCTGGCGAACGTCGATCTCAAACGCCTGGACACGAAGCTGGTCACCCGGCTCGCGTCCGATCCCCCGTACAGTTCCCAGCGCAATTTTGGCGCGAGTGCGCTGGACTGGTGCTATACCGCCGCGGGGCGCTACGACGTCTACCTGCACGGCGGGCAGAAACTGTGGGACTACGCCGCGGGCGTCCTGATCCTGAGCGAAGCGGGAGGCCATGCCTGCTGCATCGAGAGCGACGATTGCGTGCAGGACGACGTCTGGCAGCGCTCGGTGATCGCGGCGCGCGACGAGCGGCTGTTCGAACAATGGAAGAACTGGATACGCGCACAACAATGACCCAAGGGGAGGGTTTGTGAAGATATTGATTCTGGGGGCGGGACAGGTCGGCTCGACGGTGGCGGAAAGCCTGGTGAGCGAGGCGAACGACATTACGGTGGTGGATACCGACGGGGAGAAGCTGCGCCAGTTGCAGGACCGGCTGGACCTGCGCACGCTGACCGGCAGCGCTTCGCATCCTTCGACGCTCGAACAGGCAGGCATCGCCGACACCGACATGCTGCTGGCGGTGACGCAGAGCGACGAGGTCAACATGGTGGCCTGCAAGCTGGCGGCCAGCCTGTACAACACGCCGACGCGCATCGCGCGCATCCGCGCCTCCGACTACCTCAATCGCGAGGAGGTGTTCAACGCGGACAACTTCTGCGTCGACTTCTCGATCTGCCCGGAGCAGATCCTCACCGAGTACATCACCAAGCTGATCGAATTTCCCGAAGCCTTGCAGGTGCTGGAGTTTGCCGACGGCAAGGTGTCGCTGGTGGCGGTGCGCGCCTTCGAGGGCGGGCCGCTGGTGGGCAAGCCGCTCTCCTTCCTGCGCACGCACATGCCCCAGGTCGAGACGCGCGTCGCGGCGATCTTCCGCCAGGACCGCGCGATCATCCCCGAGGGCAGCACCGTGGTGCAGGACGGGGACGAGATTTTCTTCATCGCGGCGACCGACAACATCCGCAGCGTGCTGAAAGAGATGCGCCGCATGGACAAACCCTCCAAGCGGGTGATGATCGTCGGCGGCGGCAACATCGGGCGCCGCCTGGGCAAGGCGCTGGAGCGCGACTACCAGGTCAAGATCATCGAGTTCAACAAGAAGACCTGCCAGAAACTGGCGGGCGAGTTGGCCAACACCCTGGTGCTGAACGGCGACGGCACCGACGAGAAGCTGATGCAGCAGGAGAACGTCGCCGAGGTGGACGTGTTCTGTGCGCTCACCAACGACGACGAGAACAACATCATGTCGGCGCTGCTCGCCAAGCAGGGCGGGGCACGCAAGGTGGTCGCACTGATCAACCGCAGCGCCTATGTGGGGCTGGTGCAGGGCGGCAAGATCGACATCGCGCTGTCGCCCGCGCAGGTCACCATCGGTTCGCTGCTCGCCTATGTGCGCCAGGGCGACGTTGCGGTGGTGCACTCGCTGCGGCGCGGTGCGGCGGAGGCACTCGAGCTGATCGCACACGGCGACCGCCAGTCTTCGCGCATCGTGGGGCGGCGCATCGAGGAGATCGACCTGCCCAAGGGCGCGACCATCGGCGCCCTCGTGCGCGGCGATGAGGTGGTGATCGCGCACCACGACACGGTGATCGAGGCGGAAGACCATGTGATCGTATTCGTCACCGAGAAGCGGATGGTGAAGAAGGTCGAGAAGCTGTTCCAGGTCAACCTCGGGTTCTTCTGATGGGACGCGCGCTTACCGTTCTCCATGCCTTGGGCTTGCTGCTGGCGGTGTTCAGCGCGGCATACATCATGCCGGTGGCCACGGCGCTGATCTATGCGGACACCGACATGCTGATGGATTTCCTGCTGGCGATGCTGTGGACCGCCGCATCCGGCGTGCTGCTGTGGATGCTGACGCGCCATTACCGTGGCGAGTTGACGGTCCGCCACGGTTACCTGCTGGTGGCCACCATGTGGACGGCGATGCCGGCCTTTGCCACCTTGCCGTTGCTGCTGGCGATTCCCGGCCTGTCGTTCACCGATGCGTATTTCGAGACCATGTCCGGTCTGACCACCACGGGTGCAACGGTGTTGGTCGGGCTGGACAACCTGCCGCCCGCCATCAACATCTGGCGCCATGAACTGAACTGGCTGGGCGGCCTCGGCATCATCGTGCTGGCGGTGGCGGTGCTGCCGCTGCTGGGCATCGGCGGACGCCAGCTGTTCAAGGCCGAGACGCCCGGCCCGATGAAGGAATCCGCACTCACGCCGCGCATCGCCGATACCGCGCGCAACCTGTGGGCGGTCTATCTGACCATCACGCTGGCCTGCATCGCCGCACTGAAGTGGGCAGGGATGAACTGGCTGGATGCGGTGTGCCACGCCTTTGCGGCGATGGGGCTGGGCGGTTTCTCCACCCACGATTCCAGCGTCGGCTACTTCAACTCGCCGTTGATCGAGTTCGTGCTGATCGTGTTCATGCTGCTGGCGGCGATGAACTTCGCCACCCACTTCCTGGCGTGGCGTGGCAAGAGCCTGAAGGTCTACCTGCACGACGCAGAAGCGGTCGCCATGCTGGCTGTTATCGTGGCGAGTTGTGTCGGCATCGCGCTGTTCCTGCAGTGGCAGAACGTGTATCCCGACTTCTTGACCGCATTGCGCCATGCGAGCTTCAACCTGGTGTCCATCGCAACGGACTGCGGTTTTGCCAGCGTGGATTTCGCGCAATGGCCGATCTTTGCGCCGCTGTGGATGCTGTTCCTTTCCTGCATCGTCGCCAGTTCCGGCTCGACCGGCGGCGGCCTCAAGATGGTGCGCACCCTGATCCTGTTCAAGCAGGCCGGGCGCGAATTCCTCAAGCTGTTGCACCCCTCCGTGGTGAACCCGATGAAGGTGGGGGGGATGGTCGTTTCGAACAACATCGTGTTTGCGGTGCTGGGTTTCGTGTTCCTGTATTTCATGAGTATCGTGGCCTATACCTTCCTGCTGTTGATCAGCGGACTCGATTTCATTTCGTCGTTTACCGCGGTCATTGCCTGCATCAACAATGCCGGTCCGGGTCTCGGCGTGGTGGGTCCTGCGACGAATTATTCGATACTGACCGATTTCCAGACCTGGGTCTGCACCCTGGCGATGCTGACCGGACGCCTGGAAGTGTTTACGCTGCTGATCCTGTTCACGCCGCGCTTCTGGAAGCGTTGATGAGGTCGCGGTCATAGGCATACGATGACATTCGAACCGACATCCGGCGGCGACCTTGTACATCTGGCCGGACTTCCCGAGGGGGCTGGCGAGGAGGTGCTGCACTACGCGCGCGCTTTGAGGCAGCATTTCACTGTGTTCAAGGCGTTGCACGAGGTACCGCCGCAGTTCATCTATGCCGCCCACGCACTTGCCGAGGCAAGCCGTCCCCTGAAGGTTCAACCGGTCGTCGAACTGGCCGCCGCACTGGAAGACTGGCTGCGGGCACGCAGGGACAGGGTGTTCGAGCCGGATGCCGCCCAGCTTGAATCGCTGGAACAGGTCGTCGCCGCGCTTGATGGGATGGCACAAAGCGTCAGCGAGCGGTGCATGCCGCAGGCGCAACCGGACCTGGTGCAGCGGCTGCAGTCCGAAGGCCGTCCGCAGGCGCCGGCTGTTCCGGGGCGCGAAGGCGGCTGGGAATCCTTGCTCGAGTCGCAGGTGCGCGACGACGTGGATGTGCAGTTGCTTCCGGTATTCCTCGAAGAGGCGGACGGCCTGGGCGGGAAGATCCGCGCGGTGTTGCGGGCCTGGCGCGAATCGCCGGACGATGAGCGCCATGGGCAATCGTTGAAGCGCCTGTTGCACACTCTGAAGGGCAGCGCCCGCATGGCAGGCGCGATGCGCATCGGCGAGATCGTGCACGCGATGGAGGACCGCGCCGAGGACGATGCTCGGGAGCGTATGCAGCCTTCGTTCTGGGAAGCGCTGTCCGGCGATCTGGAGCGTATCGCAGCCTTGCTCGAAGAATTACGGGCCATCGGTCCCGCAGTCTCCGATCGGAAAGAGGACGCGCATGCGCCGGAGCCGGACACGCCCCTTACACGGGCTGGGCAGCGAGCAGTGAATGAGCATATGGCTCCCTTTGCCAGCATCGGAGGGCGCCTGTACCGGACCGTGCGCCAGATGGCGAAAGAACTGAACAAGCGTGTCAACCTCGAACTGCCGGGAGCCGGAGTGGAAGTGGATCGCAGGATGCTCGAACGGATGACCGCTCCGATCGAGCATCTGCTGCGCAACGCCATCGTGCATGGCCTGGAGAGCGAGCCGGTTCGTATCCGCCTCGGCAAATCCCCGATCGGCGAGATCCGTCTGGACCTGCGCCAGGAAAGCGGCCAGGTGGTGCTGGAGCTCAGCGACGACGGCGCGGGCCTGAACTTCGCCGCCCTGCGCGCCAAAGCGCTGGAGCAGGGATTGTTGCAGCCGAACGAGGCCGCGAGCGACGAGCGGCTGGCGCAGCTGATCTTCGTGCCCGGCTTCTCCACCGCGACCGAAGTGAGCGAGGTTGCAGGCCGCGGTGTCGGGCTGGACGTCGTGCGTGCCGAGGTCGATGCCCTGGGCGGGCGCATCGATGTCGGCTCCCAAAGCGGACAGGGCACCCGGTTCACCATTTATTTGCCGCTTGAGCCGGCCGTCAGATAGCCGCCGAGGTGCATTTCCTGCGGGGCCGACGGGAATCTCGGCTTTGCCTTGATGCATCAACTGGGGCAAATTTCTCCCGCAGCTCCGGTCCCAAGCTGATTTGTGAAGGCTGTGCCGGAAGGCTACAATGCCGCCATGTCCGACTTCAACCTCACCAACCATTTCCTCATCGCCATGCCTTCGCAGCAGGAGGGCGTCTTTGGCGGCACGCTGACCTATATCTGCGAGCACAACGAGAACGGGGCGCTGGGCATCGTGGTGAACAAACCGATCAGTTTGACGCTGGGGGAGATGTTCGACCAGATCAACATCCCGCTGCACGAACCCAAGCTGCAGAAGATGCCGCTCCATTTCGGCGGGCCAGTACAGACCGAGCGCGGCTTCGTGCTGCACGACACCGAGGGCGAGTGGCAGTCGTCATTGCGCATCAACGACAAGCTGACGCTGACCACATCCAAGGACATCCTCCAAGCCCTCGGTGAAGGAAAGGGGCCGCGTCACCTGCTCGTGACCCTGGGTTACGCGGGTTGGGACCAGGGGCAGCTGGAGCACGAGATGAGCGAGAACGCCTGGCTGTCTGTGCCCGCCACCGAGCACATCCTGTTCGACCTGCCCGCGGAGGAGCGCCTGCCTGCAGCGATGGCGCTGCTGGGGATCGATTTCGCGACGTTGTCGGAAGAGGCTGGTCATGCCTGAGGGCATGACGACCTTTAATCCATCCGGTACGTTGTTGGGATTCGATTTCGGCGCCAGGCGTATTGGTATCTCCGTGGGCAACACCCTGTTGCGCCAAGCCAATCCGCTGACCACCATCGACGATGAGAAGAACGACACGCGCTTCGCGAAGCTCGCGGAACTGATCGCCGAATGGCAGCCTGCCGCGCTGGTGGTCGGACTGCCGTGCAACGACGACGGCACGCCGCACGAGCTGACTGCACTGTGCCGACGCTTCGCCAACCGCCTCAAGGGGCGGTTCAATCTGCCCACGATACTGGTCGATGAGCGGTATACTTCGCTCGCCGCAAGTGCGCGGCTGGACGAGGCCGGCATTCACGGCCGGAAGCAGAAAGCCGTGC
Source organism: Gallionella sp. (assembly GCA_035605585.1). Lineage (GTDB taxonomy): Bacteria > Pseudomonadota > Gammaproteobacteria > Burkholderiales > Gallionellaceae > Gallionella. The sequence goes on along the minus strand of DASTGP010000108.1, from coordinate 13,247 downwards.
TCGACCAGTATGCCGCGCAACAAATATTGCAAGCGTATTTTGACGAACCCTCGGCGGGAAGGCTTCTCGTCCGCGAACCGTCAAGGCGCGATGAGAAATAGATTTTCGAGGTGTCAATGAACAATCCCCAGTTAAACAAGAACGGAGAACTCCAGCACCTGCTGACCACCGAGGGTCTGCCCGCGCGCATCATGCGCGACATCCTCGACCGCGCCGCGACGTTCCTCGATACCACCGACGGGCACGAGATCAAGAAGGTGCCGCTGCTGCACGGCAAGTCGGTGTTCAACATCTTCTTCGAGAACAGCACGCGCACGCGTACCACCTTCGAGATCGCCGCGAAGCGCCTGTCTGCAGACGTGGTCAACCTCAACATCGGTTCGTCCTCCACCAGCAAGGGCGAGACCCTGTTGGATACCGTGGACAACCTTTGTGCGATGCATGCCGACATGTTCGTGGTGCGCCACTCGCAATCGGGTGCCGCGCACCTGATCGCGCGCCACGTCGCACCGGACATTCATGTCGTCAACGCGGGCGACGGTCGCCACGCGCACCCGACGCAGGCGCTGCTGGACATGTTCACCATCCGCCACTACAAGAAGGAATTCCACAACCTTCGCGTCGCCATCGTCGGCGACGTGCTGCACTCGCGTGTGGCGCGCTCGCAGATTCACGCGCTGACCACGCTGGGCGTGCCGGAAGTGCGCGTGATCGCGCCCAAGACGCTGTTGCCGACCATGGTGGAGAACCTCGGTGTGCAGGTCTATCACGACATGGCGCAGGGCCTGAAGGACGTCGATGTGGTGCTGATGCTGCGCCTGCAGAACGAGCGCATGCAGGGGGCGGCACTGCCCTCGGCGCAGGAATACTTCAAGAACTACGGTCTCACCGAAGAGAAGCTGGCTCATGCGAAATCCGATGCCATCGTGATGCACCCCGGCCCGATGAACCGCGGCGTCGAGATAGACTCGCAAGTCGCCGACGGCCCGCGCTCGGTGATCCTGTCGCAGGTGACCTTCGGCATCGCGGTACGCATGTCGGTGATGAGCATATTGGCGGGAGCTAAGGCATGAATATCCACATCAAGAACGGTCGCTTGATCGACCCGAAGAACAATATCGATGCACAGCAGGACGTGTTCATCGCTGCGGGCAAGGTCGCGGCGATCGGTCAAGCACCGGCAGGTTTCGCCGCGGACAAGGTGATCGACGCCAGCGGACTGGTCGTCGCGCCCGGCCTGATCGACCTTGCGGCGCGGCTGCGCGAACCTGGCTACGAATACATGGCGACGCTGGAATCCGAGATGGATGCGGCGGTCGCCGGCGGCGTGACCAGCCTGGCCTGCCCGCCGGACACCGACCCGGCGCTGGACGAGCCGGGCTTGGTGGAGATGCTCAAGCACCGCGCGCGCAACCTGAACCAGGCACGCGTCTATCCGGTCGGCGCGCTGACTGCGGGGCTGAAAGGACAGGAGCTGACCGAGATGGCCGAACTGGTCGACGCGGGTTGCGTCGCGTTCAGTCAGGCCGATGCACCGCTGACCGACACACGCGTGCTGATGCGTGCCATGCAATATGCCGCGACCTTCGATTATCCGGTGTGGATGCGGCCGCAGGACAGCTTCCTCGCGAAGAACGGCGTCGCGCACGACGGCGAGGTGGCGACACGCTGCGGCCTGCCCGCGATCCCGGTGAGCGCCGAGACCATCGCGCTGTCCACCATGTTGGCGCTGGCGCGCGACACCGGCGTGCGGCTGCATATCTGTCGCATCTCCAGCACGGCGGGCGTGGAGATGATCCGCGCTGCCAAACAACAGGGGTTGAAAATCACCTGCGACGTGTCGATGAACCATGTGCACCTGTCGGATATGGACATCGGTTTCTTCGACCCGAATTGCCATCTGGTGCCGCCGCTGCGCAGCCTGCACGACCGTGCCGCGCTGCGTGCCGGATTGCTGGACGGCACCATCGACGCCATTTGCTCAGATCATTCGCCGGTGGATGAGGACGCGAAGCAGTTACCGTTCGCCGAGGCCGAACCCGGAGCGACCGGACTGGAGTTGCTGTTGCCGCTGGTGCTGAAATGGGCGCAGCAGGAAAAGCTAGGCTTGTCCGATGCGCTGGCGAGGGCCACGCTGCTTCCCGCGCGCATTCTCGGTCTGGATGCAGGCCATCTGGGCGTGGGTGCTGCCGCCGACCTGTGCGTGTTCGACCCCGAGGCATGGTGGAAGGTCGAGCCGGCCGCGCTGAAGAGCCAGGGCAAGAACACGCCGTTCACCGGCTACGAGGTACAGGGCAAGGTTCGCTATACCCTGGTTGATGGCCAGATCGTTTATCAGGGATAGCTGTCCCCTGTGACGTACAAAATTAAGCACACAATCAGAATTAGAAACGTACAGGGCAGACGATCGGCGTGTTCGGCTATCCGGCATGCCGTACAGCATGTGAACGAGGAGACCCACGATGTCGCGACTGAGTGTTGAAGCACTTGAAAAATCGCTGGCGCGACTGGAGGAAGGCTTCGCCGATGCCGCGCGCTACCCCGACCTGCTCACCGTGCGCGACGGGGTTATCCAGCGCTTCGAGATCGCGATGGATTTGTCGTGGAAGCTGATGCAGCGCGCGCTGAAGGAAATCTACCAGCTCGACGAGGGGGTGCTGCTGTCTAAGAAGGACATCTTCCGCCAGGCGGCAAAGCATCGTCTGCTCGATGATACCGAGGCCTGGCTGGGGCATTATGAGGCGCGCAACAAGACTTCGCATATCTACGACAATGAAGAAGCCACCCGGGCGTTCGAACGGGCGCGCGCCTTCCTTGCGGATGCCAAGATCACCCTCGAACGCCTGCGCCATGCCGCTTGACGTACGCCCCGACCACCTTGAGGTCGTGCGCAAAATCCTGCGGCGCAACGTGCCGGATCGTGTCGTGTGGGCATTCGGATCGCGTGTCGCCGGCAAGGCGAAACTGGCTTCCGACCTCGACCTTTGCATCGTCGGTGAAACTCCCTTGCCCTATGAAGTTTCGGCCCAGTTGCGACAAGATTTCAGCGACTCCGATATCCCCTATACCGTGGATATCGTGGACTGGGCGACGTGCAGCGAAGGATTCCGGGCAATCATCGAGCGCGACAGGGTGACGGTGCAGGAGTAAATGCCATAGTAGAATGCCGCTCCGGATTGCCTTGTGCAGTATCAAACCTTTTCCAGATCATGAACGTTTCCCTTGCTTCAAAAAATCCCCTGCTGGATTTCTCAGGTCTGCCGCGCTTTGCGGAGATCAAACCCGAACACGTCGCCCCGGCCATCGAGCAATTGCTGGAGGAGAACCGTGCACTGGTGACGCGCCTGCTGGCGGACGATGTGCCGCCGACCTGGGACGACTTCGTGCTGCCGATGGAGGACGCCAACGAGCGTGTGTCGCGCGCCTGGGGGCCGGTCGGGCACCTCAATGCGGTGATGAATTCCCCCGAGTTGCGCGAGGCCTACAACGCCACGCTGCCGAAGATCACTCAATATTACGCCGAGCTCGGACAGAACCTCGCGCTGTTCAAGAAGTTCAAGGCGCTGCGCGACAGCGCGGAGTTCGAGACGCTGAGCGGCGCGCGCAAGAAGGTCATCGAGAACGAGTTGCGCGATTTCCGCCTCGGCGGTGCGGAGCTGCCGGATGACAAGAAGGCACGCTATCTGGAGGTGCAGGAGAAGCTGGCGGAACTGTCGTCGCGTTTCTCCGACAACCTGCTGGATGCGACCAACGCCTATACCTTGGTGATCGGGAATCGGGACGAGTTGAGCGGCCTGCCGGATGACGTGTTGCAGGCGGCGCGCGAGGCCGCCGAAGCGGCTGGCAAGAGCGGCTGGCTGTTCACGCTGAAGGCGCCGTCCTACATGCCGGTGATGCAGTATGCCGACAACCGCGCGCTGCGCGAGCAGATGTACCGCGCCTATGCGACGCGAGCTTCCGAGTTCGGCGACGCCAAGCTGGACAACGGCCCGCTGATGGACGAGATCGTCAAGCTGCGCGGCGAGGAGGCGGCGCTGCTCGGTTTCGCCAACTACGGCGAGTTGTCGCTGGCTGCGAAGATGGCGGAGACGCCGCAGCAGGTGGTGCAGTTCATGCGTGAACTGGCGCAACGCGCGCGGCCGTTCGCAGAGAAGGACTTGGCAGAGCTGCGCGAATTCGCGCGCACCGAGCTGGGGCTGGCCGAGCTCCACTCATGGGATACCACTTATGCCAGTGAGAAGCTGCGCGAAAAGCGCTACGCCTTCTCCGAGCAGGAGGTGAAGCAATACTTCCCTGAGGATGCGGTTCTGCCCGGCATGTTCCGCCTGGTGGAGACGCTGTACGGCCTGCGCATCGCGCAGGCTTCCGCCCCGGTGTGGCATGAGGACGTACGCTTCTTCGACGTCCGCGATACGCAGGGCGGGCTCGTCGGCCAGTTCTACCTCGATCTGTACGCGCGCAACAGCAAGCGCGGCGGGGCGTGGATGGACGACGTGATCACGCGCCGCCGCAAGGCTGGCGGCATCCAGACGCCGGTTGCGTACCTCAACTGCAACTTCTCCGCGCCGGTCGGAGGCAAGCCGGCCACGTTCACGCACGACGAAGTCATCACGCTGTTCCACGAGTTCGGCCACGGCTTGCATCACCTGCTGACCGAGGTGGAAGACCTCGGCGTGTCGGGCATCAACGGCGTGGAGTGGGACGCGGTCGAACTGCCCAGCCAGTTCATGGAGAACTTCTGCTGGGAGTGGGACGTGGTGCAGGGCATGACGCGCCATGCCGATAGCGGCGAGAAGCTGCCGCGCGCGCTGTTCGACAAGATGCTCGCGGCGAAGAACTTCCAGAGCGGGTTGCAGACGTTGCGCCAGATCGAATTCGCGCTGTTCGACATGCTGATGCACAGCAGCTTCGAGGCGGGCGGCGGCAAGACCATACTCCAACTGCTCGATGAGGTTCGCACCGAGGTCGCGGTGCTGACGCCGCCCGATTTCAATCGCTTCCCTCACAGCTTCTCGCACATCTTCGCCGGCGGCTACGCGGCAGGCTATTACAGCTACAAGTGGGCCGAAGTGCTGTCCGCCGACGCGTACAGCCTGTTCGAGGAGCACGGGGTGCTGAATCCGGACATCGGCGCGCGTTTCCGCGCCGAGGTGCTGGCGATGGGCGGCAGCCGCGGCGCGATGGAGTCGTTCACCGCGTTCCGTGGCCGCGAGCCGAGCATCGCCGCACTGTTGCGGCACAATGGGTTGATCGAGGAAGGCTGATTCCGGAGGGCAAGATGAAACGCATCGTTCTGTTGATAGGTGGGCTGATGGCGGTGTCGCTGCTCGCTCAGGCGGGCGAGCTATACCGCTGGGTGGATAAAGCTGGCAAGGTGCATTATGGCGATGAGCCGCCGGCCCAAGCGCCGCTGGTCGAGTCCCTGCAATTCCACGACGAAGCCGCAACGGGTGCGAATCTGCCATACGAAACGCGCCGCGCCCGGCAGGACTTCCCGGTGACGCTGTACGTAGGGGACGGCTGCGGCGAATTTTGCGACCAGGCGCGCGATCTGCTGACCAAGCGCGGCGTCCCGTTCACGGAAAAGAAGCTGGTCACTCAGCAAGAGATCGATGCATTCAAGGCCGCATCCGGTGGAGACAAGGTACCGGCCCTGAGTGTCGGCAAGTCGTTCGTGAGCGGCTTCAGCGCCAGTCGATGGAATAACGAACTGGATATTGCAGGGTATCCCAAGACCGCTCCCTATCGGTCATTGCCTGCACAGCCGGTCCCCGTTGCGGCAAGCCCGGTTGTTCCGGCAAATCCGATCGTTCCATGAAGCTGGCTACCTGGAACGTCAATTCCCTGAAGGTGCGCCTGCCGCAGGTGCTGGACTGGCTCGCTGCCAATCCGGTCGAGGTGCTGTGCCTGCAGGAGACCAAACAGCAGGATACGGATTTCCCTCGGGCCGAGCTGCAGGCGGCGGGCTATCACGCCGTGTTCAGCGGACAGAAGACCTATAACGGCGTGGCGATCCTGAGCCGCGAGCCGTTGGATGAGGTGCAGTTCGGTATCCCCGGCTTCGATGACGAACAGAAGCGCGTCATCGCCGCCACGGCCAACGGTGTCCGCGTGGTGTGCGTGTATGTACCCAACGGGCAGAGCGTGGATTCCGACAAGTACCAGTACAAGCTGAAATGGCTGGAGGCGCTCCGTGCCTGGTTGGCCTGTGAACTGGTGAAATATCCGAAACTGGCGCTGCTGGGCGATTACAACATCGCGCCGGAAGACGCCGATGTCTATGACCCCAAGGCTTGGGAAGGTAATGTGCTGGTGAGTGAGGCGGAACGACAGGAGTTTCGCAGTCTGTTGCAGCTCGGGCTGCGCGACAGCTTCCGCCTGTTCGAGCAGCCGGAGAAATCCTATTCCTGGTGGGACTACCGCATGATGGCGTTCCGCCGCAACATGGGGCTGCGCATCGACCATATCCTGGTCAGCGAGGCACTTGCCGAGGGATGTAAGGGCTGCGTGATCGACCGCACTCCGCGCAAGCTGGAGCGTCCTTCGGACCACACGCCGGTGGTGGCCGAGCTCTAGACGTTACTGCACGATGAACTCGACCAGTTCGGCCGGGTCGTCCGAGAACGGTTCGCCGAGGCTGATACTGCCGGATTTGTGCAACACGATCTGTTCGCGGGAGAGCGGGATCACCTGGCCGTCGCTGAAGCGGATGTAAGTGCCGTTGGCGCTGTGGTCGACGATGATGAACTTGTTGAAGCTGAGTTCGATGCGCGCATGCTGGCGCGAAGCGAAGCTGCTGTTGATCACGAGGTCGCAGGTCTCGCCGCGACCGAGCACCGCGCTCCTGTGATGTTCGTTCAGGGCGGTGGTCTGCCCGCGGTAGCGCAGCATGAGTTCGTTGCGCGCGTCGCTCGGCTTGCGAAATTGCGGCAGGCCGATGCGGGTGCTCATGGTGTCGTCCTGCTCCCATGAAACCAGGAATACGTCGAAGGCTTCCTGTTTACCGCGGAACTCGGCACGCAGTATCTGCCGCGTCTTGCTGCGCAAATCGTCCGGCAGCGCCTCCGCAGCGGCACGGGTAGTCATGATCTGGCGCGCACGGGTGATGGAGGCGATGCGGGCAGCGACGTTCACCGTGTCGCCGTACACGTCGCCGTCCTCGCGGATCACTTCGCCATAGTGGAAGCCGATGCGTATGTACATCGGCTGTTCGCCGCCCGGGCGCTTCCGCTCGATCGCGATCTGCATCGCGCAGGCTGCTTCCAGCGCGGCGGCTGGATTCGGGAAGGCGCACAGGATCTCGTCGCCTATGGTCTTGATCAGCGTGCCCCGGTGCACCGCCATTTCTTTCACCATGGTGGCCAGGCAGCCGGCCACCAGCCGTCTTGCCTGCTCGTTACCCAGTCTGTCGTAAAGCGCGGTGCTGCCGCTGATGTCGGCGAACAGGATGGCCAGTTTTTCGGTTCGCGGAACTATCACCCGTTCGCCCCGAACATCATGCGTTTTGCAACGAAGCGTTTGGCGAACGGCAGGCAGTCGAGCGCCGAAAGTGCGACAGAACGCGCCGGCGAAAGCAGCGGCAGGTCGTTGGAGAACAGGCGTACAAGGCCGTCGGTGAAGCGGATGCCGGACTCTCGGTCGCTGCGGCGCCGCGTGCAGTAGGCGGCGAGCATTGCGTCTGTGCCCAGGGTTTCCGGCGCGGCATCGAGTATCTCCTGCGCCAGTTCCCATGCGTCGCGTACGCCCATATTGAAGCCCTGCCCCGCCACGGGATGCAGCGTCTGCGCGGCATTGCCCAGCAGCACCGTATGCGGCATGGGGACTTGCCGCGGGGCGCGCCGCAAACCGAGGGCGAAACAGCTGCGCTTGCCGACGCTGAGGAAGGCGCCAAGGCGGTCGCCGAAATGTTCGTGCAGTCTGGCGAGGAAGGTCGCGTCGTCCCATTGAAGCATTTCCTGCGCCTTGTCGTGCGGCGCGGTCCACACCAGTTCGTAGCCACCCTCGTAGGGCAGCAGCGCGAGCGGTCCCTGTGGCGTGAATCGCTCGAAGGCGGTGTCGGCCAGCGGCGCCGCGCAGGTGACATGGGCGATCACGGCGCTCTGGCCGTAGTCGCGGGTCTCCGGCGGGAATCGTTGAGACAGGAGTCTGCCGCCATCGGCTACTACGGCGAGGCGCGCGTGCAGCGTGTGTTCGGTACCGTCGAGCTGGTAGCGGATGACGGCCTGTCCGCTCTCGCCTTGCAGGTCAGTGACGCTCGCGCCATAGACCGCTTTGCAGCCGCTATGGCGCATGGCTTGGTCTAGCGCGTTGTGAAGTTCGGGGTAGGGCAGCACGTAGCCGAGTTCCGGCACCTTCATCTCGCTCGCGCGCAACATGGCGCGGCCGAAGCTTTGCCGCTGCGAGACATGGATGGTGCGGATGGACGAGACGCTATGCAGTCCATCCCAGACGCCTAGGCGCGCCAGCAGCAGACGGCTGCCGTAGGACAAGGCCAGTGCGCGCGCGTCGGCGCTGATGGCCTCAGCCGGGCGCGCTTCCAGCACGCGGATGTCCAGCCCGCTGCCGCTCAGGGCGAGTGCCAGCGCGGCTCCCACGGGGCCGCCGCCGATGATTGCGATGTCGCATGGTTCAGTCATGGCGCATGGTCTCCTCGATGTCGGCCACGCTCTTCGGTGCGGCTGCGGTCAATACTTCGCTACCCTGGTCCGTGACGGCGACGTCGTCCTCGATGCGGATGCCGATGTTCCACAGCGCGAGCGGCACGTCGTCGGCGGGACGGATGTAGCAGCCGGGTTCCACGGTCAGCACCATGCCGGGTTGCAGCTTGCGCCAGCGGTCGTCGACCTTGTAGTCGCCGACGTCGTGCACGTCCATCCCCAGCCAGTGGCCAGTGCGGTGCATGTAGAACTTCCTGTAGCTCTCGCTTTCCAGCACGCCGTCCACACTGCCGCGGCACAACTTGAGGTCGATGAAGCCCTGCGCCAGTACACGCAGGGCGGCGTTGTGCGGCTCGTCCCATGCGCTGCCGGGGCGGACGGCAGCGATCGCTGCGTCTTGTGCGGCGAGCACGATCTCGTAGACCTCCTTTTGAGGGCCGCTGAATCTTCCGTTGACGGGGAAGGTGCGCGTGATGTCGGCGGCGTAGCCTTCCATCTCGCAGCCAGCATCGATCAGCAGCAGATCGCCATCGACGAGTTGCGAGTCGTTCTCGACGTAGTGCAGTACGCAGGCGTTCGCGCCGCCCGCGACGATGGCGGGATAGGCCTGGTTGCGGGCGCCGTGGCGGCAGAATTCGTGCAGCAGTTCCGCTTCGATCTCGTATTCGTACAGATCGGGGCGGGTGTGGCGCATGGCACGGCGGTGCGCCTGGGCGGAGATGGCCGCGGCGCGGCGCATGATGTCCAGTTCGTGCGCGTCCTTGGTGAGACGCATCTCGTGGAGCAGCGCGCGCACGTCGTGGATCTCGTCGGGTGCGCGGATGCCGCCGCGTATCTTGGCCTGCACTTCGCTGCGTAATCCGATCAGGCGACGGTCCCAAGCGGCGTTTGCGCCGAGCGGGAAGAACAGCGCGGGCTGGTTGCCCAACAGTTCGGCCAGTTTTTCGTCGAGCTGTGCAATGGGATAGGCGGCGTCGAGGCCGTAGCGCTCCTGCGCAGCCTCCGGGCCGCAGCGGTAGCCGTCCCAGATCTCGCGTTCCAGGTTCTTCTCGCGGCAGAACAGAATGGATTGCGGCTCGTCCCCCGCGATCAGTACCAGCACTGCTTCCGGTTCGGCGAAGCCGGTGAGGTAGTAGAAGCTGCTATCGTGCCGGTAGGCGTAGTGAGTGTCGCCGTTGCGTGCCACTTCTTCCGCCGTGGGAATCACGGCGATGCCGCGCCGCATCTGTTCCAGCAGGCGGGTGCGGCGTTGTCGGTATATGGAGGAATCAGGCATGGGCTGCATTTTGCGACGAACGTATCTGGGTGTCGAGTTCGGCGAGGCGCTGGGGCGTGCCGACGTCCACCCAGAGGCCCCGATGGTGTTCGCCGCTCACCTTGCCGAGCGCGATCTGTCCGCGCAACAAGGGAGCGAGGGGTGCGACGCTGCCGCGCGGGATGCCGGCAAACAGCGCAGGCTGGTAGATGCCGATGCCGCTGAAGGTGAGTTTCGAGTGCAGTTCACCTGTCGTCGAGTCGACCACGCGCCCGTTGTGCAACAGGAAATCGCCGTTCGGGTGGTGGGGCGGATTGTCCACCAGCACGAGATGGGCCATGTCGCCGCTGGCCTGCATGGCTGCCTCGAGCATCGGAAGCCGAGTGAAATCGTAGTCGCACCAGACATCGCCGTTGACCACGGCGAAGGGCTCGTCTCCCAGCAGCGGCAGTGCGTTGGCGATGCCGCCCGCGGTTTCCAGCGCCTTGCCTTCGTCGGAGTAGGCGATGTGCACGCCGAACCGGCTGCCATTTCCGAGGGCTTCTTCAATCTGTATGCCCAGATGGGCATGGTTGATGACGAGGTCGGTGAAACCTGCGCGAGCAAGCCGTTCGATGTGCCACACGATCAGCGGTTTGCCGCCTGCAGGCAGCAAGGGCTTGGGGGTGTGGTCGGTGAGCGGTCTCATCCGCTCGCCGCGACCGGCGGCAAGGATCATCGCGCGCATTTAAAATGGCCTTTCACGTTTGCTCTTTCTCCCGCTTGCGGGGGGAGAGCATGCGAGGGGGCTTTGGATAGGGGGCATCATCAGAAGGTGTAGCCGACCTGCGTTTCCCGCGGTTCAAGAGCATCGAGCAGGTTGAGCAACGGCTTGAGGTCGATGTAGCGTTCGCAAGCGCGGCGCAGGTAGTCCATCACCAGCGGCATGTCTTTGAGGTAGCCGTCCTTGCTGTCGCGGTGGTACAGCCGTGCGAAAATGCCCAACACCTTGATGTGGCGCTGCACGCCCATCCATTCGTAGTCGCGGTAGAACTCGCCGAAGTCCGTGGACACCGGCAATCCGGCCTTGCGCGCCTTTTCCCAGTAGCGGATGAGCCAGTCCATGATCTCTTCCTCGTCCCACTTGATGTAGGCGTCCTTGAACAGCGAGGCGAGGTCGTAGGTGATGGGGCCGTATACCGCATCCTGAAAATCGAGGATGCCGGGGTTGGGCTCCGTCACCATCAGGTTGCGCGAGTGGTAGTCGCGATGCACGTAGACGCGCGGCTGTGCCAGGTTGTTGCGGAGGATGCGCTTGAAACTTTCTTCGAGCGCGGCTTGCTGCTTGTCGTTGAGCGTCACGCCCAGATGTTTGGCGACGTACCACTCGGGGAACAGGTTGAGTTCACGGCGCAGCAGTGCTTCGTCATACGGGGGCAGTTCGTCTTCTTTCGAGGCCAGCTGGATCTTGATCAGGGCATCGGTGGCGGCGCCATAGAGCTGGCGCGCGTTGTCGGCGGTCAACGCCTGGAGGTAAGTGGTGTTGCCCAAGTCGGACAGCAGCAGAAAGCCCTGCGTCAAGTCTTGCGCGTGGACGTGCGGTACATGGGTGCCCGCGTCTTCGAACAGCTTGCCGATGTGCAGGAAGGGTTCGCAGTTCTCGTGCTGCGGAGGCGCGTCCATCGCAACCAAGGTGCGCCCGTCGGCGAATGTGGCGCGGAAGTAGCGGCGGAAGCTGGCGTCGGCGGAGGCCGGGGCGATGCTGAAGGTTTCGGACGGGAACAGGCGGTGAAGCCATTCGGTAAGTTGTTGCTGGCGTTGCATATCAGGGGTATCCGGGCGGTCTTAATGGTAAACTCGCGAAAGTTTACCATCTAACCATTGTCATGCGGTTCCGTCTCAAGCCCGTCGCATTCTCACTGCTCTGCGCATTTGCACACTCCGCCGGTGCGGAGGTGGATATGCTCGCATTGGAAATGGACCGGACGTTCATGGCGAAGCCCGAGCCGGTTCAGGAGACGCCCGCATTCGTGGAGGCAGACCGGCTGGTAGGCAAGCAGCAGAACCAGATCGAGGCCACCGGCAACGCGATCCTGCGCAAACGCGGCCAGTCGATCAAGGCGGATCGGCTGTTGTACTTCCAGGACACCCAGGATGTCGATGCTCAGGGCTCGGTGGTGGTGACGCAGGATGGCAACACCATGAGCGGGCCTCACCTGGTCCTCAATCTCGACACCAATATCGGCCAGATGGAACAGCCGGTGTTCTATCTGGCGGAGAATGACGCTCGCGGCACTGCCGACGTGCTGCATTTCCAGGACAAGCAGCATTACACGCTCGACAACGCGACTTACACCACCTGCCCTGCGGACAACGAGGATTGGTTCCTGAAGATGAAGGGGTTGGAGATCGACCGCGAACAGCAGATCGGCGTGGCGCATCACGCTTGGGTGGAGTTCATGGGTGCGCCTATTCTGTATTCGCCGTGGATGGACTTTCCTCTCAACGACCAGCGCAAGTCCGGTTTCCTTGCACCGGTGTTCGGCAGCACGAGCAAGGGCGGCAGCGACCTCATGGTGCCGTATTACTGGAACATCGCGCCGAACCGCGATGCAACCATTGCGCCGCGCGTGATGACCAAGCGCGGCGTGCTGCTCAACAACGAGTTTCGGTACCTGGAGCCGGGTTATGGCGGCGAACTGCACATGGACGTGCTGCCTAACGATGCTTTGGTGAAGCGTAGTCGCACGCGGATTGCACTGAAACATAGTCAGCGCATCGCGAATGGATTGTCCGGATATGTCGATTTGAACCGCGTTTCGGATGATGCATATCTCCGCGATCTGGCCGACTCAGTGAACACGACGTCGCAGGTCAACCTGATGCGTGAAGGTGTACTGTCCTACAGCGCGGGCTGGTGGAGTACCACGGCACGTGTTCAACGCTACCAGACCCTGCAGGATCCGGCAGCGCCGATTGCCGTACCCTATGCGCGCTTGCCGCAATTGACGGTCGCTGCGCAGCGATACGTTTCCGGCGCAAATTTCGTTTTTGCCGGCGAGTTTGTCGATTTCAGCCATCCCACCGCCCTGAACGCCCAGCGACTGGTACTCAATCCCAGCGTCAGTTACCCCTTGCTGAGCGACCCGGCGTTTTACCTGACGCCCAAGGTCGCATTGCACAGCACCCAATACGTGATGGGCGCCAATAATGTCGCCGCACTGCCCAATGCCTCGCGCACCTTGCCGATCTTCAGCATGGACAGCGGCATGGCATTCGAGCGTGATTGGAATCTGCTTGGCAACGATTACCTGAATACTTTGGAACCGCGTGTTTTTTACGTGTATGTGCCTTTC
>DASTGP010000096.1:0-23373 GCA_035605585.1 Gallionella sp. | reverse complement strand
TGCAAGACCGCCAAGCTGTTCGAGGCGGCGATGCGCCTCGGCGCGATCCTGGCCAAGGTATCGGCTGCGGACGAGGAGGCAGCGGCGAAATACGGCATGCACCTCGGCACCGCGTTCCAGTTGGTGGACGACGTGCTGGATTATTCCGCCGACGAGACGGAGACCGGCAAGCATCTCGGCGACGACCTCGCCGAAGGCAAGCCCACGCTGCCGCTGATCTATGCCATGCAGCACGGCACCGCCGCACAGGCCGCCGTGGTGCGCGAGGCCATCGAGCAAGGCGACGTGGGTAAGTTCTCGGAAGTGCTGGAAATCATTCGCGAAACCGGCGCGCTGGAGTTCACGCGCCAGCAGGCGCTGCGCGAGGCGGAAGCGGCTTGTGAGGCGATTTCTTCACTTTCCGGTTCTCAATACAAACAGTCTCTGGTAGAATTAGCGCTCTTCGCCGCCCAACGGCAATTCTAGTTGTATTCGGAGCGTGGCTCAGCCTGGTAGAGCACTGCGTTCGGGACGCAGGGGTCGGAGGTTCGAATCCTCTCGCTCCGACCAATCAAAATTGGTCTTCCAAATTTCCCTTCTGTTTCATCATTCGCTATAGCTTGTTCTTGGCGGTATCAGGCTTTCATTGCCTGCGCCTGTATTTTTAACGCTTTAATCCGTCCGGAAAAGTTCTGGGAAAGGGCTCTGGGCCTCGGGTACCTGAGCCTGGCGCAAATGCGTGGGGTGTAGCCGGAAATGACAAGGCCAGCAGATCGCTGGCCTTGTTTGCTGAATGGCAGTGGTACTGCTTACTTCTTGGCGCCGTTCACAGCATCCTTCAAAGCCTTGCCTGCCTTGAAGGCCGGGACCTTGGATGCCTTGATCTTCAATTCTGCGCCGGTAGCCGGGTTACGGCCGGTACGGGCTGCGCGCTTGCGAACTTCGAAGGTGCCGAAGCCGACCAGAGCGATGTTGTCGCCCTTCTTCAGGGTGGCGGTGACGATGTCGATCAGAGCCGCGATGTTGCGGTCTGCATCGGCCTTGGTGCTGCCAGTCTTGTCTGCGAGTGCGTCGATCAGTTCTTTACGGTTCATTGCTAGTGCTCCCTTTGGTGGTGGTGAAAAACTGTAGCGGATTGTTGTGTATATTTTGCTTTATGGCAATAGGCATATTGGTTCGCGCATGCGGACTCTTCTCGAGCGTCCGGGCATTGCGCATCCCGCAGGCGAGGCGGAACGGCTAGAACATACTGATCATTCAAGGATTTTTTGTCGATCCAGCCTTTAGTTCATTAGGGTGCGCGGGGCTGGAATCTCCGTATTCGGGAGCTTCGGGTGGCGAAAAAGATCTCCCTTTTCAGGGGAAAAGCATCGGCCAGAGCGCTCTCCTTGCGTATTTTTCCTGGCGGGCCGTCGAAACTAGGGTTGCTCAGTGTGGTATGGCGAAGCGACCCCCTGATGCCGCTACAGCCTGTCCCTACCATCTAAATGAAGTCGCTCCCCCTGCCGAATAGGAATTTCATCCCGCTGCCTTTACCTGCCATTCGCATAACACTTACGTCCGGGATCGACGCCATCTAAACAAACGGAGGTATGCATGAACGACATCTTATCGAACCTCGGCAAGCTGCCCGCCGTTCAGGGATGATCGCGCTTCTCCAGCGCAGGGTAGGGGCGTTGCGCGCCGATCCTTATATGCGCGAAATGGCGCGGGCCGCGCTGAGTTCGGTGGGTATCCGTTCGCTTGGCATGCTGCTGATCTTCGTGTTTAACGTGATGCTGGCGCGTTTGCTGGGGATGGAGGGCGCCGGGTTGTTCTTTCTCGCACTATCTGTGGTGCTGGTCGCGGAGGCGATCGGGCGCTTCGGACTTGAATACAGTCTGGTGCGCTTCGTGTCGGCAGCGCATGCGCGGCAGGACTGGAGCGCAGTCTCAGGTGTCTGGCGGCACGCGCTCGGGCTGGGTGTGGCGGTTTCCGTCTTGATGACCATACTGGTCGTCGTCTTCGCCGCCCCGGTCGCCGATCAGGTATTCGGCAAGCCGGGACTGCGCGAGTTGCTGCTGACCCTGTCTTTTGCCATCGTGCCGCTGGCGTTGACCAAGCTATATGCTGCGGCTCTGCGTGGCATGAGTCACTTCCTGATTTTCCGGCTGTTGCAGAATGCATTGCCCCTCGCGCTGGTGATCGCGCTGCTGATCCCGCTTGATATGCAATTCGGCAAAGCGCATGGCGCGGCCCTCTCATATGTGATCGGCTGGATGATCGCGCTCGGTATCGGGTGGTGGAGCTGGCGCGTCGTGGCGGAGAGCATTCCGGCTGTGCCGCCCGTATTCGAACGCGCGCGCCTTCTTGCTTCGTGTGCGCCAATGCTGGCGGTGACCCTCTCGGTCCTGCTGCTGACGCAGATGCCGGTGTTCTTTATCGGTATCTGGTCGGACACAAAGGAGGTGGCGATCTTCAATGTGACCGTCCGTATCGCGCTGCTGGGTGCTTTCCTGCTGCACTCCATGGTGAGTATCTTCTTGCCGAGATTTTCCGAACTGATCGCATCTGGCAGGCTGGCTGATCTGAAGCGCGTCTCCGGGCAATCCATCATGTTGGTAGCGCTTTGCGTCATTCCCCTGTGGGTTGCGGTACTGCTTTTCCCTGCGCCGATCCTGACCCTGTTCGGGGAGGAATTCCGCCAGGGGGCCGCGGTGCTCATCGTGACCTTTACCGGACAGATGCTGTTCGGCATCTTCGGGGTGGGCGGTGAGATTCTGCTGATGGGCGGGCACGAACACCTTGTCCGACGCATCAACTTCATGTCGCTGTTGCTTTGCTTTGCCTCCTGCCTCTTGTTCGTGCGGGATCATGGCGCCATGGGGGCGGCCGTGGCCATCAGCTTGGCCTACGTGGGGCACGCGGCGATGTGCCTGTTTCATGTGCGGAAGAATTTCGGATTTTGGCTAATGCCATCTTTTGGAGGGAATGTGAAGTGAATTTTGAATATGCCGAAAAGCTGTTTGCGCGCATCTCGGATGCGGTCACGAAACCCCGTTTCATGTCGGACTCCCGACAATACCGTCGCCATAGCATTGGCGCCTATACCTATGGCTCGCCGAATATCCACCAGTGGGACAATAGTGCCCGGCTAACCATCGGCAAGCACTGCTCGATTGAGAAGGGGGTTTCGATACTGCTCGGCGGTGAGCACCGAACCGGCTGGGTTACCACTTATCCATTCGAGAGGTCCTTCCATGAAGCAGGAGGAAGCGCGGGACATCCTCACTCCAAAGGGGATGTGACCATTGGTAACGACGTCTGGATAGGCATGGGGGCAACCATCCTGTCGGGGGTGACCATAGGCGATGGGGCGGTGATCGTGGCGCACAGTTTGGTGACGAAAGATGTGCCGCCCTACGCCATTGCGGGCGGGAATCCCGCTCGGGTTGTCCGCTCGAGATTTTCGGTGGATGTGGTGCGAAAGCTGCAGGCCATTGCCTGGTGGGACTGGCCGATCGAGAAGATCGAGGAAGGCGTGCCGCTGCTGATGGATAACGACATCGATGCATTCATCCGGTGGGGTGGTGCGGCTGCCAAATCTCATGATTCCGAATCCAGCGGTTTTTGTCGGCAGCAAAGCCCTGCGGCTCCCGGCAGGACGGTGTTGTCGGCGCCATAGCTGGGGATACGTCGGAGGATGCCGGCGGCGAAGAGATAAGGACTGGGCCGAAAAGCCGGAGCGACTCGATGCGTTGAGTGTGTTCAACCGGAAGTGAGCGCTCATCCTGAAGTCGTCGAAATATCTCCTGCACCGCGCAAAGACTGCCAGCGGGCGAGGCGTGCGTGCATGCGCTTGTAGTGCGATCCTCGCCAGTAGACTCTTCCGCATGCGGGACAAAGCGCCACCGGTTCGTGCGGCCGGAGCGCATCTGCCGGCACGCGTTCCAGCGCCTCGGCATTCGCGGTCTGCAGCGGCGTGTTGTCCACCAGGCAGCGCGTGAATGAATGGTTAAGCCAATCAAGCTGGAAGCGCGCGCACAGCCGGGCGGCAAGTTGATCGATGTCGCCTTGCGGCAGAATCACTGCGACGTTGAGGGCAGCCTTATGTTCGCGCACCAGTTGATCCTGCGTCAGAAAATAACGGCCCTCCTCATGACACTGCCGCAGCCACTCGCGATCATGGTGCCCGCCCTTGGCAAGCAGGGCATCGTAGCCGGCGGCGCGCAGGTAGCGGCATAGCCGCCCTAGCATTTCATCGCAGAGGAAGCGGGGTTGGGTATTCATGACGATATGTTATTCCTCTTGCCCGTTTTCGGCTGTCCGCATTTCCTCTTCCTTTTCCGAATGGTCTGCTGCCAAATACCGACGTTCGGCGCGCCGTATGCGATGTGCGGTCTGTTTATTCTGTTCCGGTTGCCTTGGGCAATCGGCGCACCTTAAAATGGCCGCGGTAGTTTTTCCCATATCTCCGGAGTCGATGTCGAATGAGCCGTCTGTTGTTTTTGGCTGCGATTGTGGTCGTGATTTACCTTCTGATCCGATCCTTTCGCAAGAGTGCTCCCCGGCAAGAGGACTCGGCGGCCGAGGATATGGTGCGCTGCTCGCACTGCGGCGTACATGTGCCCAAGGGCGAAAGTGTCCAGGCGGATGGCAGGTTTTTTTGCAGCGCGGAGCACCGCGATGCCTACCGCAAGTGACTGTGGCACAGGGGCGCAGCAAACGCGATGACTGACAAGCACCTTGCGGATTCTTATCCCGCCGATTTCTGGCGCTCACTGTATTACTTCAACTTGTACCGGCTGGCGCTGGCCGGCTTGTTTGTTTTTCTGGCGGGCATGTTCGGTACGTCGCTGCCGCTGGGCCAGCACAACTGGACGTTGTTTTACGTCTCGAGCGCAGTCTATGCGGCGGTGGCGGCGCTTTCTTCCGCGCTGCTCTGGCTGCGCTGGCCGCGCTTCACTTTGCAATTGGCCTGGCAGGTGGGCGGGGACATCGCCGGGTTATCGGTACTGTCCTATGCCAGCGGCGGAATAGAAAGCAGTATCGGCCTGTTGCTGTTGGTTTCGCTTGCCGCGGCGGGAATCATCAGTCGTGGCAAGATCACTCTGTTTTTTGCATCACTGGCGAGTATCGCCGCGCTGCTGCAACATTCCTTTGCGGTGCTCTATGACGATGCCGCGGTGTCACAGTACGTCCAGGTCGGATTGTTGTGCATTTCCTATTTTGCGGTGGCGTGGCTGGCACACACGCTGGCCAAGTATGCCGTGGCCAGCCAGGATCTTGCTCAACGCCGTAGCATAGATCTGGCCAGTCTGACGGAAGCGAGCCGCATGGTGATGCGCGACATGCAGGACGGCGTGCTGGTGGTGGACGAGCAGGGCCTGATCATGCAGATGAACCCTGCCGCCGAGCGGTTGCTGCGCAAAGGCAGCAGTCCGGGTGCCGCTCTGTCGGAAGCCTTTCCGGCCCTGTTTGGACAGTACGCGCTATGGAAACAAACCGGGGCGACGAGCCGAGATACGCTGCAGTTGGGGGGGGGGGCGCAGGTCAGGCTGCGTTTCATCTCGGTGGCGCGCGATGCGGCGCGCGGCGTGGTGATCTTCCTGGAGGATATGCAGCGGGCGCAGGCCGAGGCGCAACAGATCAAGCTGGCTGCGCTGGGACGGCTGACTGCCAACATTGCCCACGAGGTGCGCAATCCCCTCTCGGCGATCAGCTATGCGACAGAATTGATGGGAGAGGAACGGTGTGATGCGAAACAGCAGCGTTTGCTCCAGATCGTGCTGGATAACACGCAGCGCATCAATCAGATCGTACAGGACGTGATGCAACTGAACCGGCGCGACCGCGCGCAGCCGGAGGTGTTCGATCTGGATGCGATGTTGCGGGCGTTTGTGGAGGAGTTGAGTCTGGCGGAGCGTCTGGAGCCGGGTGTGCTGATGATTGAGGGGGAAGCTGGCGCGAGGGTGCGTTTCGACCGCGGTCATTTGCGGCAGGTGTTGTGGAATCTGTGCCGCAATGCGTTGCGCCATGGGCGCAAGTTGCCGGGTAGTCTGGTGCTGGCTACGAGCCTGGCGGATGGGCTATTGGTGCTGGACGTACAGGACGACGGCCCCGGCATTTCCGCGGAACATCAGGGCAAGTTGTTCGAGCCCTTTTTCACCACTGCCGCGGATGGTACCGGGTTGGGACTGTATATCGCCAAGGAGTTGTGCGAGGCGAACGGCGCGCGGCTGGAATATCATGCGCAGGAGGGACGGGACGGGGCTTGCTTCCGTATAACGTTTGGGGAGTCGTATAGAGATGCTGAAAAGGCCGGACATGGCAGATAAGAACCCCTGCGTGCTGCTGGTGGACGACGAGCCCGATATTCTCGAGCTGCTGGAGCTGGCGCTGAGCAAGATGGGCCTTGAAGTGGAGCGGGCCGCCAACGTGCGCGAGGCGCTGGCGAAGCTGGCATCGCGCCGTTACGACTTGTGCCTGACGGATATGCGTATGCCGGACGGGGATGGCTTGCAGGTGGTTCAGCATATCGCGCAGCGCAATCTGGACGTGCCCGTGGCGGTGATCACCGCCCACGGAAACCTGGAAAATGCCATTATCGCGCTCAAGGCGGGGGCATTCGATTACCTCGCCAAGCCCGTTTCGTTGGACCAATTGCGCGCCTTGGTGAAATCGGCGCTGAATCTGCCGCAGGCAGTTTCGTCGAATGGCAAGGCGCTGCTGGGCTCTTCTCCGGCGATGCAAAAGGTGCGCGACCTGATCGGCCGGGTGGCGCGCAGCCAGGCTCCGGTACACATCAGCGGCGAGTCGGGCAGCGGCAAGGAACTGGCGGCACGGCTGATCGTGCAAAGCGGGGCGAGGCGCGATCAGCCGCTGATCGCGGTGAACTGCGGTGCGATTCCGGAGAATCTGATGGAAAGCGAATTCTTCGGCTACAAGAAGGGCGCGTTCACCGGTGCGGACAAGGACCGGGACGGTTTTTTTCAGGCGGCACATGGCGGTACCCTGTTCCTCGATGAGGTGGCCGACCTGCCGTTGACCATGCAGGTCAAGCTGTTGCGTGCGATACAGGAAAAGCACGTGCGCAAGGTGGGCGCAACGAACGAAGAGGCGGTGGACGTGCGCATCATCAGCGCAACCCATCGCGACCTTTCCGAGCTGGTGCGGCAGGGCAGGTTCCGCCAGGACCTGTATTACCGCCTGAACGTGATCCAGATCCAGATGCCGCCACTGCGGGAATTGCGCGAGGATATCGTTGCCATCGCGCAGCAAACCCTGGACCGTCTTCGCGGCGAGTCGGCGGCACAATTTTCCGACGAGGCACTGCGTGCTCTGCAAGGCTACAACTTTCCCGGCAACGTGCGCGAGCTGGAGAATGTCATCGAGCGCGCCCTGGCGTTGTGCTCGGACGATGTAATCACGGAGCAGGACCTGCAGCTCATACCGGGCGAGTACCAGCAGTGCGACCAAGTGGTGTTGGGGGAAAAGTGCCCATTGCCCGATTATCTGGACCGGGTCGAGAAGCAGGCCTTGCTGGAGGCATTGCAGCAGACCGGTTTCAATCGTACGGCGGCGGCGAAGCTGCTGGGTTTGACGTTCAGAACCATGCGTTACCGCATGGAACGCCTTGGCATCAAGGCTCCGAACGATGCGGATTGACGCACAAGGCCTGCTGGTGGGCGGCGACTACGTCCCGTCGCCCAACTTCGACGAGCGCCCCGCCGGGGCTATCGACCTGCTGGTTATCCACAACATCAGCCTGCCGCCGGACGAATTCGGTGGCGATGGCGTGCAGCGGCTGTTCACCAATACGTTGGATGCGGAAGCGCATCCGTATTACCGGACCATTGCCGGGCTGAAGGTGTCGGCGCATTTCTTCATTCGCCGCGACGGGCGACTCATCCAGTTCGTTCCCTGTTCGAAGCGCGCTTGGCATGCCGGAGTCTCCGCCTGGCAGGGGCGGGAGCGCTGCAACGACTTCTCCGTCGGCCTCGAACTGGAGGGCTGCGATACTCTGCCGTTCACGGATGCCCAGTATGAAATGCTCCACTGCCTGACTCTGGCCTTGCGTGCGGCCTATCCGCTGCGGGGAATTGCCGGTCACAGCGATATTGCACCGCAACGCAAGACCGATCCCGGGCCGCATTTCAATTGGTTGCGTTACCTTTCGGGATTGTGCGATGCGTGAGTTTGTGGTGCAAATTAGCCGAAATATATAGGTCTTTTTTTAGCTTGCAATATTTTGGTTAGCCACTACAATTAGCCCCGCCGCTTAAAAAAAATACTAGATATAGTGGTTTTGCGGTTTTTTGAGTTAACAAATACCAAAGGGAGTGAGTACATGTTGCATGCTGCTACAGATAGCGTTTCTACCTCTCCAGTGCTTTCCAGCGTCGTTCCAGACCAGGCTTCCTCTTCTTCTTCCAGTTCGTTCGAACAATATAAGGTGATTCGCCGCAATGGTTCGGTGGTCACTTTCGAGCCTGCCAAGATTTCGATTGCGCTGACCAAGGCGTTCATTGCTGTGAATGGCGGCCAAGGGGCTGCATCGGCGCGTGTGCGCGAGATCGTTGAACAGTTGACCAATGGCATCGTTGCCGCGATGCTGCGCCGTCAGCCGCACGGCGGCACGATGCACATCGAGGATATTCAGGATCAGGTTGAACTTGGTCTGATGCGTTCCGGTGAGCACGATGTCGCGCGCGCCTATGTGCTGTACCGCGAGGAGCGTGCCCGTTCGCGCGCCAAGGTGAAGAGCCAGGAGCCGATGCAAGTCATCAACGTGACCGGCGAAGATGGTGTTGCACGTCCGCTGGATCTTGATCGTCTTTCCGCTCTGGTGCAATCGGCTTGCGCAGGGCTGGGTGGGGTGGTCGATGCGGATGAGGTCATCAAGCTGACGCTCAAGGACTTGTATGACGGCGTGGCTGCAAATGAAGTGCGCAAGTGCCTGATTCTTTCTGCTCGCTCATTGATCGAGAAGGAGCCGGCCTATAACTTCGTGACCGCACGACTGCTGCTCAATAATATGTGTGCCGAAGTGCTGGGTGAAGAAGTGGCGCCGGCCGAAATGTCGACGCGCTATGCCGAATACTTCCCGCAGTTCATCAAGCGGGGCATCGCAGCGGACCTGCTGGATGCGCGTCTGGCGCAGTTCGACTTGCAGCGCCTCGGACAGGAGCTGGATGCGCAGCGTGATCTGCAGTTCGGCTACCTTGGTCTGCAAACCCTGTATGACCGCTACTTCCTGCATGTGCAGGGCAAGCGCATCGAGTTGCCGCAGGCTTTCTTCATGCGCGTGGCAATGGGGCTGTCGCTGAACGAGATTGATCGCGAGGCGCGTGCGGTGGAATTCTATCGTCTGCTGTCGAGCTTCGACTTCATGAGCTCCACGCCGACCCTGTTCAACTCGGGCACGCAGCGCTCGCAGCTTTCGTCCTGCTACCTGACCACCGTGGCCGACGATCTCGACGGTATCTATGAGGCGATCAAGGAAAATGCGTTGCTGGCGAAGTTCGCGGGCGGCTTGGGCAACGACTGGACGCCGGTGCGTGCGCTCGGCGCCCACATCAAGGGGACCAACGGCCAGTCGCAAGGCGTGGTGCCGTTCCTCAAGGTAGTGAACGACACTGCCGTGGCGGTGAACCAGGGTGGCAAGCGCAAGGGCGCCGTCTGCGCCTACCTGGAAACCTGGCACCTGGATATCGAGGAATTCCTTGATCTGCGCAAGAATACCGGCGATGATCGCCGCCGCACGCACGACATGAACACGGCGAACTGGATTCCCGACCTGTTCATGAAGCGTGTGATGGAGGGCAGCGAATGGACCCTGTTCTCGCCGTCCGATGTGCCCGACCTGCACGACAAGTTCGGTGCCGACTTCGAGCGTGCTTATACCGGCTACGAGGCGAAAGCCGCGAACGGCGAATTGAAGCTGTTCAAGAAGATTCCGGCGCAGAGCCTGTGGCGCAAGATGCTGACCATGCTGTTCGAGACCGGCCATCCGTGGATCACTTTCAAGGACCCGTGCAACATCCGTTCGCCGCAGCAGCACGTCGGCGTGGTGCACAGCTCCAACCTTTGCACCGAGATCACGCTGAACACCAGCGACAACGAGATCGCCGTGTGCAACCTGGGTTCCGTCAACCTGGCGGCGCACCTGTATCCGAGAGGACACGAGAAGGCCGGACAGATCGATCACGACAAGCTGCGCCGCACTGTGAATACGGCGATGCGCATGCTCGACAACGTGGTGGATATCAACTACTACGCGGTGGGCAAGGCTCGCAACTCCAATCTCAAGCACCGTCCGGTGGGTATGGGTATCATGGGCTTCCAGGATTGCCTGCATGAGCTGCGTATCCCTTACTCGTCGGATGCAGCGGTTGAGTTCGCCGACCGTTCGATGGAGGCCGTGTGCTACTACGCCTACTGGGCTTCCACCGAATTGGCCGAGGAGCGCGGTCGTTACGCCAGCTATCGCGGCAGTCTGTGGGATCGCGGTATCCTTCCGCAGGACTCTCTGGCCATGTTGCGCGAAGAGCGTGGCGGCTACGTCGAAGTGGAGATGTCTTCGACCATGGATTGGGATGCCCTGCGTGCACGCGTCAAACAGTTCGGCATGCGCAATTCCAACTGCGTGGCGATCGCGCCGACGGCGACAATCTCCAACATCATCGGCGTGTCGGCCTGTATCGAACCGACCTACCAGAACATCTTCGTGAAGTCGAACCTGTCCGGCGAATTCACCGTCATCAACGAGCATCTGGTCGCCGACTTGAAGCAGTTGGGCCTTTGGGATGAAGTGATGATCGCCGACCTGAAATATTTCGACGGAAGTCTGGCGAAGATCGACCGTGTGCCGGTGGAGTTACGCAATCTGTACGCCACTGCATTCGAAGTCGAGCCGAGCTGGCTGATCGAAGCAGCGTCGCGCCGCCAGAAGTGGATCGACCAGGCACAATCGCTGAACATCTACATGGCCGGCGTATCGGGGCGCAAGCTCGATGAGACCTACAAGCTGGCATGGGTGCGCGGCCTGAAGACCACGTACTACCTGCGTACGCTGGGTGCGACTTCCGCCGAGAAGTCGACAGGCCGCGCCGGAGCACTGAATGCGGTGCCGACCTCGGGTGGTGTAACGGAAGAACCGAAATTCTGTTCGATTGATAACCCTGAATGCGAAGCATGTCAGTGACATGCTTGCATTCAGGGTTACGGCGGAGGCTCATATGCGCGTAGCGCATGTGAAGCCCGCGTGAGCGGGCGGCCGAAGCCGCAATCCGGAGTGTCGGAACCGTAACCCCAAGCAGGATAGAAGAGCAGTAACGCTCAAAGAATAAAGGAGAGCAATATGCTGACATTCGAAGACAACATCAGGCCAACTGCGACACCGTTTGGTTCAAGCCACGCAGCCGCGGGTGGCGCGTCCGCCGATTGGGGCGTCGCTCAAGCCGATCAGGCTCCAACGGCGCGTGTGCGCGTCGAGGACAAGGCGATCATCAATTCGCGCGCCGACGTGAACCAGTTGGTGCCGTTCAAGTACAAGTGGGCTTGGGAGAAATACTTGGCTGCCTGCGCCAATCACTGGATGCCTCAGGAAGTGAACATGACTGCGGACATCGCCTTGTGGAAGAGCGACCGGCTCAGCGAGGACGAGCGTCGTCTGGTCAAGCGCAACCTCGGCTTCTTCACCACGGCGGACAGTCTGGCTGCGAACAATATCGTGCTTGGCACCTATCGCCATATCAGCAATCCGGAGTGCCGCCAGTTCCTGTTGCGCCAGGCGTTCGAGGAAGCGATCCATACCCACGCCTACCAGTACATCGTGGAAAGCCTCGGACTGGACGAGGGCGAAGTGTTCAACGCTTACCACGAAGTCGCCAGCATCCGCGCCAAGGACGAGTTCCTCATTCCGTTCATCGAGACGCTGACCGATCATGCATTCAAGACCGGTACGCCGGAGGCGGACCAGAAGCTGTTGCGCAGCCTGATCGTGTTTGCCTGCATCATGGAAGGCCTGTTCTTCTATGTGGGCTTCGTGCAGATCCTGGCGCTGGGGCGCCAGAACAAGATGACCGGTGCCGCCGAGCAGTACCAGTACATCCTGCGAGACGAGTCCATGCACCTTAACTTCGGCGTGGATGTGATCAACCAGATCAAGATGGAGAATCCTCACCTGTGGACGTCCGACTTCCGCAACGAGATCCGCGGCCTGTTCCAGAAGGCGGTCGAACTGGAATATGCTTATGCGGAAGACACCATGCCACGCGGCGTGCTGGGGCTCAATGCCGGGATGTTCAAGGAATACCTGCGTTTCATCGCTAATCGCCGTTGTCAGCAGATCGGCATCGACGTGCTGTATCCGGGCGCGACCAATCCCTTCCCGTGGATGGCGGAGATGATCGACCTCAAGAAAGAAAAGAACTTTTTCGAGACGCGAGTCACGGAATACCAGAGTGGTGGCGCGCTGTCCTGGGACTAATAATCCTTAAGTTGTGTTTACGGACACATTAACTCAGCCCTCGGGATTCGTCTCGGGGGCTGTTTGTTTTCAGCGCGGACCATTTGCCATGCGGTGCTCCAACTGGCGTTGGCGACCTGCTTTAGGGATTGTGGGGGGCGGCGTCAGGGTAGTGGCGGTACCTGGGGGGCGGATTTTGGGTGATGAAGAATCTATTGCCGTGAACTGCGCGATTTATTCATGAAATGTATTGACATCAATCACAAATCGGCTACAGTTGCAACCGCAACATTTAGTATCAAAAACACCACAAAAGTACTACTTGTAGTCGCCGACGATGAGGGAGTTTCGCTTGGGCGAAATGGAAGTTCGTAGATCTAAACCTGCTGCGCCAAGCGCGCAACTCAAAACCGAGACTCTTCCTCGGGGGATTTTCACCCCCCAAATTCACGGATCACTGGTTTCTCAAATTGGCTTGGCCGGCGGCCTGCCTTCCCATACTCACGCTCTAACTAATCTATGAAACGTAGCCGGCTGGTGGTTTCGGAGATAGGCGCAGCCCACCCCGGATTGTGGTGGCGAGGGTATCCATCAATTGGGACGGCGGTGGAGGACCTATTTGTCGCGGGAAAATACCAGCCAAGGCGCTGGTCAATGATGTATAGCCAATCGACCCAGTCAGCCCAAGGCGCTGAGAGTCGCTGGTTAAAAGGCTTCGGTCATGCCGCATGCGGTGGGCTGGGGGTGTGGTAGTCGTAGGTGTTGTATTTCGTTAACTTTCATTATTACAAGGAGGTTGAAATGGCAGCAGAGAAGAAAGCTAAACCAGCAGCAAAGAAGGCTACGGCGACAAAGAAGCCGGCAGCCAAAAAGGCAGTAGCAGCGAAGAAGGCTGCCCCGGCAGCAAAGAAAGCTGTTGCGGCGAAGAAGCCGGCAGCTAAAAAGGCAGCTGCAGCCAAGAAGTCGGTCGCGAAGAAGGCTGTTGCAGCCAAGAAGCCCGCAGCTAAAAAGGCCGTCGCAGCCAAGAAGCCGGTCGCGAAGAAGGCCGTTGCAGCCAAGAAGTCCGCAGCTAAAAAGGCCGTCGTAGCCAAGAAGCCGGTCGCGAAGAAGGCCGTTGCAGCCAAGAAGCCCGCAGCTAAAAAGGCCGTCGCAGCCAAGAAGCCGGTCGCGAAGAAGGCCGTTGCAGCCAAGAAGCCAGTAGCTAAAAAGGCAGTCGCAGCCAAGAAGCCGGTCGCGAAGAAGGCCGTCGCAGCCAAGAAGCCGGCAGCTAAAAAGGCAGTCGCAGCCAAGAAGCCGGTTGCGAAGAAGGCAGTAGCAGCCAAGAAGCCAGCAGCTAAAAAGGTAGCCGCAGCCAAGAAGCCTGCAGCACCAAAGGCAGTAGCCGCCAAGAAGCCGGCAGCGAAGCCTGTGGCGAAGAAGGCAGTTCCAGCGGCAAAGCCTGCAGCAGCCAAACCGGCAGTGGCTCCCGCTCCTGTGGCAGCCGTCAAGCCCGCGACATCTGCTCCGGCTCCTTCCGCGCCAGCACCTGTTCGTCCGGCCGCAACATGGCCTTTTCCGACTCCGGGAATCGGCAAGCCGAACTGATCGGGCGTGTCGCTGTGGTGGTAGCCCCTGAGGCTTAGGCGTCCGGGGCTTACTACACGCGTTCTGTTTTGGGGCGCACTGAAGTCGAGTGCGTGCGCCTTTTATTTTGCCAATCCAATATTGGCATGCGTTTCCATTCCATCACAAACATGAATGCTTGTGATAGGCTGTGTTTTCCCTCGAATTTTTCCTACATCCCGTGAGAATCGCGCGCAAGACTCGGCTCCTGTTGCTGTTGCCATTTCTGTTGGCAGCCTGCGCATCGACGCCGCCGATCCAGTACAAGAATGTGGTTCAGCCTCAGTCGGTGTTCGTGGAGCCGATACAGTCCGACAGGCCTGTTGTGGCGCTGGCGCTGGGGAGTGGCGGCGAACGTGGCTTTGCCCATGTCGGAGTGATCAAGGCGCTGGAGGCGAACGGCATCGGTGTCGATATCGTCGTGGGTACCAGCGCGGGCAGCGTGGTGGGGGCTTTGTATGCGGGCGGCTATAAGGGCGATGCACTGGAGCGCTTGGCACTCACGCTCGACCAAGCGCAGCTCGACGACTTCGAACTGTCCAAACGCGGCTATATCCGTGGCGAGCTGCTGCAGGACTTCGTCAACAAGGCGCTGAAGAATCGCTCCATCGAACAGCTCGATAAGCCCTTCGTCGCGATCGCCACTCAGCTCGGCAGCGGCAATGCCGTGGCTTTCAACCGCGGCAACACCGGGATGGCAGTGCGCGCATCGAGCAGCATCCCGGGTGTATTCCTCCCAGTGATGATCGGCGGCGAAGAGTACGTGGATGGCGACTTGAAGAAGCCTGTTCCAGTCAGCGTGGCGCGCGAGATGGGGGCGGACATCGTGATTGCGGTGGATATCTCACAGCAGCCCAAGGACAACCCGATGCCGGCAGATGTTATCGATACACTTACGCAGAGCATCCGCATCATGCGTCAGTCCATTCTGGCGCGCGAGCTGGAGGCAGCCCAGATCGTCATCCGTCCCGCCATCGGGCAAACGCCCGAAATTGACGTGGCCAGCAAGCAACGGTTGATCAGGAATGGTGAAGAGGCCGCAATTGCAGCCCTGCCGCTGATTCGAGACTGGCTGCAGAAGATTGCCAACGAAAAGACTTTGGCACGCGCCGAGAGGCAGCGCCTGCCAAAGGCACGCTAACTCTTTAGCGCGACACTGTACAAGGTGACAGGCGCGGCACTGTTCTTATCCAGCGCGATGCCGGCCTCCACGCCGGCGCGGGCGATCTCCGCGGCATTGTCGTAGCGCGGATAGGCTTGGTGCAGTGCACCAAGCGCGAACTCGTGGCCGGAACCGATGGCCCAGAACTGTGTGTATTCGAACACCTCGCGCATCGAATAGATGCCGAAGATGCCGTGGGCATTGGCAATCAGCGCAGTGATCTGGCTCGACTCGTAAGGATCTTCTTCGTCCTCTTTGGGGTTCAGGAAACACTCTTCCTTGAGGATGGGGTGGAGTCTGCGAAAGGTTTCAAAAATCTCCGCCTTGCTGTTAAGCTGCACGTCCGGTGTTTTCGCCAGCAGGTTCGCCAGCACCAGATGATGGGCCGCGCTGCCGCACACGCCGACATAGCTCTCGCCGATGCGCAGAATCTTGTCGTGCGAGGCATCGAGGTGCGAAGGCAGGCGCGTGTTGCCGAAGGTGGTCAGTGTGTCGGCGGCAATCGCGGCGACGCCGTTCTTTCTGACTGCGACGATGGTGGTCATGACGAACTCCAGAAAATAAGTACCGACATTATCCCCGATTGAACGATGAGCTTCTATTGCGCCGAACTTTCCTATCGAAGCGACGCCAGCGGTTACTTCGCTGCGATTGCAGACCTGCCTTGGGCGGTGTGGCTGGATAGCGGCGGCATGGCACGTTACGACATTTTTACCGCCGCGCCGCAACTCACCGCCGTGCTGGAAGCCGGGACATGTGGCGATCCTTTCGCACTGCTGCGCGAACACTTGGGCACGCCGCTTGCGCAAGTGGAAGGTATTCCATTCGCGGGTGGGGCTCTGGGTTATTGGAGCTACGATCTCGCCCGGTGCATGATGCACCTGCCAGACGTTGCCGAGGACGCTGAGCGGATGCCGCTGATGGCCGTCGGTCTCTACGATTGGGCGCTGGTGTTGGACCATCAGGCGCGCACGGCGAAACTGGTATCGCACCGACGCTATGCCGAGACTGAGGCCCTGCTGCCGAGTTTGCTGCACCGCCTGCAAGGTGAAGCGCCAGCGCTGCCGGATACCTTTTGCGTGCGCGGCAGGATCGAATCCAATTTCACTCGCCGCTCGTACCGGGCTGCGTTCGATGCTGTGCAGGGCTATCTGCAGGCGGGCGACTGCTATCAGATCAATCTGGCACAGCGTTTCAGCGCCGCGGCCGAAGGCGACGCTTTCGATGCTTACCTCGAGTTGCGCCAGCTTAGTCCTGCGCCGTACTCCGCGTTCCTCAACCTGCCACAGGCGCAGATACTGTGTGTCTCGCCGGAACGTTTCCTCAGCGTCCGTGCCGGACACGTGGAGACCAAGCCGATCAAGGGCACGCGGCCGCGCGGCGGCGATGCCGGGAGTGACCGCCAGCTTGCCGATGAACTGCGTCACCATCCCAAGGATCGCGCCGAGAACCTGATGATCGTCGACCTGTTGCGCAACGACCTCGGCAAGAGTTGCGTACCCGGCTCGGTGCGCGTACCCAAGCTGTTCGAAGTGGAGAGTTATGCCAATGTGCATCATCTGGTGAGCACGGTGGAAGGTGAATTGGCACAGGGGCACGACGCGCTCGACCTGCTGCGCGACTGTTTCCCAGGAGGCTCCATCACCGGAGCCCCAAAACAGCGCGCCATGGAGATCATCGAACAGCTCGAACCGCACCGCCGCGGGGTGTATTGCGGTGCGGTCGGGTACATCGGATTCGACGGAAACATGGATACCAACATCGCCATTCGAACAATGGTCTATTCCAGTGGTCGAATCAGGTGCTGGGCCGGCGGTGGCATTGTTGCCGACTCGCAATGCGAGGCCGAGTACCAGGAGACGCTGGACAAGGCGTCGGCGATGCTCGGGCTGCTGAGAAAATTTGGCGGGATCGGCGACTAAACCTGTTTTGCCCCGCCTGTGAGGGATACTCCATAGGAGGCGAACATGATTACCCTGCGTAAGGCGAACGAGCGCAGTCACGCTCAACACGGCTGGCTGGAGAGCTGGCACAGCTTCTCCTTTGCCGATTACTACGATCCCGCGCATGTGCACTTTGGCCCGCTGCGCGTCATCAACGAAGACATCGTGCAGCCCGATACCGGTTTCGACACCCACGGTCACCGCGACATGGAGATCATCACCTACGTCCTCTCGGGCAGGCTTCGCCATCGCGACAGCATGGGCCACGGCGGGGACATCCGCCCCGGAGAGATACAGCTGATGCGCGCAGGCCGCGGCGTGATGCACAGCGAGTTCAATCCCTCGGACGACGAGCCGGTGCACCTCCTGCAGATCTGGATCGTTCCAAACGAGCAGGGACTCACGCCGGGCTATTGGCAGAAGCTATTTCCCGATGAGGCGAAGCGCGGACGCTGGTGTCTGCTGGTGTCACCCGACGCGGCGCAAGATTCGCTGCAAATCCATCAGGATGTGCGCCTGTCGGCGGCGTTGCTGGACGGTGATGTGACGCTGGACTATCCCGTCTCCGTCGGGCGCAAGATCTACCTGCACGTCGCACACGGTTCGCTGACGGTGAACGGGCAACGCTTCAACGCCGGAGATGCGCTGATGTACAGCGACGAGCAGCGGGTCTCGATTGAGAAGGCCGATGAGGCCGAAGTGCTGCTGTTCGATATGGGGTGAACGCCAGTGCGCGAGTTGGCGCGCTACCCCGCGTTCTTCACGCGGATGATGCGAACCACTTCCGGAATCTTGCGCAGGCTGCGCATGACGTTGGCGAGGTGGACACGGTTGTTCACTTCCAGGGTGAAGTACAGCGCGGTGTATTCGCCCTCGCTGACGAAATTCACATTGCTGATGTTGGATTCGGCGTCGGCGATGGCCGCGGCGACCTTGGCCAGCACGCCGCGCTGGTTCGCGACCATGAGCTTGATGCTGATCTCGAAGGTACGGTTGATGTTCTTGGCCCACACGACGTCGAGCCATTGTTCGCTGGCGCTGCGGCCACGCAGCGTGGGGCAGTCGTGTGTGTGCACCACCAGTCCCTGGCCGCTCTTGATGATGCCGATGATCGGGTCGCCGGGGATGGGACGGCAGCACTTGGCGAACTGCACCGCCATGCCCTCGGTGCCGTGGATGGTGATGGCGGCATGGTGTGATGGTTCGGCCGGCACTGGTTCGCCGACGTTGGCGAGTTGGCGCGCCACCACCATGTTGAGGCGGCGGCCGAGGCCGATATCGGCGAGCATGTCCAGTTTGCTCTTGACCCCGGTTTCCTTAAGCAGCTTGTTCCAGTGGGCCTCGTCCATATCCTGCGGCTTGACGCCGAGCGTGTGCAGCGCCTGGTTGAGCAGGCGTTCGCCGAGCTGGGCGGACTCGCCGGACTGCATGGTTTTGAGGAAATGTCGGATCTGGCTGCGCGCCTTGCTGGTAGTGACGTAAGTGAGCCATGCCGGATTGGGCTTCGCGTGGGGCGCGGTGATGACTTCGATGCGGTCACCGTTGCGCAGTTCGGTGCGCAGGGGTACCAGTTCGTGGTTGACCTTGACCGCGATACAGCGGTTGCCGATATCGGTGTGCACGTTGTAGGCGAAGTCCACCGCGGTCGCGCCGCGCGGCAACGACATGATCTTGCCCTTGGGAGTGAACACGTAAACTTCGTCGGGGAACAGGTCGACCTTGAGGTGCTCCAGGAATTCTGCGGAGTCGCTGCTCTGGCTCAGGCTCTCCAGCAGCTCCTGCAGCCATTGGTGGGTCTTTTTGTGCAAGTCGTTGATCTTGGTGTGACCACTCTTGTATAGCCAGTGCGAGGCCACGCCGGCATCGGCGATGCGGTGCATCTCGTGGGTGCGGATCTGGACCTCGATGGGCGTGCCGAACGGGCCGAACAGCGTGGTATGCAGGGACTGGTAGCCATTCACCTTGGGGATGGCGATGTAGTCCTTGAACTTCCCCGGGATCGGCTTGTACAGCCCGTGCAGAGCACCCAGCGCCAGGTAGCAGGACGGGACGTCGTCCACCAGCACGCGGAAACCGTAGATATCGAGCACCTCGGCGAAGGCCAGAGATTTGCTCAGCATCTTCTTGTAGATGCTGTAGATGTTTTTTTCGCGGCCCGAGACGTCCGAATGGATATGCTGCTCGTCCAGACGCAGGCGGATCGCATCGAGGATCTTGCCGACCACTTCGCGGCGGTTGCCGCGCGCGACCTTGAGCGCCTTGGCCAGAACCGCGTAGCGGTTGGGGTGCAGGTGCTTGAAGCTCAGGTCCTCCAGCTCGTGGTAGATGTCATTCAGGCCGAGGCGGTTGGCGATGGGCGCGTAGATCTCCATGGTCTCGCGCGCGATGCGTTCGCATTTCTCGCGCGACATGGATTCCAGCGTGCGCATGTTGTGCAGCCGGTCCGCCAGCTTGATGAGGATGACGCGCACGTCGCGCGCCATCGCCATCAGCATCTTGCGGAAGTTCTCCGCTTGCGCGTCCTCGCGCGTCTCGAACTGGAGGCGGTCCAGCTTGGAGAGACCGTCGACCAGTTCGGCGACCGGCTTGCCGAATTTGTCGGCAAGCTGGTCGAGGGTGATCTCGGTGTCCTCCACCACATCGTGCAGCAATGCGGCGACGATCGCCTGCACATCGATGTGCAACAGCGTCAGGATGCGTGCGACGGCGATTGGATGGGTGACGTACGGATCGCCGGACTTGCGCAGTTGCCCCTGGTGCGCGGCCCGGCTGAATTCGATCGCCTCACGGACGTGGTCGACGTCCTGCGGCTTAAGGTAGGCGGAGACTTCCTCGAGTAGTAGGTCGGCGTCTGCCATTCATCGTTACTTCCGGCCGGTTCAAGCCTGACCGCGGTTGAGGATTTCCTTGCCCACCTTGCCTTCGCTGATCTCGCGCAAGGCGACGACGGAGGGCTTGTTCTTGGTGTCTTCAACCAGGTACGCCGCGCCGTTGGCCAGCTGGCGCGCACGGTAGGCGGCGGCCAGGGTCAGTTCGAAGCGGTTAGGGATCTGTGTGAGACATTCTTCAACGGTGATGCGTGCCATGATTTACTCCGGATGCTGTAGCTGGTTGATCAAGTCCTGATGCCGGGCGAGTTGCCGCGTGCCCCTCAGTCGGGCGGAAAGCACCACCGCGTTGAGCTCGCGTAAAGCCTCGTTCAGATTGTCGTTAATAATAACATAGTCGAATTCGGCAACATGGGCGACATCCTCGCGCACCGCCGCCAGGCGCTTGGCGATCACCTCGTCGTTGTCCTTGCCGCGGCCTTTCAGGCGTTGCTCCAGCGCTTCCAGAGAAGGCGGCAGGATGAAGATGCTGACGCTCTCCGGGAACAGCTTGCGCACCTGCGCCGCGCCTTGCCAGTCGATCTCCAGCAGGATGTCACGCCCCTGGGCGATCTGCTCGCTGATCCATGTCTGCGAGGTGCCATAGAAATTGCCGTAGACTTCCGCGCTTTCGAGGAACTCGCCGCGCTTCGCCATCGACATGAAGGTGTCGCGATTGACGAAATGGTAGGCCTCGCCGTCCACTTCGCCGGGGCGCGGGTTGCGCGTGGTGTAGGAGACCGACAGGTCGATCTGCGGATTGATGTTGAGCAGCGCGTGCACCAGGCTGGTTTTGCCTGCACCGGACGGCGCGCTGACGATGAATAGACTTCCCGACATGATTTACTCCAGGTTTTGAATTTGCTCGCGCATCTGCTCGATGAGGATCTTCATCTCCATCGCGCTGCGCGACACTTCGGCATCCACCGATTTCGAGCCGAGCGTGTTGGCCTCGCGGTTCAGTTCCTGCATCAGGAAATCCAGCCGCTTGCCCACCGCGCCGCCCTGCGTGAGGATGCGGCGCATCTCGGTCAGGTGGCTGGCGAGCCTCGACAGCTCCTCATCCACGTCGATCTTGTTTGCGAACAGCGTGATCTCCTGGCGGATGCGCTCGTCCTCGGCATTCTGCATCGCCTCGCGCAGGCGCGCGATGAGCTTTTGTTCGTAGGCGGCGATGGCGGCGGGGACATGCGGTATCACGCCCTCGCGCAGCGCCTCGATCTTTTCCACGCGCTGCAGCAGGAAGTCCTTCAGCTTTTCGCCTTCGCGGGCGCGCGAAGCGGAGAATTCCTGCAGCGCTTCCTGCAGCAGGTCGAGCAGGGCGGTGCGCAGCTCGTCCGCCGAGGCGGTGGGCGTCTCCAGCACGCCGTTCCAGCGCAGCACATCGGCTACGCTCAGGGGGCGGGCTTCCGGCAGTACGTCCTGCACTTCCTTGTTCCAGGCGGCGAGTTGCAGCAGCAGGTCGCGGTTCAGGGCGGCGCCGCTCTGCGCGGAACGCGCGGCATAGTTGACGCGGCATTCCACCTTGCCTCGCTGCAACTGGGCACTGATCGCCTCGCGCATCGCCCCCTCGAAGACGCGTAACTCGTCCAGCATGCGGAACTGGAGGTCCAGGTAGCGGGAGTTGACGGCGCGCAGTTCCAGCGTCAGCGAACCGCTGTCGAGCTCCGCGCTGGCCGCGGCGTAGCCGGTCATGCTCAAGATCATTGTAGGGGCTTTCAAATAAAGGACTGTGCTCAGGGGGCGCATTATATTACGATTGCGTCCCATGAACTTCTCGATACACCAGGCCAGCCACATCGGCAACCGCAAATACAATCAGGATCGTGTGGCCTATGCCTACAGCAACGACACGTTGCTGCTCGTGCTGGCGGACGGTATGGGCGGGCATCTGCACGGTGAGTTGGCGGCAGCTCTGGCTATCGAGACTTTCATCAACGCTTTCGATCGGCATGCGCGGCAACGCCTCGACAACCCGCCGGGTTTCATTGCCGACACCATGCGCCTTGCCCACGAGGGCATCATGAAGTTCCCGCTCGACAAGGACCAGGCCTTTCCCGGCACGACCTGTGTGGCGGCGGTGATCCAGGACGGCAACCTGTACTGGGGACATGCAGGCGACTCGCGCTTGTACCTGCTGCGCGACAGTGCGGTGCATGCCAGGACGCGCGACCATTCGATGGTCAGCCAATGGCTCGAATGGGGCATGATCTCCGCCGAAGAGGCGCGCATCCACCCGCAACGCAACCAGATCACCAACTGCCTAGGCGGCATCGAGGACATGTTCTACATGGAGCCCGGCGGCCCGGTCGAGCTGCAATCCGGCGACGTGCTGCTGCTCGGCAGCGACGGGCTATGGAGCCCGTTCACCGACGATGAACTGGCCAAGGCATTCGTTGCCAGCCCGGTTGCCGACGTGCTGGACGGCCTGGTCGCGCGCGCGCTCGAGCGCGAACGCGGCCGTTCCGACAACGTGACCGGCCTCGCGGTGCGCTGGGGCGGCGCGGAAGCGGCCCACGATACCGTCGAGCCCGTCAGCCGGGTCCTCGAGATCCAATAATTTTTCTTTTCACGAGTAGTCACCATGCGTCCAAGTTCCAGGCAGCCGAACCAGCTTCGTTCCATCCGTATCACCCGCAACTACACCAAACACGCCGAAGGCTCGGTACTGATCGAGTGCGGCGACACCAAGGTCATCTGCACCGCCAGCGTCGACGAGAAGGTCCCGCCGCACAAGAAGGGCAGCGGCGAGGGTTGGGTCACTGCCGAATACGGCATGCTGCCGCGTTCCACAGGTAGCCGCATGCCGCGCGAGGCCGCCAAGGGCAAGCAGTCCGGCCGTACGCAGGAGATCCAGCGCCTGATCGGCCGCAGCCTGCGCGCCGTGGTCGATCTCGGCAAGCTCGGCGAGCGCACCATCCAGCTCGACTGCGACGTGATCCAGGCCGACGGGGGCACGCGCACCGCCAGCATCACCGGCGCTTTCGTCGCGCTGCACGATGCGGTGACCGGCTTGATGGGCAAAGGGCTGGTAAAGGAGAACCCGCTCAAGGATTTCGTCGCGGCCATCTCGGTCGGCATCTACGAAGGCACGCCTGTGCTCGACCTCGACTACGACGAAGACTCCGCCTGCGATACCGACATGAACGTGGTGATGCTGGGGAGCGGCCACTTCGTCGAAGTGCAGGGCACGGCCGAAGGCCATCCCTTCTCGCGCGAGGAAATGGATACGCTGCTCGAACTGGCGAAGAACGGCATCTCGCAACTGGTCGAGATGCAGCGCACGGCGCTGGCAAAGGATTGATATTTGTAGGGGCGCGATTCATCGCGCCCTGATCGATACGTGAACAGATTCGGGCGCGATGAATC
>DASTGP010000089.1:0-2622 GCA_035605585.1 Gallionella sp. | reverse complement strand
GCTATTTTGTTTGCGCGAGCAAGAAGCAATTGCGCCGCAAACGGACGGCCACGTCATGCTTCAACGGCGTTCGGGCTGCTTCGGGTCTTGGTCGTGCAAAAACGCGCTGGCGGTAGCATTGACGCCGTCGGCCGTCCCGGCGGTTCCGCAACAGCCGACGGACGGATGTGGGCGGCAGCTACGCCGTCATCGCCGCTATTAGCGGTTTGGTGCCCATGATGTTCACGACGCGCGTCATATTATAAGCCAGTACGTGCAACGCCATCTCGGCGGCAACCCGTGGCAGCGTCTTCATCAGGAAGTGGGTTGCACCCATCCGGGCTTTGATCGTGCCGAAGGGATGCTCGACCGTTTCCCGCCGCTGGCGCATCTTCTCCGGATGCGCGTCGAGCCGGCGCTGTACTGCCTCAAGAAGATGCTCATGCTCCCAACGGGTGATCCGGCGCTCCTTGCCTATGGTGCAGCTGTTCTTGATGACGCAGCTCTGGCAAGCATTGGTCGAGTAGCGGTACAGGACCAATCCATTTTCCTTGGTTGTGAAGGAGTAGGTGAGCGTTTCACCCGCAGGACAAACGTAAACGTCCTCCGCCACGAGGTAGCGGAAGTCCTGCTTGCCGAAGCGTCCTTCCGCCTTTGAGTGCGAGGTCATGGGCTTTGGCAGCGTGACCGTAATGCCTGCTTTTTCGCAGGCCAGGATCTGCTCGCTGCTGAAGTAGCCGCGGTCGGCGACTGCATCGAGGTTCTCCGCTTCCAACGTCGCCTTGGCCTGCTTCGCCACGGCCGAGAGCTGCGATCGATCAGTCCCGACGTTGGTCACCTCATGGGTGATAATCAGATGATTTGCGGTGTCGACGGCGACCTGAACATTGTAGCCGACAACACCGGAGCCGCGCCCGCTCGTCGCCATCGAGCGAGAATCGGGATCCGTCAGCGATATCTGCTGATCCGGAGTGGCGAGCATTTGCACCCTGAGAACCTCGAGACGCTGCATCTGCTCCTTCAGCTTCGCAATCTTCTCCTTCAGGTGGCTCGTCTTGGTTTTGAGTGTCTCGGACGGCTCCTGCCGGTCGGCGGTGTCGAGCTGCTGCAAATAGCGCGCGACACTCTCCTCAATCTGCGCCATGCGCCGGTCCATCTTGGCGCGCGTGAAGTTCTTGTCGCGATTGTTGACCGCCTTGAACTTGCTGCCGTCAATGGCGACACTGGCTTGCGTAAGCAAGCCCATCATGCGGCACAGCGCAACGAAGCGTGCGCACACTTTGCGGATGGCGGTGCCATTGTCCTTGCGGAAATCGGCAATCGTCTTGTGATCTGGAGCCAAACGTCCCGTCAGCCACATCACCTCGACGTTGCGCCCAGCCTCGCGCTCAAGCCGGCGACTCGACTGGATCCGATTGAGATAGCCGTAAATGTAGAGCTTCAGCAGGACGGATGGATGATAAGAGGGTCGGCCGGTCACCTCGGGCTCGACACCGTCGAACCCAAGCTCGGCAAGATCGAGTTCATCCACAAAAACATCGATCACCCGAACCGGATTGTCCTCGCTGATCCAGTCTCCCAGGCATTCAGGAAATAGCGTGCTCTGCCCCCGATCAGTGCCCTCAACGAAGCGTCTCATCCGATCCCCCGCAAATCGCGCAGGAATCATATCGCGAAAATCAAATCCGACGACGCGTTTTTACACAACCTGGGTCATTTGCGTCGATTTAGGCTTCGTCGGCTCACTTCCGCTGTACCCCGATAAACAGACATTTTCAGCGTTCGCTGGAATGTCTCAAACGGGCCACGTCCAGACTCATGCACCGCAGCAAAAAGCCCTATTCGATCACCTCGTCGGCACTGGCTAAAAGCGCCGGCGGCACGGTAATGCCCAATGCCTTGGCAGTTTTCAGGTTGACCGCCAACTCATATTTGGTTGGGTCTTGCACGGGGAGATTTGCGGGCTTCTCGCCCTTGAGTATACGGTCGACATAGGCGGCTGCGCGCCGGAACTGGTCGACCATATGAGGCCCATAGGAGATCAAACCACCGCCGCTGACGAAGTAGCGTTCGAAGTAGACTGCGGGCAACTTATGATCTCTTGCAAGTCGAATGATTAGCTCCCGATGTTGGGTCGCCAATGGGTTTGCTGTCACGATCAGACCACCGTTGGGTAGACGCGCGAACGCCGCAATGTCGGACTCTATCTGACCAGCGTCGCGAATATTGATCAGGCTTAGCTCAATCCCCATCGATGGCGCCATTGCTTGGATCACGGCCCATTGGCCGATACCGGCAGCTGTTTTGGAATCGCGAATGATTGCCGCTCTTGTTACTGACGGCGCTATTTGCTTGAGAAGCCCCAACCATTTTCCAGCGAGACCATATTCAAATAAGGCGAAGCCGGTGATGTTTCCGCCCGGCCGTGCGAGGCTATCGACGAAACCGGCGCCGACAGGATCGGTGATGTTCGCAAACACGATCGGTATGGTGTGTGTTGCCTGCTGAAGCGCCCCCATAATCGAACTTGCGACAGCAACAATGACGTCTGGTTCAAGCGCTACCAGCTCCAGAGCGGAGCTTCGAATGCGATCGGCATCGTCCCCGCCCCATCGGTAATCGATGCGCACGTTGCGGCCGTCG
>DASTGP010000064.1:0-2936 GCA_035605585.1 Gallionella sp. | reverse complement strand
GAATACATGCCCCAGGAAAGAGACCATAAACGAGTGAGGCCGAGCCCCGCCATGCAAGTCCGTTTGCAGGCTGTTAAGCGCCTTGAGCCGCTACTGGAGAAGTTCAGCGACGATGACCTGCGGCAAAAGACGCAGGAATTGAAAGAACGGTTGAGTGCTGGCCAACCGACCATCAAGAGGCCATAGGTCGTCTTGCCGATGTTGTCAAATCGACGGGGCTGAATCGCCGACGATGCCGATGCTGTAAGCGCCGGAGCAAAAATCCCTCACTGAAGTGGCCGGGTTGTCCGGTTGCGCCGGAATAAAAATCCGGCAGCAGAAGGCCTTTGTCGGCGAGCGACAGGGGCCGGGGGATGAAGGGCGTGGAGCTCTATGCTCAGGTTCGTTATGCGGTTCAGATCGAGGGCGTGAGCCGGCGGGAAGCGGCGCGGCGTTATGGGATCGACCCGCGGACGGTAGCCAAGATGCTGGCATTTTCGGTGCCGCCGGGGTATCGGCGAAGCCGGCGGCCGGCGCGCCCAAAGCTGGATCCGTTCACCGGGATCATCGACAGTATCGTGGTGGAGGATGAGGGTCGTCCGCGGAAGCAGCGGCATACCTCGAAGCGGATTTTCGAACGTCTTCGCGACGAGCACGGCTACTCCGGAGGGATCACCATCGTTAAGGACTACGTGCTGGCCCGGCGGCTGGGGCGGCGCGAGGTTTTCGTTCCGCTGCGGCACGATCCTGGGCATGCGCAGGTTGATTTTGGTGAGGCGCAGGCGGAGATCGCCGGGGGCGCATGCAAGATCCACTTTTTTGCGATGGACTTGCCGCACAGCGACGCTTGCTTTGTGCGAGCCTATCTGGCGGAGACCGCCGAAGCGTTCTGTGACGGGCACAACGCCGCGTTCGAATTCTTCGGCAAAGTGCCGCGCACGATCCTGTACGACAACACGACACTGGCGGTGGCGCGGATCCTGGGCGATGGGGTGCGGCAGCGAACGCGGGTGTTCAGCGAGTTGCAGTCGCATTACGTGTTTGCCGACCGCTTCGGCCGTCCCGGGAAAGGCAACGACAAAGGCAAAGTCGAGGGACTGATCGGCTGGATCCGGCGGAACCTGCTGGTACCGGTGCCGCGGGCGGTCAGCTTGCGAGCGTTGAATGAACAATTGCTTGAGGGGTGTCGCCGCCGGCTCGGCGCTCGGCTGCGTGGTCACGACGAGACGATCGGCGAACGGCTGGTTCGGGATCTGCAAGCGTTCCACTCGTTGCCGCCAACGCCTTACGACGCCTGTGAGAAGAGGACAGGCCGGGTCAGCTCGCAATTACTGGTGCGCTATCGCGGCAGCGACTATTCGGTGCCAACTGCTTACGGGCACCGTGACGTTGTGATCCGCGGCTACGTCCACGAGGTGGTGATCTCCTGTGGGGCCGAGGTGATCGCCCGTCATCCGCGCTCCTACGAGCGCGACGACTTCGTGTTCAACCCGCTGCATTACCTGGCCTTGCTCGAACAGAAGATCGGTGCTCTCGACCAGGCCGCGCCGCTGGTCGGCTGGGACCTGCCCGAGGAATTTGCCACGCTGCGTCGCCTGATCGAGGCTCGCATGGCCAAGCGCGGCAAACGCGAGTTTGTCCAGGTCTTGCGGCTGCTGGAGGTATTCCATCCCGAGGATGTGCTGGCCGGTGTCAGAGAGGCTATTGCCCGCGGCGCTATCGGCTTTGACGCGGTCAAGCATCTGGTGTTGTGCCGGATCGAGCGCCGGCCACCGCGGCTCGACTTGACGGTCTACCCCTACCTTCCGCGGGCAATGGTGGCGACGACTTCGGCCAAGGCCTATCTTGGCCTTCTAGCTGGGGGTGCGTCATGAACGACACGCCGCAGCTGCTGCTCGCTCATCACCTCAAGGCACTCAGGCTGCCGACGTTCCTCCGCGAGTACGACAAGCTTGCCCAGCAATGCGCCGCCGAAGGCGTCGACTATCCTCGCTACCTGTTGCGCCTGACTGAACTCGAACTGATCGAGCGGGAACGGCGGATGGTCGAGCGGCGCATCAAGGAGGCACGATTCCCGACGGTGAAAAGCCTCGACAGTTTCGACTTCACGGCGATCCCATCGCTTAACAAGACATTGGTGCTGGAGTTGGCCCGCTGCGAATACATTGCTCGCCGAGACAACGTGATCGCCGTCGGCAACAGCGGCACAGGGAAGACCCACATCGTTCTTGGATTGGGGCTGGCCGCCTGCCAGAAAGGCTTGTCGGTCGGCTTTATCGCCGCGGCCGCCATGGTCCACGAGTTAATCGAGGCCCGGGACGAGAAGCGACTACTCCGCCTGCAACGTCAGCTGGCGGCCTACAAGCTGCTGATCATCGACGAACTCGGCTACGTGCCCCTGTCAACCATCGGCGCAGAACTCTTGTTCGAGATCTTCAGCCAGCGTTACGAGCGCGCCTCGACCATCGTCACCAGCAATCTGCCGTTCGACGAGTGGACCGGCGTGTTCGGCTCCGAGCGGTTGACCGGCGCGCTGCTCGATCGACTGACCCACCACGTCCACATCCTGGAAATGAACGGCGACAGCTATCGCCTCAAACAGAGCAAGCAGCGCCAGCGTCGGACCTAAACCGACTGGCGTTCAGCATGCCACGGTGCTCGCTGCGGGGAAGGTCCGGTGCTCGCCATGCTCGCGGTGCTGCGCGTGGCTCCGCTCCTCCCATCCCCTACGCTGCGCGCCGTCGCCAGCAGTCGCCAGGTCGGGACGGGAAAGCAGGCTCTTTGATCGAACCGGAAAGCTGCATTCGGCGTCGCGCTAACTTGGCTGCCCCCGTGATGCATTTTTACCCCGGCGCGCCGATGCATCTTCTCTCCGGCGTTGACAGGTGTCGTCTAGCATTGCAAAGCCCGGAGCAGCCGTTTCCTTCAGTTCATCCAAAAGATCAACCGACAGGCTG
>DASTGP010000060.1:0-4111 GCA_035605585.1 Gallionella sp. | reverse complement strand
AGGCTGCAGCGGGAGCAGGGGCTGCCGACCCGTTCGCCGCCATGCTCGCGCGACAAATCGGCGGAAATGCCTCCGCTCTGACGAACCTGGCGCAAATTTCCATCGCTGCAAATGCCGCGGACGGCAAGGATACAAAGGATCCCGCAGCGACCGATGCCGGTACGCCAAGCGATGCGGCGAACTCGGTGATGGCCATGCTGCTGCAGATCCCTCAGGAGATACGTACTCCCGTCACTCAGGATGCGGCGGCCAGCACAACGCTTCCGTCCGTCGGCAAGGGCAATGCGGCAGCGCCCGACGTCGCATTGCTCAAAGCAGCTGCTCGTGGCGACGCACAGCCAGCCCCCCAGGCGAACATATCATTGGGCAAAACAGATATAACCGTAGCCAGCCAGCCAATCGCTCCGGACGCATTGACCCAGGATTTGGTTAAGCAGGCGGAGTTGCCTGCCAGCCCGGCGACACCTGCCGCGGCCAACGCGGCCCAAACGATCGCGCCATCGGCACTCGCCGCCGCCATGCCCAACTTGCAGGCAAACAAGGCCGGCGACAACCCGCAGACCATCTCCACACCGGTGGGCAACAGCGGATGGTCGGACGAGTTTTCGCAAAAAATCAGCTGGATGAGCACCCAGCAAAACCAGGTCGCCGAACTGCACCTGAACCCGCCGGATCTGGGGCCGCTGGACGTGGTATTGAAGATTTCCGACAACCAGGCGACCGCGCTGTTCACCTCGCCACATGGCGCGGTACGCGAGGCGGTGGAAAGCGCCCTGCCTAAGCTCCGTGAAATGCTGGCCGATAACGGCATCATGCTGGGCAATGCGACTGTCAGCGATCAGTCGCCTCGCGACCGCGATGCACAAGGATTCTCGGGCCAAGGCTCCGGCCCAACAGCTCAGCACGGCGGTGGCAACGACGGCCCACAATTTGAAGGAGCATCGATGGCCGCGGCGCAGGTTGCAACCGTGCGTCGCCACAACGGGATGGTGGACACTTTCGCTTGAGCGCATGCCGCCCCCGAGTGGCGGCAAAAGCTTAAGTTAATGGGGAATTCCAACGTTAATCGGGTTATCATTCGCACTGATTTTTTCCCATAATCCAACCATCGACGAGGAATCGAACATGTCCAAAGCCGCAAAACCAGCTGCTCCGCAAGAAGAGGCACCGAAGAAGGGCAAGAAGATGCTCATCATCATTATCGCAGCCGTGGTGCTGCTGATAGGTGGCGGTGCGGCTGCATTCTTGCTGCTGAAACCGGCTCATCCTCCGACAGGCGAAGCTGGCGAAGTTGCGGCACACATCGAAGAAGCGCCGCCGAAGTTCGTCGAACTGGGCACGTTTACCGCCAACCTGATGCACGAAGACGGCGACCGCTACCTGCAAGTCGCCATCTCTCTTAAGGTGACCCGGCCGGAACTGGAAGAAAAGATCAAGGCGAACAATCCGGAAATCCTGCACCGTGTAAACATGGTGCTGCAAAGCAAGCGCCCTTCCGAGCTCGCCACGTTCGAGGGCAAGGACAAGCTGGCCCAGCAGATCAAGGCTCAAGTGGAATATGTGCTGGGCTTGCGCAAGGTGGCGCCGGCGATCGCGACGGCCGAAGCGCCGGTCGCCGAAGGTGCATCTGAAGTGCCGGCCCCGGCGCCTGTCGTCGCCCCGACCTCCGCACCGGCCGAGACCAAAGCGATCGGCGGCATCGCCGATGTGCTGTTTACGTCATTCATCATTCAATAGGCGAAATGAGCGAATTCCTCTCACAAGACGAAGTCGACTCCCTGCTCAAGGGAGTGACCGGCGAATCCGATGAGCCCCAAGAGGCTCCGGAAGCCGCGGAGGGGGTTCGCCCATACAACCTTGCTTCACAAGAACGCATCGTGCGTGGGCGTATGCCCACCATGGAAATCATCAACGAGCGTTTTGCCCGTTTGTTCCGCATCGGCTTGTTCAATTTCATCCGCCGCACGCCGGAAATTTCCATTGGCCCGGTGCGCGTGCTGAAATTCGCCGAATTCATCCGCAACCTGCACGTCCCCACCAACCTCAACATCATTCAGGCCAAGCCGCTGCGCGGCAACGGCCTGTTCATCTTCGACCCGAACCTGGTGTTCCTGGTGGTGGACAACATGTTCGGCGGCGACGGGCGTTTCCACACCCGTGTGGAGGGCCGCGAGTTCACCCAGACCGAGCAGCGCATCATCCAGAAGATGCTGGCAGTCGTATTCGAGACCTACGGCAAGGCATGGGAATCCGTCCACCCGCTGGAATTCGAGTTCGTGCGTTCGGAAATGAACCCGCAGTTCGCCAACGTCGCCACCCCGAACGAAGTGGTCATCGTGACCACCTTTGACATCGAACTGGGCGGCAACGGCGGCGCATTCCACGTCTGCATGCCCTACTCGATGCTCGAGCCGGTCAAGGACCTGCTCTACAGCCCCATGCAAGGCGACCATCTGGCGGTGGATCAACGCTGGTTGCAGCTGATGTCCAGACAGGTACAGTCCGCCACCATCGAACTGGTCGCCATGCTTGGAAACGCCAATGTGACGCTCGAACAAGTGCTGAAGATGCGTGCCGGCGACGTCATTCCGCTGGAAGTCGGCGAGACCATCACCGCCTCGGTAGATGGCATCCCGGTGATGGAATGCAAATACGGGGTATTCAACAGTCAATACGCGCTGAGAGTGGAAAAAATGCTCTCGACTAACGAAGGAGAAAATCATGCCTGACGATACGATCACCTCCGATGAAATCTCCGCGGA
This sequence comes from Gallionella sp., assembly GCA_035605585.1. Taxonomy (GTDB): domain Bacteria; phylum Pseudomonadota; class Gammaproteobacteria; order Burkholderiales; family Gallionellaceae; genus Gallionella. The sequence continues at coordinate 1,349 of DASTGP010000060.1, read as the reverse complement.
CGATTGGGGCGCCGCGATGGCGGAACAAGCCGCGGCAACCCCTGCGGCGGAGCCCGCCAAACCGCATGTGTTCGAGCAATTCGGTTCTACGGGAGGTGCAACGTCTCAGAACGACCTCGACATGATTCTGGACATTCCGGTACAACTGACCGTCGAACTGGGACGCACCAAGATGCCGATCAAGAATCTGCTGCAACTGGCGCAAGGCTCGGTCGTTGAATTGGCCGGCATGGCCGGCGAACCGCTGGACGTGATGATCAACGGCTTCCTGATCGCCCAGGGCGAAGTCGTGGTGGTGAACGACAAGCTCGGCATCCGCCTGACGGACATCATCACCCCATCCGAACGGCTGCGCCGACTGAACCGATAATGCGTACCGGCCTCCGAACTACTCTCGCCACCGTCGCGCTGGTGATTCCTACCCTGGCGGCTGCCGTGGAAGGTACCCGTCCCACTTACACCCCGCCGCCTCCAGCCGTCAGCTCCGGCAGCATCGTGCAGATCATCTTCAGCCTGTTGCTGGTGCTGGCCGCCATCGTCCTGGTCGCCTGGCTGCTCAAGCGCATGAACATGGTGCAGCAGGGACATGGCAACCTGGTCAAGGTGCTGGGTGGTGTCGCAATCGGCCAGCGCGAACGCATCGTGCTGGTTGAGGTGAACGACACCTGGCTGGTGGTCGGCGTTGGTCCCAATCAGATACGCACCTTGCACAGTCTGGAAAAGCCGGAAGGCAGCAGCGCGAGTGCCACGCCGGAAGATGCACAGCTTGCCGGCAACAAATTCTCCGCGGTGCTCTCTTCCGCGCTCAATTCGCTGTCCTCAGGGAAACGCAATGCATCGTAGTTTCATCAGCCTGCTGCTATTGCTGCTCGCACTGTTTGGCATTACCCAAACCGCATGGGCGGAAACCGGCCTGCCCGCCTTCACCAGCACCCCCGCGCCGGGAGGCGGCCAAACCTACAGCCTGAGCATCCAAACCCTGCTGATGCTCACATCGTTGAGCTTTTTGCCTGCGGTCCTGCTGATGATGACCGGCTTCACCCGCATCATCATCGTGCTGAGCCTGTTGCGTTCGGCCCTGGGCACTCCCGCCTCGCCGCCCAACCAAGTGCTGATCGGCTTGGCCTTATTTCTCACCTTCTTCGTGATGTCGCCGGTATTCGACAAGATCTATACCGATGCCTATCTGCCCTACAGCGAAAACAAGATGGATTTCGTCCAGGCCGTCGAGAAAGGCAGCGTGCCGCTGAAGACCTTCATGTTGCGCCAGACCCGTGAGACGGACCTCGCCCTGTTCGTCAGGATATCCAACAGCGAACCGCTGCAAAGCGCCGACCAGGTACCGCTGC
>DASTGP010000047.1:0-22434 GCA_035605585.1 Gallionella sp. | reverse complement strand
TAGCCGCTTCGTGCGGGAAAATGGGCGCTGGTACTACGTGGACGGCACTTTCCCTTCGGAACGCTAGCGTCTGATTGGCAGACAAGCCGCCCATTCCGTACCCCAGCGATGGAGGCATAAGCCGAGCAGAATGCTGGCCGTACCCAACCACACCTGCGGCAACACCGCCTCATCGTTCAGCCCATGCCCCAGCAACAGCGCCAGCACCGGCGTGATCAGCGTGATCAGCGCGATGCGGCCCGCCTCCAGGTGCTTGATCATGTAGTAGTACAGCGCGAAGCCAAGCACCGAGCCGACCGCCCCCAGGTAGACCGTCGCCGCCACGGAGCGCTCGGGCAAGTCTTCCGGCACATGGCCATCCGACAGCCACCATGAGATGAAGAACAAGGGCAGCGCCACAACCAGCGAGCCGAACGTCGTCGCCAGCGGCGGACTGTCGTCGCCGATGCGCTTCAGCCACACCAGTCCGAGCGACTGCAACAGCACCGCAAACAGAAGCGCCGCCAGCCCGAGTCCGGCGCCGGCGCCCAGATCGAGTCCGCCGCGGAACACCAGCAGCAAGCCGATCACGCCCAGCACCATCCCCGCCAGCTTGCTGTTCGTCAGCGACTCTTCCTTCAGCCACAGCGCCGCCCCGAGGCTGGTGATCAGCGGCGACAGCCCGAACAACACGGAGATCATGCCGGAACTGACGAACTTCGATGACCAGTACGTCAGCGCCATCGCGCCGAACATGGAGATGCCGCTGACGAGATAGACCTGACGCGCCCTGCGGTGCAGCGGGATGCGCACTCGCAGCAGCGCCAGCAAAGCGACGCACAGCAGCGCGCCGATCGCCATACGCGAGAACACCGCGAAACTGGGGCCGATACCCAGCGCGCTCCATTTGATGGCGAGCGGCGTGGTAGACCAGATCAGGATCACCGAAACAAATGCGGCCGGAAGCGACATGATTTTCTCCAGGGCTCCAACTGAATCACCGATCCCCGGAACCCGGCAGGGATCGGCCAAAAACGAAAAGGCCACAGAGGTTGTCTGTGGCCTTTTCGGGAAGCTGCTTGCGGCAAAAACTAAGTGCTAACTCTCCGGACCACCATGCGCAAAGCGCCATACCGCGCGCAGGTGTGCGCACGGCATTGCTTTACGGATGATGGCTTTCAGGAAATTCATGGGCAGGGATTATCAAGGCGCGCCTTGGTGCTGTCAACCGCAAGGGACTGTTTTGTCAGGCTCTAGGGTAGAATGCGCGCCTTCGATCAATCGCAGGCAGGTTTATGAGTATCCAGTGGTTCCCAGGACACATGGCTGCCGCACGCAAAAAAGCGGCGGAGACCATGGAGCGCGCCGATGTCATCATCGAGGTGCTGGATGCGCGCGTGCCTGAGGCGGGAAGCAACCCGATGATCAAGGAACTGCGCGTGCATCGCCAGCGCCCCTGCCTCAAGATCCTCAACAAGACCGACCTCGCCGATCCCGCCGTCACGAAAGCCTGGATCGACTACTACAACAAGCAGAAGGGCGTGAAGGCCGTCGCGCTGTCGTGCAAGAAGCCGGGCGACGTCGCCAAGGTGCCGGGACTGTGCCTGCAGCTCGCACAGCATCGCGGCACACCGCTCAAGCCGCTGCGCATGATGATCATGGGCATCCCCAACGTGGGCAAGTCCACGCTGATGAACGCGCTGCTGAAGCGCCGCGTCGCCAACGTGGGCGACGAGCCGGCCGTCACCAAGAGCCAGCAGCGCCTCGACCTCAACGACCACATGACGCTGATCGACACACCCGGACTGATGTGGCCAAAGATCGAGCACGACAGCGACGGCTACATGCTCGCCGCCAGCCACGCCATCGGCCGCAACGCGGTGATCGACGAAGAAGTCGCCTCCTTCCTGGCCGAGGTGCTGCTAGCGCGCTATCCCGCGCTGCTCGCCACGCGCTACAAGTTCGACGTAACGGAACTCGACGGCGCCGCGGTGGTCGATGGCATCGCCCGCAAACGCGGCTACCGGCTCAAGGGCGGCGACTATGACCTTGAAAAAGCCGCACAGACGCTGCTGCAGGACTACCGGGACGGCACGCTGGGACGCATCAGCCTGGAAACCCCGGACACCCGCGAGGCAATGCTGAAACAATCCAACCTGACGAAGGCCGACGCAGAAACTGCGGAGCCTCAAGAGAACGAATGAACCCAGTTACATTGAATGGCGGCGAACACGCGATCCTGTTGCTGCATGGACTGCAAAGCAGTCCTGCCGAACTGCTTCCCGTGGCCAAAAGGCTCAACCAGGCGGGTTATACCGTACATATGCCGCACATCCAGGGATACGGCTTCATGCACGGCGACACTCCGCGCTCGGTCACCCATTGGCAGGATTGGCACGAGAAAGCGCTGGCCGAATTCCGCGAGCTCAAACAGAAACACACCACCGTGGCGGTCGGTGGCCTGTGTATCGGCGCCACACTTTCCCTGAGCATCGCCGCTGAACTGGGCGACGAGGTGAGCGCACTGGTCTTGATGGCGACGACGCTGTGGTACGACGGATGGAGCATGCCCTGGTACCGGTTCATGCGCTATGTCGGCTACTACTCGCCATTCCGCTACATTTACAGCTACCGCGAACGCGAGCCTTTCGGGTTGAAGAACGAGCAATTGCGCAAATGGATCGCACGCGAAATGAGCCACAAGGATTCATCCATCGTCGGCGCCAGCAAATTGAATCTACCTGCCATCCAGGAAGCCGAACGGATGATCGGGGTGGTCAGGCCGTCGCTGCCCAAGGTTATCGCCCCCGCGATCATCATCCACGCCGAAGAAGACGATGTATCATCGCCGCGCAATGCCCGCTACGTCGCCGAGCATATCGGCTCCAAAGCGGTAGAGACCATCCTGTTGCATAACAGTTACCACATGATCACTGTGGATAATGACCGCGAGCTGGTCGCCAGCGAGGCCGTCCGCTTTCTCGACGCTCGCCGCCAAAGTTAGCCGGCGTGTGTCAACCGGTAGTTCGATGAGTGCGTTATCGACGGGACACTGTCGTGTCGTCACTTAAATCAATAAGGAGATTGCTATGAACAAATTGCTGTCTGCACTGATCGCTGCAACTTTCGCAACCGTTTCTTTCTCCGCCGTTGCGGCCGATGCCGCACCTGCCTCGGCTGCCCCCAAGGCCGAAGCCGCCGCACCCGCAAAGGCGAAAGCCGCAACACCTGCTGCCAAGAAGCAAAAGCACGCCAGGAAGTCCCGCGCCAAACATAAGGCTGCAACGAAGTAAGCCGGCAACAAGCGGAGTGCAGAAGCAGGGGACGTCCCCTGCTTTTTTTTCGCCCGGCGCAGGCTGGCTCCACTTGGTATAATGTGCCTTCAAAATACCTTACCCCCAAGCAACATGAGCTCTCTTCCTACCATACAGCAGATGATGGTCAAGCAGTTCGACCTGAAGATCGAAAACCTCACGCCCGATGCCACGCTGGAAAGCCTGGGCCTGGACTCCCTGTCGGTGATTGAATTCATGTTCAATCTCGAAGACGAACTCGAGATCAAGTTGCCGGACGAACGCGTCGAATTGAAGACGCTGAAGGACGTAACCGATCTGGTGGACAAGTTGATCGCCGAACAAAAAGGTTCCGCGCAGTAATTCCCATGACCCGCCGCGTCGTCGTTACCGGATTGGGGATCATCTCCCCGGTCGGCCATACCCCCGAACAGTTTTTTGGCAACTTGCTGGCCGGACACTCCGGCATCAAGCGCCTGCAGAACGACTTCGTCGACCAACTCTCCATCCGTATAGGTGCGCCGGTAGAGGATTTCAACCCGTCGGATCACTTCAGCAAGATCCAGCTCACCGGCATCGAGCGCTTCAGCCAATTTGCGCTGGTCGCCGCAGAACAGGCCGTCCAGGATGCCCAGTTGATCCTGGACGAGTCCGAACAGCCTCGTGCCGGCGTGTGTATGGGCTCTTGTCTGGGCGGCGCAAGCACGCTGGAAGACGGTTACGTCGAGATTTTCAAGCGCGACCATCCGCGCATCAAGCCGCTCAGCGTGTTGCTGAGCATGAACAATGCCGCGGCTTCCCACCTGTCCATCAAATATCGCCTGCAAGGCGCCAACATCACCTATGCGACCGCCTGCTCATCGTCCGCGATCGCGATCGGAGAGGCCTACCGCCAGATCAAGCACGGTTACGCCGACGTGATGCTGGCCGGTGGCGCTGAGGCGATGCTGACACTCGGCGCGATGAAAGCCTGGGAAGCCTTGCGAACACTGGCGCACGAAGACCCCAATGATCCCGGAGCCTCCTGCAAGCCGTTCTCGAAAGACCGCAGCGGCCTGGTGCTGGGAGAAGGCGCGGCCGTGCTGGTGCTGGAAAGCGCCGAGCGTGCCATCCGTCGCGGCGCAAAGATCTATGGAGAGCTGGCGGGCTACGATTGCTCGTCCGACTCCAGCCACATCACCAAACCGGATGCCGCCGGGCAGACCCGCACCATCCTGAATGCCCTGCGCGACGCGCAATTGCGGCCGCAGGACATCCATTACATCAATGCCCACGGCACCGCCACCCTGGCCGGCGACATCGAGGAAACCAAGGCGATCAAACAGGTTTTCGGCGACCATGCGCACGACATCCCGGTCAGCTCGACCAAGTCGATGCACGGCCATCTGATGGGGGCGACCGGTGCCGTGGAGTTCATGGCCGCGATACTGGCGCTGCAACAACAGGCCATTCCGCCCACCATCAACCTGCAGCAGCCCGACCCCGAATGCGACCTGGACTATGTGCCTAACCAGGGCAGGACCGGCGTGCATATCGATGCGGCGATGTCCAACTCGTTCGCCTTCGGCGGCAGCAATGCCGTGTTGATCGCCAAGCGTTTTGTAGCGTAAACGCAACCGCCCGCCCCGGCCATGCACCCGAAGGAATTCAACCTTTCCGCCTGGGCACTCAAGTACCAGGCCGTGGTGTTCTACGCGCTGTGCACCCTGCTGCTGGCCGGCATCTTCTCCTACACACAGCTGCCGCAAAAAGAAGATCCCGACTTCACCTTCAGGGTCATGACCATCCAGCTGCAGTGGCCGGGAGCCAGCGCGCGCGAGATCGAGCAGCAAGTCACCGACCGGGTCGAGAGAAAACTGCAGGAGACACCCTGGCTGGATAACGTGAGCAGCTATTCCAGGGCAGGCGAGGCGGTGATCTTCGTCACACTCAAGGACGCCATGCCACCTGCCGAGGCGGAACACTCGTGGAACCAGGTGCGCAAGGAACTTTCCGACCTGCGAAAATCCCTGCCGGAAGGGGTGCCCGATCCCGTCATCAACGACAATTTCGGCGAGACATACGGCTCGATCTACGCACTGACCTCGAATACGCTCAGCAATGCCGAGCTCGCACAACAGGCAGGCATCATCCGCGACGGGCTGCTGAGGATAGAAGACGTCAGCAAGGTGCGCCTCATCGGCGTCCGGCACGAGAAGATCTACATCGAATTCTCCAGCAGCAAGATGGCTGCGCTGGGCATCGATCCGTTGCAGGTCGCGTCGGCCTTGAGGGCACAGAATGCGATGGAGCCCGCCGGGGAAGTGGTCTCCGATTACAACATCTCGCGCTTGCGCGTGAGCGGCGACTTCAAGTCGTTGCAAAGCATCCAGGACATCGGCATCAAATCGAGCGGAAAGATCTACCGCCTCGGCGACGTGTGCCATGTGTATCGCTCGTACGCCGATCCCGCCTCGTTCAAGATGCACACGATGGGCAAGGAAGCCATAGGCCTGGCCATTTCGATGTCCGACCAGGGCAACGTCACCAAGCTGGGCCGTCTCATCGACCGCGAATTCGAACGCATCAAGCATCGGCTTCCTGCCGGGGTCGAGATACACCGGGTAAGCAACCAGCCCGCGGTGGTGAAAAAATCCGTCGGCGACTTCATGCAAGCACTGCTGGAGGCCCTCGTCATCGTGCTCGCGGTCAGCTTCCTGAGCCTCGGCCTGCGCGCCGGGCTGGTGGTCGGCCTTTCCATTCCGCTGGTACTGGCAGGGACATTCCTGTTGATGCGCCTGTTCGGTATCGATCTGCAGCGCGTCTCGCTGGGCGCGCTGATCATCGCGCTCGGCCTGTTGGTGGACGATGCAATGATCGCGGTGGAAATGATGAAGGTGAAGATGGAACAGGGGTGGAGCAAGTTGCGCGCAGCCACCTTTGCCTATACCAGCACGGCCTTCCCGATGCTGACCGGCACACTCATCACCGCGGCAGCGTTCCTGCCGGTGGGGCTGGCGAAATCGTCTGCCGGGGAATACACCTTCTCCATCTGCGCCGTGGTGACCATCGCCCTGCTGGTTTCCTGGCTGGTCGCGGTGATCTTCACCCCGTTCATCGGCTACCGCCTGCTGCATGACAATGGCCGAAAAACGCCTAGCGTGGATCACTATCGCCAGGGCTTCTACGCTCGCTTCCGCGTACTCGTGGAGTGGTGCCTGGACCACCGGAAGAGCGTGCTTGCTCTCACCGTGGCTGCCTTTGCAGCAGCAGTACTGGCATTCAGCAAGGTCGAGCAGGAGTTCTTCCCGCCGTCCGAGCGCCCAGAGCTATTGATGGACATCTGGTTGCCGGAGGGAACGACCTTTGCGGCGACCGAAGCGTTGACGGAAGAGCTGGAAGGAAAACTGAAGGCCGATCCCGGCATCGTCAACTACACCAGCTATATCGGCGGCAGCACGCCGAGATTCTACCTGCCGCTGGACCTGCAACTTCCCAGCATCAATTTTGCACAAATGGTCATCACCGCGCGCGACACCGAAACACGCGAAGCCGTGCTGAAGCGCATCCGCAAGATGCTCGACCAGGACTATGCCGATGCGGGCATCCGCATCGCGCGACTGGAGAACGGCCCGCCCGTGGGTTATCCGGTGCAATTCAGGGTGCTGGGCGACGATCCTGAAAAACTCCGTTCGATCGCCGACGAAATCGCCGATGTCGTCAGGAAGAACAAGAACACCAAGAACGTCAGCGTCGATTCGAATGAGAAGATCCACATCGTCAACATCGAGGTCGACCAGGACAAGGCGCGGCAATTCGGCCTCTCCTCACAGGACATCTCGCGAAACCTCCAGGCCTTGCTTTCCGGCCTGGCGATCACCAACCTGCGCGAGGATGGCAACCGCATCGAGGTCGTCGCGCGCACCGAGCCGGAGGAGCGCGCCAATCCGGAGTACCTGAGGCGGATGAACATCTATACCGAGAGCGGCAAATTCGTCCCGCTCAGCCAGCTCGCCAAAGTGAGCGAAGACTATGAAGACGGCATCATCTGGCGCATGAACCGCCTGCCCGTGGTCACCGTACGCGCCGACGTACCGGACGACGTGCGTGCCCCGGATGTCAGCATGGAGATCGACCAGCGGCTCGCGTCCATCCGCGCGAAGCTGCCGCAGGGCTACCGCCTCGAAGTGGGAGGCGCCATGGAAGACAGCGGCAACGCCCAGGATTCGATCATCGAAGTATTGCCGATGATGTGCTTCATCATCGTGTCGCTGCTGATGCTGCAGCTGAAACGATTCAAGCCGGTCATGATGGCCTTGCTGACCGCGCCGCTGGGCATCATCGGCGTGGCTGCCGCACTGCTCGTGTTCCATGTGCCGTTCGGGTTCGTGGCGATGCTCGGGGTGATCTCCCTCGCGGGCATGATCATGCGCAACTCGGTCATCCTGCTGGACCAGATCGCGCAGGACACGGCGGCGGGCATGAATCGCTGGGATGCCATCGTCGAATCCACCGTGCGCCGTTTTCGCCCCATCATGCTGACGGCCGCCGCCGCCATCCTGGCGATGATCCCGCTGACGCACAACGTCTTCTGGGGGCCGATGGCCATCGTCATCATGGGTGGGCTGCTGGTCGCCACCCTGCTTACCCTGTTCTACCTGCCTGCCCTGTATGCCATCTGGTTCAAGGTGGAACGGCCGCAAGCGGTTAATCCGGACACGACCCGATGAGCAAACTTCCCCTTCCCCGCATTCTCCAATCGCAAGGCTTCGGCACCCGCAAGTGGTGCCAGGAGCTGATCGCCGACGGAGAGGTCGCGATCGGCGGCGAGACCGTCACCGACCCTCGCACGGCGTTCGAGACCGTCGGTCTCGAATTCACCGTATACGGCGAGCCCTGGCGCTACCGCGAGCACGTCTATATCGCGCTGAACAAACCCGCCAATTACGAATGTTCGCGCAAGCCAAGCCACCATCCCGGCGTGCTGACGCTGCTGCCGGAACAGTTCCGGTTGCGCGACGTGCAGCCGGTCGGCCGCCTCGACCACGACACCACCGGCCTGCTGCTGATGTCGGACAACGGCGCGTTCATCCACGCGCAGTCCTCGCCCAAACACCATGTACCCAAGCTCTACGTCGCCACCACACACGAGCCGGTGACGCCGGCACTGGTCGCGCAGTTGCTCGCGGGCGTGAAGCTCCACGACGAACCCGCGCCGCTCGCGGCGGTAACCTGCCGCATGGTAGACACGCACCGGATCGAGATCGTGCTGGAGCAGGGCAAGTACCATCAGGTGAAACGCATGCTGGCCGCCGCGGGCAACCACTGCACGGCCCTGTGCCGCACACAGATCGGCGGATTGAGACTCGATTCTCTGGATCTGGCGGAAGGCGAGTGGTGTTATCTGGATGAAGCTCAGCTGGCTTTGCTGACGCCCGACAGCGGATCGAATTAATCCTTTCGGACGGTACGCGGCTGCGGCGCCAGCGCCGAGAGGACGGGTGCGGGCAGCGGCGGCAGTTGCCCGCAGGCCATCGCGGCGATCGCCTCTCCCGCCAATCCGGCGGTAAGCAAGCCGCGCGTGCCGTGTGCAAGGCTGCAATACAGACCGCGCTGAACCTCGCCCACCAGCGGCATCGCGCCGGGTGCCGAACAGCGCACCGAAGCCCTGCCGCCCAGCCGTTCTGCATCGACCTCGCCCAAAGCCGCACGCAACTCCGGTGCGAACGATTCCAGTTTCGCCAGATTGTCCGCGTGGTCCGCCGCTCTCACCTCGAGCGATTCGTCGTCGAAGGCATGGGTCGCGCCGGTCACGTGCACGCCGCTCACCGCCGGGGCGCAATAGCCGTCGCCGCAAACCACCGACTTCAACGATGAGCTCGCCGCAGTCGCGGGCAGCAGGCTGACCTGACCGCGCACCGGTGTCAGCGGAAAGTGCGCGAACGGCGCCAGTGCCAGCGCCGAATGCGCGCAGCACACCACCACCGCCTCGGCCTCCACGGCCCATCCCCTCCCGGCTGCACGCCAGCCCGCGCCCGTCTGCGTCAACGACTCCACTGCATGAGTGCAACGACGCTCGATGCGCGCATCGGCCGCCAGTCGCGCGCACAGCGCGGGCGGCACGACCCAGCCGCCGCCCAGGAACCACAGTCCGCCATGCGCCATCTCGACACCCGCGAGTTGCGATGCCTCCACGGCATCGACGAAGCGCAACAGGTGCGCGGGCCACTCATGCTCTGCGAGTCGCGAGATACGTTTCCGTTCGGCCTCATTGCAAGCCAGTTGCAGCAATCCGCACTCGGCGCGCAACCCGCCATCCACCGGCAGCGCCTCATCGAACAGCGCGAGCGCATGACCATAGGAAGCCAGCACAAAACGGTGCAGCGCGTTCATGCCCGCGCCGAAGCGCGCGTGCAGGATGCCGCGCGGATTGCCAGAGGCCGCGCTGGCCAATTGCGGCGCGCGCTCCAGCAACGTCACCTGCACGCCGCGTTGCGCCAGCGCGTGCGCCGCCGCACAGCCTGCGATGCCGCCGCCGATGACGATGGCATCTCGGGGCGCCTGCCCTCTCCCCCGGCCCCTGATAGAACTACTAGCCAGTCGACTAGGCAAGAAAGCTTGCAAGTCGCTGGTTATCTCCCCATCAGGGGAGAGGGGAGTCAATGTGCCGCACACCATCTCGCGCTTGCGCCCGAAACCGGGCACGCGCTCCACGTCGAATCCGGCCTGCAGCAGTCCGCGCCGCACCCAACCCGCGCTGGTATAGGTCGCCAGCGTGGCACCGGCACGCGATGCGCGCGCCAGTTGCGACAGCACCGGTTCGCTCCACATCTCGGGATTCTTCGCGGGAGAGAAGCCGTCGAGAAACCAGGCGTCCACCACACCGCCCTGCAGTTGCGGCAGCACCTCGGCGACGTCGCCGATCGCCAGCGTCAGGCGCACGCGCCCGAACGACCAGCGGTTCCAGCCCGGTACGCGCCGCCGCCAGCTCGCCAGCAGCCTGTCCGCGAACGGCTTCAGTTCCGGCCACAGCGCCAGCGCGGCGCGCAGCTCGTCATCGTCCAGCGGGAATTTCTCGAAGCTGAAAAAATCCAGGCTCGCGCCCGGTGGTGCTGCCTGCTCGAACGACTGCCACGCGCACAGGAAGTTGAGGCCGGTGCCGAAGCCGGTCTCTCCGATGGTGAAGCTTTCGCCATCGCCCAATGCGGCGAAACGTTCCGCCAGTCGGTTGCCCTGCAAAAACACATGCCGGGTCTCCTCCAGGCCGGAGTCGGCGGAGAAGTACACGTCGCCGAAGTGCGATGAGAAAGGCAGGCCGTCTTGCCAGGCTAGCGTCATGGCTTAATGCGGGAATGTCGAAAAATGAGCGGCGAAGTCTAGCAGACCGGCCGACATGAGGCACGGCGCGCCATTTCCTGACACAATGCGGGCTGACTGATCTCTAGCACCACTTTCATTTCTGCCGACATGTACCTGCGTTACCTGAATATCTTTCCCCTGCCGATACCGGCCCGCGCACCGCGATGAGTGACTATCCCATCATCAGCTGGATCGAGGAAGGCGAAGAAAAATCCGCCCGCTGGCGTTCGGAAAGCGGCACACCGCCGCCCAAGCGCGTGCTCATCGCCGACGACCGCATGACCGCCGATGCCGCCTACCGCCTGGCCTGCGAGGGAACCGCGCTGCTGTGGCGCGGCGATTTCCACAACGCGCGCCAATTGCTTCAGGCCATGGCGCGGCGCGCGACGGAAAAACCGCACAGGCAAAAAGCCAAGAAGATTCCCGCCACGCCCGCCGAGGCCTTTCACCTGCACCGCATGGCGCAATCGCAACGCGCACGCACGCTGGGCATGTTGCTGCTGCCGTTCAATGCAGACCACAGCATTCCCTTGCGCCGCGCGCCCGACGTGCGCCAGGCCTGCACCCATGCCTACGGAGCAGGAACGGAACCCTACGTCGCTTCGCTGCGCGAACTGCAGGGGCTGATCGGCGCCTACGAATGGCGCAAGAACGGCGTGGAGATTCCCGCGCTGGGCGCGCGCATCCACCCGCATTACGGCGTTTTCGCACCGACGCGCGGCGAGTACATCCAGCTGGTAAACGACGCGCCCTTGCCCGCGCCGACCGCGACCCGCTCCGTGGCATTCGATATCGGCACCGGCACGGGCGTGCTGGCCGCCGTGCTGGCGCGCCGCGGCATCAAGCACATCGTCGCCACCGACCAGGACCGGCGCGCGTTGGAATGCGCGCGCGAGAACCTGGCACGGCTGGGATACTCGCCTCACGTCGATGTGGTGCAGGCCGACCTCTTTCCCGAAGGGCGTGCGCCACTGGTCGTGTGCAATCCGCCTTGGGTTCCGGCGCGGCCGAGCTCGCCGCTCGAACACGCCGTGTTCGATCCGGACAGCCGCATGCTGAAAGGTTTCCTGAACGGGCTCGCCGCGCACCTCGACCCGGGCGGCGAAGGCTGGCTGATCATCTCCGACCTGGCCGAACATCTGGGGCTGCGTACCCGCGCCGAGCTGCTTGCCGCCATCGATGCGGCGGGACTGGAGGTCGCGGGCAGGCTGGATGTAAAGCCTCACCATCCCCGCGCCTCCGATGCCAGCGACCCGCTGCACGCAGCTCGCGCGGCGGAGGTCACCTCACTGTGGCGATTGACGGCAAAACGATGAACTGACCATAACCGACGCGCCGTCGGTTTCGCGTCAACTCTTGAAGCTGACCACGCGATTGCGGCCATGCTCCTTGGCGGCGTAGAGCGCGGCATCGGCCTCCGTGATGAGGTCTTTCAGATCCTTCACGCTGTGAGCCGGACAATGCGCGACCCCGATGCTTACCGTGACCGGAAGCTCTCCGTCTTCGATGAGGAGCGGCCTGTATGCGACGACTTCCCGCAAGGATTCGGCCAGCGTCAGCGCCCCTTCGGCGTCGGAATCCAGCGCGATCACACAGAACTCCTCGCCGCCGTAACGTCCCAGTATGTCGCAATGACGCAACCGCCCCGCCAACAGCCGAGCCACCTGGCGCAGCACCGTATCGCCTGCCATGTGCCCATGGGTATCGTTGATGCGCTTGAAGTGATCCACATCGATCATCAGCAGCGCCAGGGGCGAACCGTTGCGCCGGTCCACCACGTGCTCGGCCATCTCCATCAACGCGCGCCGGTTAGGCACGCCGGTGAGGCTGTCGGTCATCGCCAGCTGCATGATTTCGCGATCCGTCCGTTCCTTGACCATCAGCACGAAACCGATGGAGCCGAGCAGCGCGGTCGCCATGATGGCGATGTAGGAAACGATCTGCACCGGATGCGGCGCGATGAGATTCTGCGGCTGTGCGAACTCGCCCCATCCCGATAGCGCGGCTGCCGCGCGCAGGCCCAGCACCACCAGGACCGCGACGATGCCGCCGAACAACAGCCGCCAGGCCCGCCCTGCGCGGGTCTCGGCATCGGTCAACAGCACACGGGCGATCAGCACGATCTGGAAGCCGAAGATCAGGCCGCCCCAGATGAAGCGGCTACCTATGTCGCCCACGAACACCGTCGCCATCAGCAGTGCCAGCGCGACCGGCACGTAATACTGCCAACGCGGCACCGAGCGCCGCTGGAATTCGCAGATGGCCGCCAGGATCAGCGCATGCGCGCCGGCCTTGAGCCCGTTGGCGGCGATGAGGGAAAGCGTATCGGGGATAAGCCCGCGCCCCGCAACAAGCAGCCAGGTCAGGGTCTCGAGCACCATCGCCAGCGCCCAGAGTCCCAGGCCGTCCCGACGTTTGCCGTTGCCGCTGGCAGCGACGAACAGGCACAACACCGTCAGTGCATTGGCCAGGATCAGGGAAAACAGCAGGGTACGAGGGTCGAGGTTCATGGTGTCACGGGATATGCGGCGGTGATGCCGTCACTCGGCGGCATCAAAGGCTTCGATGGTAGCGCAGCTCCAGGCGCCATTCTCTTCCGGCAGACGGTAACGCCCGCCGGATTCAACAGGCTGGGTTACTTGGCCGCCTTGGCTTCAGTTTCGCATTTCTTCACGAAGCTGTTCTTTGCCGCGCCGGCGAGCTTCTTCTCCGCCGCCTTGGCTTCGCACGAGGGAGCGCTCGCCGCAGCCTTGGCATCCCCTTCGCACTTCTTCAGGAAGCTGTTCTTGGCTGCACCCGCGAGCTTCTTCTCCGCTGCCTTGGCTTCGCAGGAAGAGGCTTCCACAGCCGGCGCCGCAGCCTTGGCATCCGCCTCGCATTTCTTCAGGTAGCTGTTTTTCGCGGCACCCGCCAGTTTCTTCTCGGCAGCCATGGCATCGCACGAAGCTTCGGCGAATGCCACGTTGGCGGAAAAAAGCGCAACGAGCGCAGCGATGATCAGTTTATGCACAGAGGTTCTCCTTAATTTTTCGGTTAAAAAGACAACTACTTTCTTCAAAGTGCCTCAATGTTCCCGCCGCCATATCAGTGCTCCGTCTTTCCACACTTCCTTGACGCGGTGGTAAGGCACGCTGTGCACTATACCTGCTTCGTCCGTCACTTCGAAGCAGGAGTGGCTCTCCTCATCCGGGCGCATCTCATGGAGCGGCACATACACCAGCCCGGCATGCCGATGGTCGAGGTAGCCGATCCTGAATTCGCCGCGCCCGAACTCCGGGTTCCAGTGGATGCGATTCAGCAGTTCGTGCAGCGGGATCATGGCGATCTCCTCGCATTCGACGGACGCATCATGCGTCGGCGCGGAACGAACAAGCAATACGGTACAGACCGGAGACGATCCTGGTCAGAGCCGCGTCCACACCGTGACGCGTTGTTTGCGGGCGATGTAGAAAATCGCCGCAACGTAGCTCAAGTCAAAGAACAGGATGGTGAGAAACAGGTACTGGAGCACGGCCGACTGTTGTGCCAGCGGCACGAAAAACCATGCAGAGAGGCTGGCCAGCGCGGTGCCGGCCAGCTTGGCCATCCCGATGTAGATCGATTGTCCGAGCAGCGAATTGCGCTGGAACAGCATGATCATGAACAGGATGGACATCAGGAAATTCTGGCCGAAGGCGGAGTAGGCGCCGCAATGGTCGAACTCGACGGCCATGGTATAGATCAGCCCGAAGCTGGCTAGCAGCGCCGCGACGGTGAAGGGATAGAAGACCATCTTGTCCAGCTTGGGGAAATCGCTACGCCAGAACAGCAACAACTGGACGAGGATGAACAGGTCGAGAAGCAGCCAGCCCGCGTTGATGTAGTTCTGGGGCCGCTCGTGGGGGATCAGGAAGGTGAAGATGAATTCCCACGAGATATTGACGCAGACCGCCACCAGCGGCATGCCGTAACTGCGATCGAGATAGCCCCTGCGAATGATGAGCGCATAGACGACGATCCAGCAGGCGCCGGATGCTATGCTCATGGCATGGAACGCCGTCGAATGCAGCTCTTCCGGCGGAACCAGTGCAGCCATACAGGACATCGTCTCTCCTTTGGCAGATTGCAATCAACCGATCAAGGGTACAGCAACGGCCATCACTCCGGGGGACCACTGGAGCTGCACACGGTAGCGCCCCGCATCGATTCGCCCTACGCCTTCGCGAGCTCCTGCAACACCGCCTTGAGCAACTGCCAGCAGTGCGCGACCGACTCGACCTCCACCTTTTCGCCCGGCGCATGCGCGCCGCGGATGTCGGGGCCGAACGAGATCATGTCCAGATGCGGATGGCTCGCGGCGAGCAGGCCGCATTCCAGTCCGGCGTGAATCACCTGCAACGACGCGGGCCGGCCGAACTGTGCCGTGTAGACACGCTGGCACAGCGCGAGCAGATCGGAAGAGGGGTTAGGCGTCCAGCCCGGATACGCACCTTCCTTCCATGCCTTCAATCCGTAGGATGCGGCATGCGCGGCCAGCTTGTCTGCCAGCGCATCGGCGCGCGCATCGTGCAGCGAGCGCACCTTGAACGTCGCCCTGAACGCGCCCTGTTCCAGCGCGCATACGCCGAGGTTGCTCGAGGTGTCGGTCACGCCCGGGAAATCCTCGCTGATGCGCGAGACGCCGCTTGCGGAAGTGTCGAGGAAGGCCAGCAGCCGTTCCTGCTCCACTCGCGAAACAGACATGTCAGGCGGCGTGTCGTCATGCCTGCAGACGAACGACACGTTCGCATCGGAATCCGCATAGCGTTGCTTCCATGACTCGTGACGATGCCGCACCCACTCGTCGATGCTCGCGGCAATGTCGGCAGGCAGCGCGCATATCGCATACGCCTCGCGCGGGATCGCGTTGCGAGCCGTACCGCCCTTCATCTCGACCAGGCGCACGTCGGTGTGCGAGGACAGGTCGTGCAGCGCTTCGGCCAGCAACTTGATCGCATTGCCGCGCACCAGATGGATGTCGATACCGGAGTGGCCGCCGCGCAGGCCGGAGACTTCGAAGCGCACCAGCGCATAGTCCGCCAGCACGTTCTCCTGCGCACAATCGTGGCGCACCTCCACATCCACACCGCCCGCGCACCCCAGATAGAAATGGCCCCACTCCTCGGTATCGAGGTTGATCAGCGTCTTGCCCTGCAGGGTTCCAGGCGCGAGACCACGCGCGCCGTCCATGCCCGACTCCTCGTTGACGGTGAGCAGCACCTCCAGCGGCGGATGGATCAGTCCCGGCTCTTCCAGCACGGCCAGCGCGAGCGCGACGCCGATGCCGTTGTCCGCACCCAGCGTGGTCTGTTCCGCCACCACCCAGCCGTCGCGCACTGCCACGTTGATAGGGTCGCGCTCGAAGTCATGCACGGTTCCCGCGTTGGCCTGGCACACCATGTCGAGGTGGCCTTGCAGCACAACGCCTGGTCTAGCCTCGCAGCCCGGGCTGGCAGGCTTCTTCAGGATCAGGTTGCCCACGGCATCGACCTTATGTTCGATGCCGCGCGCATCTGCCCATTCGATCAGATGCCGTATCAATGCAGCCTCATGATAGGAGGCACGGGGGATCGCGCACAGCGCTGCAAAATGCGCCCAGACGGAGGAAGGTTGGAGATTGGCCAGTTTGTCGTGTGTCGTCATCGGAGTGATTTGCAGTTACGGTATTTGCCGCGATTCTATCCCACCGTTATGAATGCGGTCCCATCAGGTGTTCGCCCCATTTCCCTGCCGCACTTGCCCTCTGTATGATGGCCTCGCAGCCCATCACACGCCAAGGAGAGACATCGTGAAACCAGACTCTTACCGCATGCATATGCTCGCTGCAGTGGCTTTCGGCATCTTGCTCTCGTGCTTTACCGGCCTGGCCGCCGCTGCGACTCCCGATGAGAAGAGAGCCGATATACAGAGGATGCGCAGCGACACGCTGACGAAGCTGTACGAGATACACCCGCTGGCCAGGAGTGCCATCCAGCAGTCGGTCGGTTATGCCGTATTCAGCAATGTCGGCGTCAACGTGCTCTTCATTTCGGTGGCAGGCGGCTCCGGAATCGCGCATGACAACCATACTGGCCAGGATACCTATATGGACATGATCTCGGGCGGATTGGGGCTCGGGCTGGGCGTGAAGGACTTCCGCGGCGTCTTCGTGTTCACGACCGAGAAAGCCTTCAACCAATTCGTCGAGAGCGGATGGGATGCCGACCTGCAGGCGGATGCCGCCGCCAAGGCAGGCACCAAGGGCGGCGCCTTTGCGGGCGCGATCACCGTCGCCCCCGGCGTGGAGCTCTACCAGCTCACCGAAACCGGACTCGCACTGCAGGCCACGATCCAGGGAACCAAGTACTTCAAGGACAAGGAGCTGAACACCAAGTGATCCACGTCATCGCCATCGGCCAAGTTCGGTGCCGGTGCTCAAGACGGCGGGATGGGGGGCATGAGTGAAAGCCCGCGGAAAGACTTCACGATTCCGCCTTCTGTTCCCCGCCTGCCGGGACGCGGTCGCAATTGTCGATCAGGCGCGCGATCTTCCAGGCGCCGTGCTCGCGCCTGACGATGAATACGGCTTTGCCCTCTTCCTTACGCGGCGTGCCCCCTGCCTTGGGTGTCGCGGTCAGCGCGTAAGTGCACCAGAAGTACCCCAGGTCGCCGGACACCTCGACATCCATCACCCTGGGTTCGCTCTTGATGGCGTATTCCTCGAACATCGACTGATAAAGCGGGCGTATGGCGTCCTTGCCGAAGACCGTCGGCTGGCCCCAAGGCATCAGCACCGGCTCGTCCACATACAGGGCAAGGAGTGCCTCGGCATCGCCGGCCAGCCATCCGCAACGCCAGTCTTCGGCGAGCTGTCTGATCTCATCCATGTCCCCGCCCTGGCCGGTAGTGAAATCCAGTGAATCCAGTTCCATCGACTCCACCTGTTGCGGCTATTTCCGGTGCGCATCGCTGAACGTGATCGCGAACTTCCACTGCGTCAGCGGCGATGTCCGGTAGATGGCCTTCTTCGTGGCATTGTCGAACTCGTAGGTCGCCTCTCCCGCCGGATTCGACAGCATCACGTTCGCGGCCCTTTTGAGCGTCTCGCTTCCCAACTCCCGCGGGTCCACGAAGCGGCGGTCAGTCTGCTTATGCAGTGTGCTCCGGCCGTTCGGAGCCAGCGAGAAGAAGGCCACATCCGGGCGGAGGGCCAGGATTGCGTCTATCTGGTCGGAGAGCTTATCGAGGAACAGCGAGGCACCGATCGCGCCGATCACCTTGCCGTCCTTCTTCATCGGTACCGCGATCACAGCGGAGCGCTGGCCTGTGCTCTTGCTGATGACCAACGCCCCCATGACGTTCCGGCCCGACATCAGGGAAGGGAAATAGTCACGGTCTCTCAATGTCGCGTCCATGAGTCCCTTGTCCACCGTGTAATAGGTTCCGTCGGGGCGGACGAACCAGACGACGAGTCCCGCATCCGATCTCTGATAGCCGCTCAACAGAGGCTTCATCTGCTCCCACTTCCCCGACCTTGCCTCGGTGGTGGAGGCCAGCGTCTCAAGGTTCTGCTGTATGCCGCTCATGCGCAAGTCGGTGTAGGAGGCGAAGGCTGAAAGCAGGCTTTGCGCATCGGCCTCGTTTCGGGCCTCTGCGACGGAGCCTTGGGAAAAAGTGGCTTGTGGGCCGGGGGCTTGGGCAAGGCCCAGTCCGGTAACAAGCACCATGAGCAAAGCGAAAAATTTCAAGAAGAATCTCTCAAACATTTTTCTCTCCTTTCTCGAAGCGAGCTCGAGTGACCGGACAACATATCGGCCTGTGAGAGGCATACTGCCCGCCGGTGCGGGAATCTGCCATTCGGTCAAGAGTGTAGTTCGCGGCTACGGTCACTCATGGCCGCGGAAAGGCAAGAGAAATCACCCTTGCAGGCGATGTGTGAGGACTGCGATGCCGATGGCATCAGTCGCGCGATTCAGGGTTGCTCGCCACCGACCTGTTTCAATAATTGCGTCATGTCCCGCGCCGTATCCGCCTCGGGCTGAGGTCCCTGGATCCAGTCCACTATCGCCCCGGAACCCCACGACACCACAGATGCCAGCACGAAGACCAACAGGCTGCGCGTCATGCCCTTGGGTATGCCTTGTTCATCGAGCAGCCGCCTGAAGTACCACACGGCAACGAAGAATACGACGGTGGAGATGATGAGGTTCCACAGGGAGGGGAGTTCAAACACGTTCAGGGCACCTGTCTGTTGAAATGGTTGGCGGCCTGTCGATCAGCCGAGTGCCGGAAACAGCCCGCGCAATCCGCTGGCGATGAACTCCACCGAAATGGCGGCGAGTATCAGTCCCATCAAGCGGGTGAACACGTTGATGCCGATCTTGCCCATCCGTTGTGCCACCCAGGGCGCGATCAGAAAGCTCAGCCAGACGGTGAGACTGAGCAGGACGATCTCCAGGCTCATCATCAGGTAGTGCTGGATACCGTTCGCCTTGTGCGCCTCCACGATCACCGCGCTGATCGAGCCCGGGCCCGCCAGCAGCGGCGTGGACAACGGCACGATCGCATTCGCCGAAACCGCCTCGCGGTCGATATGGCTGGTCTTGCCGTTTCCGTAAAGATTGCCGAGCAGCATCTTGATCGCCATCAGCAGCAGCAACAGTCCGCCCGCCACGCGGAACGAATTGATGCTGATACCGAAGAACGCCAGCAGCGGCTGGCCGATCAGCAGCGCGACCAACAGGATGGTGCACACCGTCAGCGACGCGAGGCGGCCGACATAGACGCGCTTGGCGGTCGTCATCTCCGCGGTGAACAGGATGATGATGGGAATGATCCCGATCGGATCGAGGATCGCGAACAGGCTGATAAAGATCTTGGTGTATTCGGTAAAATCCAGCATGGCTGCCCAAATGGAAACCTGCAGAAGACGATGCGGCACGGTACACCGTTAGGTGGCGCGAAGCAATCATGGAAAACCCGGAAGGCCGGGTCGCCCCTTTTCCCGGCCTGGCCGAAAAGATGCGGCCACCCGCCGGTTCATGTCACAATTGTCAAACAGAATTACCCTCATAGCGAACCATGGAAAACCTGATCGAGGTCAACGACCTGCATTTTTCTTACGGCCCCCACCAGGTGCTGAAAGGCATCAACCTCACCATCCCGCGCGGCAAGATCGTCGGGATCATGGGCTCCAGCGGCTGCGGCAAATCCACCTTGCTGAGCCACTTCGGCGGCCAGTTGCGCCCCGCGAGCGGCAGCGTGAAATTCATGGGGCAGGTGGTCCACGAACTCAGCAACTCCGAGCTGTACAAGATGCGCCTGAAGATGGGCATGATGTTCCAGGTCAGCGGCCTGTTCACCGACATGTCGGTCTACGACAACCTGGCCTTCCCTTTGCGGGAGCACACCAACCTGCCGGAAGAGCTCATCCATGACCTGGTGCTGATGAAGCTGCATGCCGTCGGATTGCGCAATGCCAGGAACCTGATGCCGAACGACCTGTCGGGCGGCATGGAACGCCGCGTGGCGCTGGCGCGGGCGATCGCCGCCGATCCCGCGCTGATCATCTACGACGAGCCTTTCGCCGGCCTCGACCCGATCTCGCTCAACACCATCGCCAACCTGATCCGCTCGTTGAACGATGCCCTCGGCGTGTCCTCCGTCGTGGTCACCTACGACCTGTCGGAGTCGCTCAAGATCGTCGATTACATCTACTTCATCCACGACGGCGTCGTGGTCGCACAAGGCGACGTGAACGAAGTGGTCAACTCGCAAGATCCCTTCGTCAGGCAGTTCCTCCACGCCGAGCCTGACGGCCCGATCGCCTTCCAGTATCCCAGCAAACCCTATAAGAATGACCTGAACCTCGAGGCCTGACGCTCTGCGGTGCCCCCCGTTACTTGCCGGAGAACGAAAGGGGCAGGCTTTCGAACGCCTGCTTCGGCAACGGCCTTCCATAAAGATATCCCTGCGCGATCTCGCAACCATTCGCTCGCAGAAATGACGCCTGCTCCTCCGACTCTACCCCCTCGGCCACCACCTGGTATCCCAGACAATGCGCGATGGTCACGATCGCCTTCACCAGCTCGGCGCTATAGCGATCGGTAATGACGTTGCGTATGAATGATTGGTCGATTTTCAGCGTATCGATCGGGAAACGGTTCAGGTAGCTCAGGGCGGAATAACCAGTGCCGAAATCGTCGATGGCGATCGAAATACCCCGCGACCTGAACGCCTTGAGCATTCCCAGCACTTCGCTTTCTTCATTCAGCAGCAGGCTCTCGGTGATCTCCAGCTCGACCCACTCCGGGCGACAGCCTGTCTCCTCCAGCGCCCTGCATACGGCCTTGACCACATTCCCCGTCTGGAACTGCCTGGCAGACAGGTTGATCGCCATTTTATGCAAGGGCTTGTCCGGGCCATTTCGCTCACAAGCGAACCGGCACGCCTCATGCAACACCCATTCGCCGATCTCGACGATCAGGCCGCCATCCTCGGCGATACCGATGAATTTGTCCGGCGGCACCATGCCGCGCTGCGGATGATTCCAGCGCAGCAACGCTTCGGAACCGATGAGCGCGCCGTCGTCCAGCCGTACCTTGGGCTGGTAATACAGCTCCAGTTCCTTGCGCTCGATGGCATGGCGCAGCTCGGACTCCAGCATCAGGCGTTCGTTGGCGCTCTCGGTCAGCTCCCTGGAATAGAAGCTGAATTTGTTGCGGCCGGTGCGCTTGGCCGAATACATCGCCGAATCGGCGAATTTCAACAGGTCGTCAGACCCTGTGCTGTCGGACGGATACAGCGCGATACCGATGCTGCACGAGACGAACACCTCCTTGCCGCCCAGCAGGAAAGGCTGGTTGAGCACCTCGAGCATCTTGGTGGCTACCCGCCCCAGGTCATCGCCCGAACGGACCTCCGGCAACAGGATGGCGAATTCGTCCCCGCCCAGCCGCGCCACCGTATCGTAGGCGCGAACGCAGGCACTCAACCGCTCAGCCGTCTCGCGCAACAACTCGTCGCCCGCGGGATGGCCCATCGTGTCGTTCACCGTCTTGAAACGGTCCAGGTCGATCATCATCACGCCGGCCAATTGCCCGTGCCGGGCAGCTTCGGTGAGCATCTGGCGCATCCGGTCGGCAAACAGCGCGCGATTCGGCAACGAAGTCAGCGCATCGTAGAACGCCATCCGGTGTATCTTCAGGCGGGAAGCGCTCAGCTCCGTGACGTCGCGCCCCACCGCCAGGACGCTCGCCACGTCACCGGTCTTGCCGAACTCGGGGGTCAGGCGGATCAGGCTGAAAACCTCCCGTCCTTCCCTGTCTGCCCATTTCAGCTCAAACTCGGTCTCCGTTCCGGTGGCGACCACCTCGCCGAGCTTGGCTTCGTATGTAGCGGCATCGGCGTAGACCGGGCATTCGGACGGCGTCTTGCCCAGCAGACTGTCCGCGCTGCCCTCGGCCATTGCCGCGTAAGCAGGATTGACATACAGGCGGCGGCAGTCGCGCCCGTAACGGGCGATGGTGTCCGGCGAGTTCTCCGCAAGGCTGCGGAACTCGCGCTCGCTGGCAGCGAGCTTGTCTTCCATGCGTTTGCGCTCGGTGATGTCGCGCGCCATCGTCAGGGCGAATCGTCTGCTGTCCTGTTCGAAGATGACGGCCGTCAACTCGACCGGAAAGATGCGGCCATCCTTGGCGCGATGCCTGCTTTCGAAACGCCCCGGCTCGATCGGCGCCGAACGCATCATGTCCAGGCAGGCTTCCAGCGTGATGTCGGGATCGATATCTGGCGGGGTCTTCCCCAGCAGCTCTTCCCGGCTGAAGCC
>DASTGP010000039.1:0-25512 GCA_035605585.1 Gallionella sp. | reverse complement strand
ATACTGCAGGACGTCAGTCTTGCAGTGGACGCGGGCGAGAGCCTCGCCATCGTCGGTGCCTCGGGTTCCGGCAAGTCCACCTTGCTGGGGCTGCTGGCTGGGCTGGACGTGCCAAGCAGCGGCAGCGTGCGCCTGCAGGGTACGGACCTCTTCGCGCTGGATGAGGACGGCCGGGCGCGTTTGCGAGGCGCACTGGCGGGCTTTGTGTTCCAGTCCTTCCAGCTCTTGCCTGCGCTCAATGCGCTGGAGAACGTCATGCTGCCGCTGGAGTTGCAAGGCTGCACGGACGCGCGAGAACGCGCCGCCGAGTCGTTGCGCCAGGTGGGACTTGCCGAGCGCATGCACCACCTGCCCAAGCATCTCTCCGGCGGCGAACAGCAGCGCGTCGCGCTCGCCCGCGCCTTCGTCACCCGCCCCAAGATCCTGTTCGCCGACGAGCCCACCGGCAACCTCGACGCAGCCACCGGTGCGCAGGTCATCGAGCTGATGCTCGAGCTCAACCGCGCGCAGGGTACGACGCTGATCCTCGTCACCCACGACGAGGCGCTGGCAAGGCGCTGCGGCAGGCAGTTGCGGCTGGAGGCGGGGAGGGTAGTGGAGTGAATCTTCTCCGCCTCTCCCTCAGCCTGCTACGCCGCGACTGGCGGGCCGGGGAGTGGCGAGTGCTGCTGCTGGCGCTGGTGCTTGCGGTGGGCAGCCTTGCGACGGTCGGCATGTTCGCCGACCGCGTGCGGCAGGCGTTGCAGCAGGAGGCGACCAGCTTGATCGGGGCGGACTTGCGAATCACTTCGACGCGACCGTTGCCGCCTGCCTACCGCAAGAGTGCCGAGGCGCGCGGCTTGCGCGCCGTCGAGAGCCGCAGCTTCCCGAGCATGGTCTCCTTTCGCGAGCAGGCGCTGCTCTCCGAGATGCAGGCGGTGGAGGACGGCTATCCGTTGCGCGGGAAGATCACCATCGAAGACGGCAGCGAACATGTCGCACAGGGTATTCCGGCGCGCGGCACGGTATGGGCGGACGAGCGGCTGTTGCACCGCCTCGACTTGCGAGTGGGCGACGAGGTGGGCATAGGTGAGATGCACTTCAGGGTCGCGGCGCGCATCGTCAAGGACATCGACCAGTCCATCGGATTTTCCAGTTTTGCGCCGCGTGTGCTGATGAATGCGCAGGACCTTGAAGCGACGGGCCTTCAGCAGGAGGGCAGTCGCATCACATATCGCCTTCTGGTCGCGGGTGACGCGAAGCAGGTCGCCGCGCTGCGAGATGAATTAAAGTCGAGATTGTCCGGCAACGAGAGGCTGGAGGATGTGCGCGATGCACGGCCGGAGATACGCAGTGCGCTGGAGCGCGCCGAGCACTTCCTCGGGCTCGCCGCGCTGACTGCGGCCATCCTCGCTGGTGCGGCGATGGTCCTTGCGGCGCGGCGCTTCGTGCAGCGCCACCTCGACGGCTGCGCGGTGATGCGCTGCCTGGGTGCGCAGCAGGGGCAGGTGCTGCGACTCTTCCTCTATCAGTTTCTGTTGCTCGGGCTGGTGGCGGTGCTGTTGGGTTGCCTGTTGGGCTATGCCACGCAGGCCGTGCTGATCACGTTCGTCGAGGCCATGCGCCAAGCGGCGTTGCCGCAGCCTTCCTTGCTTCCCGCGGCGAAGGCGGCCGCCAGCGGTTTCGCGCTGCTGCTGGGCTTCGCTTTCCTGCCCTTGCTGCAACTGCGCCGGGTATCGCCGTTGCGCGTGCTGCGCCGCGAGCTGGGTGCGCCGCAGCCGAACACCGTGCTGGCCTATGGCCTCGCGGTCGCGGTGCTGGGGGCGCTGTTTCTGTGGCATGCGGGCTCACTGAAGCTGGGGCTGGCCGTGCTGGGTGGGCTGCTCGCGGGAATGGTTGTGTTCGGTAGTTTGGCCTGGCTGGTTTTGCATGCACTGGCGCGTTATCTCCCGCATCTGGGGGTGCACCTGAGGCACGCGGTGAACAATCTGGTGCGACATGGGCGCAGCAATGCGCTGCAGGTGGTCGCACTTGCGCTGGGCGGCATGGCCTTGCTGCTGCTGACGCTGGTTCGGGCCGACCTTCTGCGGGGCTGGCAGGACAAGCTTCCGCCTGATACGCCGAATCGTTTCGTGGTGAACATCCAGCCGCACCAGCAGCAGGCGATACAGGATTTCTTCGCCCGAGAGAAGCTGCCTTCGCCGCTGTTGCTTCCGATGGTGCGCGGCAGGCTGGTCGCGATCAACGACCGTCCCATCACCGGCGATAGCTACCCGGACCCGCACACGCGCGGCCTGGTGGAGCGCGAGTTCAACCTGTCCTACATGGAACGCATGCCGGAGTGGAATGAACTGGTGCAGGGGAAATGGTGGCAGCCGGGGGCGAATGGCCAACTGTCGGTGGAGGAAGGCATCGCCCGGACGCTGGGCATCCGCCTTGGCGACACGCTGACCTACGATGTGGCGGGCAGTCGCTTTAGCGCGCGCGTGACCAACCTGCGCAAGGTGCAGTGGGACTCCATGCGGGTGAATTTCTTCGTCATCGCCACGCCCGAGCTGCTCCGCGACTTCCCGGCGAGCTACCTCACCAGCTTCTACCTGTCGCCGGACAGGGCGCGTGCAGGGGATCTGCTGGCCCGGGAGTTCCCTAATGTGCTGGTGATCGACACCGGCGCGATCATCGGCCAGGTACGCCACATCATGGACCAGATCACCCAGGTGATGGGGGCGGTGTTCCTGTTCACGCTGCTCTCTGGCTTCGCGGTGCTGTATGCCGCGCTGCTCGCCACGCAGGACGAGCGCACCTTCGAGGCGGCGGTGCTGCGTACGCTGGGGGCCGACGGGCGCTACCTGCGGCGGTTGCATCTTTCCGAATTCGCCGTTCTGGGCGGCCTGAGCGGGCTGTTCGCGGCGGCGGGAGCGGTGCTGCTGGGCTGGGTGCTGGCGCGCTTCGTCCTGGATATTCCCTATCAGGCCAGCCCCGCCATCTGGCTGATCGGCGTGACGGGGGGCGCGGTCGCGGTGGCGCTGGCGGGGTGGCTGGGGACTCGCCGCCTCGCATCGTTGCCGCCGCTGGTGATCCTGCGCGAATAGCGCGGGTTGAGCGAACCGCGGCATTGGTGATAGAATGCGCGCCGCTCCGGAATAGGCCGGAGCAAATTTCCCGCTCGCGCAAGTTGGGGTGCTCACGGAAAGTGCCGTGGGTCAGGCTGGCGAGTGGCAGTTGATAACCCTTACATTAGGAGCAATCATGGCTGTAACTATGCGTCAAATGCTGGAGGCTGGTGTTCATTTCGGCCACCAGACCCGTTTCTGGAATCCCAAGATGGCACCGTACATCTTCGGTCATCGCAACAAGATTCACATCATCAACCTGGAAAAGACCGTCGCGAAGTTCGCCGAAGCGGAAGCTTTCGTGCGCAAGCTGGCAGCGAAGAAGGGCACCATCCTGTTCGTGGCGACCAAGCGTCAGGCTCGCGACATCATCCAGGAAGAAGCAGTGCGCGCGGGTTCCCCGTACGTTAACTACCGCTGGCTGGGCGGTATGCTGACCAACCACAAGACCGTGCAGACATCGATCAAGCGCCTGCGCGAACTCGAAGAGCTGACCGCCGAAGGCGCATCCGAGAAGGTTTCCAAGAAGGAAGCGCTGATGATGAAGCGCGAGATGGAGAAGCTGGAGCGCAGCCTGGGCGGCATCAAGGACATGCAAGGCCTGCCGGCCGCGATCTTCGTGATCGACGTCGGTTACCAGAAGGGCACCATCGTCGAAGCTCAGAAGCTGGGCATCCCCGTCATCGGCATCGTCGATACCAACAACTCCCCGCTGGGCGTGGACTATGTGGTTCCCGGCAACGATGACTCGACTCAGGCTATCCGTCTGTACGCCCGTGGCATCGCCGACGCGATCCTCGAAGGCCGTGCTCAGGCACTGAACGAGTTGGTCGAGCAAGTTTCGGAACAAGCCGCTTAAGGTTTAGCGCCGACGTGAGAAGGGGCGTCAGCCCCTTTTTTTGTAAGTTTTTTTAAGTTTCGATGGAGTTTGAAAATGGCAGAAATTACCGCAGCAATGGTCAAGGAACTGCGCGAGGCCACCGGTCTCGGCATGATGGAATGCAAGAAGGCGTTGGTCGAAGCCGACGGCGATTTCAAGGTTGCTGAAGAGCAGCTGCGCATCAAGAGCGGCGCCAAGGCCAGCAAGGCTGCATCCCGTGTGACCGCGGAAGGTATCGTCAGCGCGTTCATCGCAGCCGACGGCAAGGCCGCCGCCGTGGTGGAAGTGAACTGCGAGACCGACTTCGTTGCGAAGAACGACGACTTCATCGCGTTCGCGAAGAACGTCGCCGAGACCGTGGCAAAGAACAACCCGGCCGATGTCGAGGCATTGTCCGGCATGGCGCTGGCCAACGGCTCCGGTACCGTGGAAGAAGTGCGCAAGGCACTGGTGATGAAGATCGGCGAGAACCTGACCATCCGCCGTACCGCTCGCTACGAAGCCGGCAACGGCAAGCTGGCAACCTACCTGCACGGCAGCAAGATCGGCGTGCTGGTGAGCTACACCGGCGGCGACGACGCGCTGGGCCGCGACATCGCGATGCACATCGCTGCAAGCAAGCCGAAGTCCATTGACGCTTCCGGCGTGGATGCGGAAGCGATCGCAACCGAGCGCCGCATCGCCATCGAGAAGGCCAAGGAATCCGGCAAGCCGGAAGCGATGCTGGAGAAGATCGCCGAAGGTACGGTGCAGAAGTTCCTCAAGGAAGTCACCCTGCTGGGCCAGGTGTTCGTCAAGGCCGAAGACGGCAAGCAGACCATCGAGCAATTGCTGAAGGCCAAGGGCGCAACCGTGACCGCGTTCCAGATGTTCGTGGTGGGCGAAGGCATCGAGAAGAAGGTGGAAGACTACGCGGCTGAAGTCGCTGCCGCTGCCGCTGCTGCTGCCCAGGGTTAAGGCCATGAAGCCGGCCTATAAACGCATCCTGCTCAAGCTGTCCGGCGAAGCCCTGATGGGCGACGACAGCTACGGCATCAACCGCGAGGTGATCGAGCGCATCGTCGCCGAGATCAAGGAAGTGGTCGATCTGGGTGTGGAGGTCGCGATCGTGATCGGCGGCGGCAACATCTTCCGCGGCGTGGCTCCGGCTGCGGCGGGGATGGATCGCGCCACCGCCGATTACATGGGCATGTTGGCCACGGTGATGAACTCGATGGCCCTGCAGGACGCGATGAAGCGCACCGGGGTGGATTGCCGCGTGCAGTCCGCGCTGAGCCTGGAGCAGGTAGCCGAGCCGTTCATCCGCGGCAAGGCGCTGCGCTATCTGGAAGACGGCAAGGTGGTGATCTTCGCGGCAGGCATCGGCAGCCCGTTCTTCACTACCGACACCGCCGCCGCGCTGCGCGGCGTGGAGATGTCCGCCGACGTGGTGATCAAGGCCACCAAGGTGGACGGCATCTACACCGCCGATCCGAAGAAGGATCCCAACGCGATCCGCTACCAGAGCCTGAGCTTCGACGAGGCTATCAGCAAGAATCTCAAGGTGATGGATGCGACTGCGCTGACGCTGTGCCGCGACCAGAAGCTGCCCATCATCGTGTTCAGTATTTTCAAGATAGGCGCACTGAAGCGTGTGGTATTCGGCGAAGGCGAAGGCACGCTGGTGCGTATCGATTAACCAAAACTCGCCTGGCGAGACCTCGTCCCTCTCGCCCGCTTGCGGGAGAGAGTTGGGAGAGAGGGAAACGGGTGTGGCGAGTTTTATCAGGGGCGGCATGAGCCATACCCGTTGATTCAGGAGGAAACTGTGATTGCTGATCTGAGAAAAACGACCGAACAGAAGATGCAGAAGTCGCTGGAGGCGCTGAAGACGGACCTGGGCAAGGTGCGTACCGGACGCGCCCACACCGGCCTGCTGGATCACGTGATGGTGGATTACTACGGCAGTCCGACCCATGTGAACCAGGTGGCAAACATCACCCTGATCGACGCGCGCACCATCGGTGTCCAGCCTTACGAGCGGAATATGGTCGGTCCGGTGGAAAAGGCGATCCGCGATTCGGATCTGGGGTTGAATCCGGCGAGCCAGGGCGAGCTGATCCGCGTGCCGATGCCCATGCTGACCGAGGAGCGTCGCCGCGACCTCATCAAGGTGGTCAAGGCCGAGGGCGAGAACGCCAAGATCGCGGTGCGCAACATCCGCCGCGATGCCAATAATCACCTGAAAGAAGCGCTCAAGAAAAAAGAGATCGCCGAAGACGAAGAGCGCCGCACCCAGGACGATATCCAGAAGCTGACCGACCGCTACGTCGCCGAGATCGACAAGACGCTGGTTGCCAAAGAAGCCGACCTGATGGCGGTCTGATAGGATGCGGGATCGAAAGATTCCGGGTTGAACGTCTTTCGTGCAACCCGGAGTCCCGAATCTTCGAGCCCGAATCCTGGATCCTGAGACCTCACAATGGCGTTATTCCAAAGCTCCACCCGCAATATTCCAGACGCCCCCGCCGTCCCGCGCCATATCGCCGTCATCATGGACGGCAATGGCCGTTGGGCGAAACAGCGCTTTATGCCTCGCGTCATGGGCCACCAGCGCGGAGTGGAGGCGTTGCGAGAGGTGGTCAAAGCCTGTCGCGATTTGGGGGTGGAATACCTGACGGTGTTCGCCTTCAGCAGCGAAAACTGGCGGCGTCCTGCCGACGAAGTTTCCTTCCTGATGTCGCTGTTCATGAAGATGCTGGAACGCGAGGTCGTCAGGCTGCATGAGAAGAACATCCGCGTGAGGATCATCGGCGACCGCAGCCGTTTCGACGATAACCTCAAGCAGGCCATGCAGGATGCTGAAACACTGACTGCGAACAACGTCGGCCTGACCCTGACCATCGCCGCCAACTACGGCGGACGATGGGATGTGATGAACGCTGTCCAGACGATGCTCAAGGACCATCCGGAATTCGCGCAGGGCTTCAAGGAGGAAGATCTGTCCCCCTATCTTTGCCTGAGCGAGGCGCCAGAACCGGACCTGTTCATCCGCACCGGCGGCGAACAGCGCATCAGCAATTTCATGTTGTGGCAACTGGCCTATACCGAGCTGTATTTCACCGATGTGTTGTGGCCGGCATTCGACCGCAAGGAACTGGAGACGGCGATCGCCTCCTACCGGAAACGCGAGCGGCGTTTCGGCCGGACCAGCGAACAGCTGGCGGGCGATCAGTCGAAGGGAGGGGATAGTGCTTAAGTCTCGTGTGATCACCGCGATCGTGCTGCTGGTGCTGCTGCTGGCTGCGCTGTTCTGGTTGCCTTCCGCGGCATGGGCTTTTCTGGTCGGAGTGATGGTGATGCAGGCGACGTCCGAGTGGACGCATCTGTCGGGTCTGAGCGGCAGAAAGGCGAATGCCTACTGGGCGTTGACGTTGTTGATCATGTTGGGCGTGTTCGGGCTGGATGCCTATACGACGCCGGCGCAGCAGAACTATACCCATCTGGCGGTGTATCTGGTATCGGCGCTGCTCTGGCTGATCATTGTGCCGAGCTTGCTGATGACCGGTTGGAGAATCAGGCAGCCGGTGCTGATGGCGCTGGTCGGTTGGGCCGTACTGTTGCCGACCGGGCTGGCGATGCTGGATTTGCGTGAGGCGGCTCCCAGTCCGTGGATGCTGCTGTTCGTCATGGGCCTGGTGTGGGTTGCGGACATCTCGGCCTATTTCGCCGGCCGCCGCTTCGGCAAGAACAAGCTCGCGCCCGACATCAGCCCGGGCAAGAC
This sequence comes from Gallionella sp., assembly GCA_035605585.1. Classification (GTDB taxonomy): domain Bacteria; phylum Pseudomonadota; class Gammaproteobacteria; order Burkholderiales; family Gallionellaceae; genus Gallionella. The sequence goes on along the minus strand of DASTGP010000039.1, from coordinate 17,777 downwards.
CTGGGAAGGCGTGGCAGGCGCGGTGTTCGGCGTATCGGTTTATGTGTTGCTGGTGTGGGGCTTCAGTCCGTATTTCTCCTCGCGAGAAGTTTTGCCGCCGTTGCTGCTGGCGTCCTGGTGGTGGGTCGCGCTGGCTGTGATCGGCGACCTGTTCGAATCGGCGGTCAAGCGCCAGGCCGGCGTGAAGGACAGCGGCGCGCTGTTGCCCGGGCACGGCGGACTGCTGGATCGTATCGACGCGCTGACCTCGACCCTGCCGCTGGCCGCGCTGGCGATGTTGCTCCAGAGGATGAGTTAATGCAGAGACTGACCGTATTGGGTTCCACCGGTAGCATAGGCACCAGCACGCTGGACGTGGTGGCGCGCCATCCGGATCGTTTCCAGGTGATCGCCCTGACAGGGAACAGCCAGGTCGGGCTGTTGTTCCGCCAATGCGTTCAATTCAAGCCGCGTTATGCCGTGCTGCTGGACGAGGATTCCGCAGCTCAGTTGCGCGAGTCGCTGCGCGAGGCCGGGGTGAGCACCGAGGTGCTGTGCGGCGTCGAGGCGCTTGAGCAGGTCTCGGTGCTGCCCGAGGTGGACGCGGTGATGGCGGCCATCGTGGGCGCCGCGGGCCTGCGCCCAACGCTGGCGGCCGCGCGCGCTGGCAAGAAGATCCTGCTGGCGAACAAGGAAACGCTGGTGATGGCGGGCAACGTGTTCATGGATGCGGTGCATGCCAGCGGGTCCGCGCTGCTGCCGATCGACAGCGAACACAATGCCATCTTCCAGTCCCTGCCGCATGACTATCGCGGCGACATGAAGCGCAGCGGCGTGAGCCGCATCCTGCTGACCGCATCGGGCGGGCCGTTCCGCAAGACGCCGCTCGCCGAGTTGCAGAACGTCACGCCGGAACAGGCCTGCGCGCACCCGAACTGGAGCATGGGCCGGAAGATCTCGGTCGACTCCGCCACCATGATGAACAAGGGGCTGGAGGTCATCGAGGCGCACTGGCTGTTCAACGCGGGTGCAGACGACATCCAGGTGGTGGTGCATCCGCAAAGCATGATCCATTCGCTGGTTCAGTACATCGACGGCTCGGTGATCGCTCAACTCGGCAACCCCGATATGCGCACGCCCATTGCTTACGGCCTGTCCTGGCCGGAGCGCATCGATGCCGGCGTGGCACCGCTGGACCTGTTCAAGGTGGCGACGATGAATTTCGAAGCGCCCGATTTCGAGCGTTTCCCCTGTCTCGCGCTGGCCTATCAGGCGCTGCGCGCCGCGGGTACGGCCCCGGCGATGCTCAATGCCGCGAACGAGGTGGCCGTGGCGTCCTTCCTCGATCGGCAGATTCCCTTCCTCTATATCCCCCGCGTCATCGCGGCGGTGCTCGATGCCTTGCCTGTCTATCCGGTGCATAGCCTGGACGACGTGCTCGGCGCAGATGCCGAGGCGCGCCGCGTCGCGCAGACGCAGATCCGGCAGGTGATATGACGACGCTGCTGGCGTTTGTCGGCGCGATCGCGCTGCTGGTGGTATTCCACGAATTGGGTCACTACCTGGTGGCGCGCCTTTGCGACGTGAAGGTGCTGCGCTTTTCCATCGGTTTCGGCAAGGTGGTCTACAGCAAGCGTTTCGCCAACAGCGAGACCGAGTGGGCGATTTCGGCGATCCCGCTGGGCGGTTACGTCAAGATGCTGGACGAACGCGAAGGCGAAGTGGCGCCGCACGAGATGCACCGCACTTTCAACCGCAAGCCGGTGCTGCAGCGCATGGCCATCGTGGTGGCCGGGCCGCTGGCGAACTTCCTGCTGGCCATCGTGCTGTACTGGGCGTTGTTCGTGCACGGCGTGCCCGGGGTGAAGGCGGTGCTGGGCGATGTTCCGCAGGGTACTCCGGCGGCCAGTGCGCAGATGCGGTCGGGCGAAACACTCACTCATATCAACGGCGAAGCTATCGCGAGCTGGGAGGACGCGCGCTGGCAGCTGCTGGAGCTCGCGCTGCAACAGGCCGAGGTGCGGATCGACGGGCGCAGCGCGCAGGGCGAGCGGCTGTTCCATGTGCTTGACATGCGCGGGCTGGAGGCCAAGGACCTCGATGGCGAGTTCCTCGACAAGCTGGGGCTGCACTTGTACCAGCCGGTCATTCCGCCCGTGGTCGGCCAAGTCGCGGAAGGCAGCGTGGCGCAGCGCGCCGGCTTGCGGCAGGGCGATGAAATTGTGCGGGCCAACGGCGCTGCGGTTCATCGCTGGAACGATGTGGTGGACGCGGTGCGAGCTCATCCCGATCAGCCCCTTCAGCTTGACATCCGTCGCGGCGAATCGGCCGTGAGCGTGGCGCTGGTGCCGCAGGCGGTGGAAGAGGGCGGCAAGCGTATCGGAAAGATCGGCGCGGCACCTCAAATCGACAAGGCTGCGTGGGAGGCGATGCTGACCGAGGTGAGCTACGATCCGCTCACAGCCGTCGTGCAGTCGCTGCGCAAGACCTGGGAGACTTCCGCCATCAGCCTGAAGATGCTGGGCAAGATGGTGTTGGGCGAGGTCTCGATGAAGAACCTGAGCGGCCCGATCACCATTGCCGATTATGCAGGTCAATCGGCGGGAATGGGTATCGTGGCTTATCTGGGTTTCCTGGCGCTGATCAGCATCAGCCTGGGTGTGCTGAATCTGCTGCCCATCCCCTTATTGGACGGCGGTCACTTGCTGTATTATGTCGCCGAGTTGGTAAAGGGGAGTCCGGTTTCCGAGCAGGCATGGGAGATCGGTCAGAGGATCGGTATCGCTTTGCTGGGTACGTTGATGATCTTCGCCATATATAACGATATAAATCGCCTTATCTCAGGGTAACAAATGAAATTGAAAAAACTGGCGGGGTTGATCTCCCTGCTCTGTGCGTCCACCTCCTGGGCAATCGAGCCGTTCACTGTTACTGATATCCGCGTCGAAGGCATCCAGCGTACCGAGCCCGGTACGGTGTTCAGCTATTTGCCGGTCAAGGTCGGCGATACCATGAACGACCAGCAGGCTGCGGCGGCGATCCGTGCCCTGTACGCCACCGGATTCTTCAAGGATGTGCGCCTGGAAGTGGAACATGGCGTGCTCATCGTGCTGGTGCGCGAGCGTCCGTCTATCGCCAGCATCGAGCTCAACGGCATCAAGGACTTCCCCAAGGACCAGCTCAAGGACAACATGAAATACGCGGGGCTGGCCGAGGCCCGCATTTTCGACAAGGGCGCGCTGGACAAGGCGGTTCAGGAGTTGAAACGCCAGTACGTGGCACGCGGCAAGTACGGTGTGAGCGTGAACACGACGGTGACCGAGCTGGAGCGCAATCGCGTGGCCATCGTGTTCAACGTGGTGGAAGGAGAGGTCTCCAAGATCAAGCAGATCAACATTGTCGGGAACCACGCTTATCCGGAAGAAGAACTGCTGGGGCTGATGAAACTCAGCACGCCGGACTGGATGAGCTGGTTCAGCAAGAACGACCAGTATTCCAAGCAGAAGCTGTCGGCCGACATGGAAGCGATGCGTTCGTTCTACATGGACAGCGGTTACCTGGAATTCAATATCGATTCCACCCAGGTTTCCATCACGCCCGACAAGAAAGACATCTACATCACCATCAATATCACCGAAGGCCCGAAATATACGGTTTCGAAAGTCGGCGTGTCGGGCAACACCATCGTTCCGAAGGAAGAGATCGAGAAACTGATTCAGGTAAAGGCGGGGGACATCTTCTCGCGCAAGGCACTGACCGAGACCAGCAAGAAAATCGGCGAGCGCCTGGGGCAGGAGGGCTACGCGTTCGCCAACGTGAATGCGATCCCCGAGATGGACAAGGAAAAGCATGAAGTGGCATTCAATTTCGTGGTCGATCCCGGGCAGCGCGTGTATGTTCGCCGCATCAACATCGCCGGCAACGACAAGACCCGCGACGAGGTGATCCGTCGCGAGTTCCGCCAGGTCGAGGGGGCGTGGTTCGATGTGAGTAAGGTCAAGAAATCCAAGCAGCGCGTGGACAAGCTGGACTTCTTTTCGGAGGTGAATGTGGAAACGCCCCCCGTGCAGGGCGCGGGCGACCAGATGGACGTGAATGTCTCGGTGAAGGAAAAGAATACCGGCAACCTCTCGGTGGGGGCGGGTTTTTCAAACGGCGAAGGACTGACATTCTCTGCCGGGATCAGCCAGGCCAACCTGTTCGGTAGCGGTAATCATGCTGCAGTGCAGATCAATACCAGCAAGATCAACCAGGTCTATTCGTTTTCGTATACCAACCCTTATTTCACCGACGACGGCGTGAGCCGCGGCTTTGATCTTTACAAACGCAACACCGATTCGACGAATACCGCAGTGAGCCAGTATTCCTCGCATACCCTAGGCGGGGGCATTCGCTTCGGCGTGCCGATCGCCGACGAAGAAACGATCAGTTACGGCCTGTCGTTCGAGCGGACGCAACTGGGTCTGTTGCCGACCAGTCCCGCGCGCCTCGTTAATTACGTCAACACATTCGGTGCGACCAACAGCAACCTCATGGGTACCATAGGCTGGGGCCGCGATAGCCGTGATAGCGCGATCTATACAACCGAAGGAACGGTGCAGCGTGCATTTGCCGAGATCGCCTTGCCGGTGTTCGACATGCGCTACTACAAATTGAATTACCAACACCAGTGGTTCTACCCGGTGAGCAGCGATGTTACGTTGTTGCTGAACGGCGAGGCCGGTATTGCGGGCGGTTATGGCGGCAAGCAAGTGCCGTTCTTCAAGAATTTCTATGCCGGCGGTACAGGCTCGGTGCGCGGATATGATTCCAACTCGCTTGGGCCGCGCGACGCGACGAATGCCGTTCTGGGGGGGACGCGCCGCGTGGTCGGAAATGCGGAACTGCTGGTGCCGTTCCCCGGTATCAAGGAAAAATCGGTGCGCCTGAGCGGGTTCATCGATGGAGGCGCCGTATATGGCCCCGGAGATCTGCCGGGAAGCGCCGGTTTGCGCTACTCCACGGGGGCGGCGGTGACCTGGATCTCGCCGGTAGGGCCGATCAAATTCAGTTATGCTATTCCGCTCAACAAGCAGCCGGTGGATCTGCTGCAAAAATTCCAGTTCACGCTGGGGCAAGTATTCTGATGTTTAAGGAGTTGATGATGAAAGCAGCGATCAAGGCGGGGATTCTGTCCATCTTGCTGGGCATGGGATTGGCACAGGCCGGGGATTTCAAGGTCGGCGTGGTGGATACCGAGCGTGTGCTTCGTGAATCCGCGCCTGCGGTGAAGGCCGAGAAGAAGATCGAGAAGGAGTTCTCCGGACGCGACCAGGAGATCAAGAAGCTGATGAAGCAGGCGAAGGAATTGCAGACCCTGCTGGAGAAGGAAGGCGGCACCCTGTCGGATGCAGACCATCGCAACAAGGAGCGCGAGCTGACCGCGATGAACGTGAATCTGCAGCGCATGCAGCGCGAGTTCCGTGAAGACTTGAACCTGCGCAAGAACGAGGAACTGGCCATCGTGCTGGAACTGGCCAACAAGGCGATCCAGTCCATCGCGGAGTCGGAAAAATATGACCTGATCCTGCAGGAAGCGGTTTACCGGAATCCCAAGATCGACATCACGGACAAGGTCATCAAGCACCTTGCCACCGACAAGGCAGACGGCAAGTAAGCAGGCAAGATGAAAGTTCCCTATCGGTTGGCCGACATTGCGGCTCGGCTCGGCGGGCGCGTGCTGGGTGACGGTGAGGTGTGCGTCGAGCAGGTCACGACGCTGGAGAAGGCGCAGCGGCGGCACATCAGTTTCCTCACCAACAGCAAGTACCGCTCGCAGCTCGTCACGACGAATGCGGGCGCGGTCATCGTCGGCGAGGCGGACGCCGATGCGACGGAGTTGCCGCGCATCGTGTCGAACAATCCCTATGCCTACTTCGCCAGGGTGTCGGCCATGCTCAATCCGCTGCCGCAAGCCCTGCCCGGCGTGCATCCGGCGGCGGTGGTCGGCGCGGGAGCTCGTATCGATCCGACCGCGAGCGTCGCCGCGAATGCGGTGATCGGCGAAGGTGCGGTGATCGGCGCCAACTCGGTGATCGGCGAGGGCTGTTGCATCGGCGCGAACGTGGTCATCGGCAGCCGTGCACGCCTGTACCCGCGCGTGACGATCTACCGCGACTGCGTGATCGGGGACGATTTCATCGCGCAATCCGGCGCGGTGATCGGCTCGGACGGCTTTGGCTTCGCGATGGATGAGGGGCGCTGGATCAAGATCCAGCAGATCGGCCGCGTGGTGATCGGCAACGACGTAGAGATCGGAGCGAACACCACCATCGACCGCGGTGCGCTGGACGACACCGTGATCGAGAACGGCGTGAAGCTGGACAATCAGATCCAGGTCGCGCACAACGTGCGTATCGGCGCACACACGGCCATAGCCGGTTGCGTCGGCATCGCCGGCAGCGCCACCATCGGCAAGTATTGCCGCATCGGCGGCAGCGCAGGCATCCTTGGGCATCTGCAGATCGCGGACCATGTCGAGATCGCCTCGTTCACGCTGATCGGCAAATCCATCACCGAACCCGGCAGCTACGCCGGCATCATGCCGTTCAGCAAGGGCGACGAATGGCGCAAGAACGCCGTGCACATGCGCCACTTGGACGAGATGGCGAAGCGCCTCAAGAAACTGGAAAAAGAAATCGAAACATTGAAAGGAAACAACGCATGAGCATCACGATGGATATCCACGAAGTCCTGGAGCACCTGCCGCACCGCTATCCCTTCCTGCTGATCGATCGCGTGCTCGAAATCGTGCCGAACGAGAGCATCGTGGCGCTTAAGAACGTCACCATCAACGAGCCGTTCTTCCCCGGCCACTACCCGCACCATCCGGTGATGCCCGGCGTGCTGATCATCGAGGCGATGGCGCAGGCCTCGGCGCTGCTGTCCTTCAAGAGCATGGGCACCAAGCCGGACGACAAGTCGGTGTATTACTTCGTCGGCATCGACAACGCGCGCTTCAAGCGCCCGGTCAGCCCCGGCGACCAGCTGATCTTCAAGTCGGCGATCACCATGAGCCGGCGCGGCATGTGGAAATTCAGCTGCACCGCCGAAGTGGACGGACAGGTCGCGGCCGAAGCCGATCTGATCTGCACCATCCGGGACAAGCAATGATCCACCCGACCGCTATCGTCCACCCCGGCGCGAAGCTGGCGCCCGATGTAGAGGTGGGGCCGTATTCCATCATCGGCGAACATGTCGAGATCGGCGAGGGTACGGTGATCGGCCCGCATGTGGTGATCAACGGCCATACCCGCATCGGCAAGCACAACCGCATTTTCCAGTTCTGCTCACTGGGTGAGATTCCGCAGGACAAGAAATACGCCAACGAACCGACGCGGCTGGAGATCGGCGACCACAACACCATCCGCGAATTCTGCACCTTCAACCTCGGCACCGCGCAGGATGTCGGCGTCACGCGCGTCGGCAACCACAACTGGATCATGGCCTACGTGCATCTGGCGCACGATTGCCAGGTCGGCAACCACACCATCTTCGCCAACAATGCGCAGCTGGCCGGGCACGTCCATGTCGACGACTACGCGATCCTCGGCGGCTTCACCGTGGTGCACCAGTTCGTCAGGATCGGCGCACATATCATCACCGGCATGGGTACCATCCTGTTCAAGGACGTCCCGACCTATGTGCTGGCTTCCGGCAATCCCAGTGCGCCGCACGGCATCAACTCCGAGGGCTTGAAGCGGCGCGGCTTCTCCAGCGAGGCGATCATGGCGATCAAGCGTGCCTACAAGACACTGTACAAGTCCGGCCTCAGCCTCGAAGAGGCGAGGGCCGAGATTGAGTCGCAGGTTGCGGAGCATGCTGAGCTGCAGCCGCTCACCGAATTTCTCGCTACATCTACCCGCGGTATCGTTCGTTAGATCGGGCAACACAAAGGTTTTTTCATGCAGCAGAAAAGAATCGTAATCGGCATCGTCGCGGGCGAAGCGTCCGGCGACCTGCTCGGCAGCCACCTGATCGAGGCGCTGAAGGAAGCGCGGCCGGACATCCACTTCGTCGGCATCGGCGGCCCGAAGATGAAGGCAGCCGGCATGGAGGTGCTGTTCCCGATGGAGAAGCTCGCCGTGCGCGGCTACGTCGAGGTGCTGCACCACTACCGCGAGATCGTCGGCATCCGCCGCAAGCTGAGAGCGTATTTCCTGGAAAGCCGGCCGGACCTGTTCATCGGCGTGGACGCGCCGGACTTCAATCTCGATCTCGAGCTCGCGCTCAAACAACGCGGCATTCCCACCGTCCACTACGTCAGTCCGTCGATCTGGGCGTGGCGCGGCGAGCGCATTAACAAGATCAAGCGCGCCGTGTCGCACATGCTGGCGTTGTTCCCGCACGAGCCCAGGCTGTACCGGCAGGCCGGCGTGCCGGTGAATTACGTCGGGCATCCGCTCGCCGACATGCTGCCGGAGTACCCGAAGCGTGCCGAGATGCGCGAGACCATGCGCATCCCGCTGTCGGCCACGGTCTTCGCCTTCCTGCCCGGCAGCCGCCAGAGCGAAGTAAAGCAGCTTGCGCATACCTATATCGAGACAGCCAAGCGGGTGCTGCAGCAGATGCCCGATGCGCGCTTCCTCGTGCCGCTGATCAGCCGCGAGACGCGGGCTATTTTCGAGCAGGCGCTGTATGACTGCGACGCCGAGCAGCTGCCCATCACCTTGCTGTTCGGTCACGCGCAGGACGCGATGATCGCCGCCGACGGCGTGCTGGTCGCTTCGGGCACGGCCACGCTGGAGTGTGCATTGCTCAAGCGCCCCATGGTCATCACCTATCGTATGCCCGCACTCTCGTGGTGGCTGATGAAACGCAAGAGCTACCAGCCGTACTACGGCCTGCCCAATATCCTGTGCGAGCGCTTCGTCGTGCCGGAGTTGATTCAGGAAGACGCGACGCCGGAAAACCTGACGCAGGCCTTGCTCAACCTGGTCAACGACAAGGAAGCCGTGGCGCAGCTCGAAGAAACGTTCCTCGAGCTGCACCATACGCTGCGCCAGAACACCGCGCAGAAAGCGGCCGCGGCGATCCTGCCGTACTTGCCAACCTGATAAGTTTCCCTCGCCCGCTTGCGGGAGAGGGGCAGGGAGAGGGAAATCACTCAATCAATCGTTTTGATCTGCGGCGTGGACGAAGCGGGCAGGGGCCCGCTGGCCGGCCCCGTGAGCGCGGCGGCGGTGATCCTCGACGAGGCGAATCCCATCGAAGGGCTGGCCGATTCCAAGAAGCTTTCGGAAAGACAGCGCGACCTGCTCGCGCCCGTCATCCGCGAACGCGCGCTGGCCTGGGCGGTGGCCTATGCCGAGGTCGGCGAGATCGATAGCCTCAACATCCTGCAGGCCACGCTGCTGGCGATGAAGCGTGCCGTGCTGGCCTTGCCCGTGCAGCCGCAGCAGGTGCTGGTGGACGGCCTGTATTGCCCGCAGACCGGCATTCCCAGCCAGGCCATCGTCAAGGGTGACAGCAAGGTTGCGGCGATCTCCGCCGCCTCCATCCTTGCCAAGACCTCGCGCGACGAGCTGATGCTGCAACTGCACGAACAGTACCCGAACTACGGCTTCGCCGAGCACAAGGGATACCCGACCCCTGCGCACCTCGCCGCGCTGCGCGAGCACGGCGTCAGCGACGTGCACCGCAGGAGCTTCAAGCCGGTGCGCGAGTTATTGCAACAGTCCCAAAGAGTGCTGCAGATGTAGGAGCGTGCCCAGCACGCGAACGGCGCTATCGCGTGCAGGGCACGCTCCTACAATCTAATTTACGGACCACGGAGGTTGAAACAAAAATGGCATTCTTCAAACTCATCCATCTGCTCGCTGTGCTGGTCTGGGTCGGCGGCATGTTCTTCGCCTACATGGTGCTGCGTCCCGCCGCCGTCGAGATCTTGCAGCCGCCGGAACGCCTGCGCCTGTGGGACTGCGTGTTCCGCCGTTTCTTCAACTGGGTATGGGGCGCCATCGGTGTCATCCTCGTCAGCGGCCTGTACATGATCTACCAGTACGGCGGCATCGCCCATGCGCCGCACCACGTGCATCCCATGCTGGCGTTGGGACTCGCGATGATGGGGATCTACGGCTATGTGTTCTTCGCCTGCTACGTGCCGCTCAGCCTCCACGTATCCAAGCAGCGCTGGAAAGAGGCGGGCGAGATACTGGGCAAGATACGCAAGCTGGTCGCCGTGAACCTGACGCTGGGAGTGATAACGACAGCCGTCGCGGTGTACGGAGTGTGGGGCTAAAAACTACTGTGGTGGTCATCTGCGACGTTGCGCGGTGCTCGCTCCCTCGCCTACCTAAAAGGTATGTCTCGGTCGCTGTGCTCCGTGCGCCTTGCACCTGACCATCCTCGCTACGTTTTTGACAGCTGCCGGAACCTATTCACCTAAATCCATGTGTCGCACGTAGTGGCAGGTGTAGCCCAAGGGATGCTTCACCAAATACTTCTGGTGGTACTCTTCGGCGCGCCAGAAATCCTTGAACGGCACGACCTCGGTCACTACCTTCGCCTTCCAGTCGCCTGAGGCATCCACGGCCCTGATGACTTCCTCCGCCGTGCGTCGCTGCTCCTCGCTCACGTAAAAGATCGCCGAGCGGTATTGCGTGCCCATATCGTTGCCCTGCTGGTTGCGCGTGGTCGGGTTGTGCATGCGGAAGAATTCGAACAGCAGGTGCCGGTACGTCAGTTGCTTGGGGTCGAACACGATCTTCAGCGATTCGGCATGGCCCGTGCGCCCGGTCTTCACGATGTCATAGGTCGCGTTGGGAACGTCGCCGCCGGTGTAGCCGACCTCGGTCTCCAGCACGCCCGGAATCTGGCGCACCAGTTCCTCCATGCCCCAGAAGCAGCCTCCGGCGAGGTAGGCGGTTTGAGTGGGAGCGGTCATGGTATCTCCTTTCGGTTGGGCGTGGCTGGTCGTTGCAAAAAACGATAGCAGGATGAGCACGAGGAGGCGAAGCTTGTTGTGAGGCAATATGACTGGAAAAATAACTGCCCGATCCAATGGGAGGCTGATGGCGATGAAAAGCTGGTTGACAGGTAGCTCTCCCAAATGACTCCTTGTAGTTTCGGATGACAATACTATACCCCCGCTCCGTACTGGCAAATTTTTAGCCACTTTAAGAAGGCATCCTCCGACTCAAACTTCCTTTTGACGAAATTAAATATCAGTTTTCGAGCTAATTTTTCTATGCTTATTACGTCCTGATTTGTCGCTTTCGCTCCGGTGTGGACTATTTTGCTCCGTATTCCATACAGCGTTTTTGTATCCTTTTCGGTTTGCCTTCTTTGTTCATACGTTTCTGCACTTAAGTATGCAGATCGTTCCGATATCTTCTGATTTATACTGCCTTGTGATGAAAACTCGCCGGAATTTTCTTCTCCGACTAACAGGGATTCGATCGCAATAGCAAAAAATAGAAATTGATCTTCACAACTATCGCAGTTCACCGCTTTTCCAAACCAGCTTACGGCGTGGAAAAGCTTTTTGTCTAATGTGTTCTTTCGGGAAACGCAACTCAAAAGCTTTTCATTTTCTCGTGAAAGCATTTCGTCGATAACGCTGGCATCTACGAGATGATAGGATGTCTTTGCGTCTTCCGGTCTAAAAAATTCCAAGCATTCATTCAAACTCTCATTTGAATCATGTCCGCTAGACAAGAGATTGAACTCCAGAGAATATTTTGATTTTCTTAGGGGGGAGTCATTTATGTAGTATTCATAATAAACTTGGGAGTCGCTGGCCTCAGAGCCATAGATTGCTATTTTTCTTTTTCGCCCAACTTCGGCTTCTCTTACTCTTTTGTGCCACGGTCGGAACTGATGATCCGTTCGGTACTGTGATGAACCGACGTAGAGGCTCAATAGTGCTGTCAAATAATTTGCAAAAAAGATGGCCTGATCTATAGAGTTTTTATGATCAGTTTCACTTTCAACTTGAAGGTAGCTGCTGCATTCGTTCAATGCATTAATGGTGTGCTGGTATGAATGCAAAGACTCTCTATCATTGATGATTTGAGGCAAGACTCCATGTTCACTGCCTAGTAATGTGCCGAAGCCAAAGTTTGCTTTTTCTAATCTAAAATCAAGTCCCTGTAGTGGAATACAAGTGAAGCGTTTTTTTACGTTTTTAATTAGCGCTGTATGCATGCGCGTGGCCGCTTCTTCTAAAGGATTCAATCCGATTAATATATCGGTCAGCGCGTTGGAAAAGTGGGTTTCGACGAGTTCGGTCCCATTCTTTGAATAAATCTTAGTAACCTCTCTCAGTGCGTCTTCATATTTCGCCTCATCCCATTGAAGGATGGAATAAACCTCTCCATAGAGCTTGACTTGCCTATCCTGCTGTTCAGCGCTCCCCTTTTGTAGCGTGAAAAAGGGCCTGATCCTTGAAAAGATCTTTTTCAACTGGTTTTGCATCGTTAGTTGTTTGGGGGGAATTTATGTTAACTAAGGCACCAAAAGTGTCAGTTCCATCATTTGGAGATTAATGGCAATCTGTTACTTCGTAGTTAGCGCCATTGCCTGAGCAGCCTTGCGTTTGGCGCCCCGTGGCTCTCTTGTGGCTTCGGCCACTTCGCTACGCTCGTTTAACCTGCAAACGACGCAGGTTAGCCTACGCCGCAAGCGCGCTGCTTAACTAGCGGCGCTCCTTCTTCATTGCGGCGGCAGCTTCGCGTTTCGCATCCTTTTCCTTTTCCGTTGCGCGCTTGTCATGCTGCTTCTTGCCCTTGGCTAGGCCGATCTCGAGTTTGACGCGGCCGCCTTTGTAGTGCATGTCCAGCGGCATCAGGGTGTAGCCGGCGCGTTGCACTTTGCCGGTGATCTTGTCGATTTCGTGGGCGTGCAGCAGCAGCTTGCGGCTGCGAGTGGGGTCGGGGTGGATGTGGGTGGAGGCGGTGGCGAGCGGGCTGATGTGCGAGCCGATCAGCCAGAGTTCGCCGTCCTTGACGACGACGTAGGCTTCCTTGAGTTGCACGCGCCCGGCGCGGATGGCCTTGACTTCCCAGCCTTCGAGCATGAGGCCGGCTTCGTATTTGTCCTCGATGAAGAAATCGTGGAAGGCCTTCTTGTTCTGGATGATGCTCATGAAACATGATGAGTTTTATAATGTGTTCGGCTATTCTACCAGCCTTTGGATTTGCGGCCTTAACAAGCAATGGCTTTAGTAGAGAAAACGGTGCTGGTCGCGCATAGCGCGGAACAGATGTTCAACCTGGTGGATCGCGTGGAGGAATACCCTCAGTTCCTGCCCTGGTGCGGAGGCGCGAGCGTCGTCGAGCAGGAGGGAACGACGGTGCATGCCACGGTGCACATCGATTATCACCACCTCAAGCAGCATTTCACCACCGAAAACGTGCGCACACCGCCGCACCGGATCGAGATGACGCTGCAGGACGGACCGTTCCAGCATCTGGACGGCAGTTGGCAATTCATCCCGTTGAGCGATTCAGCCTGTAAAATAGAGTTTCGGCTGCATTACGAATTCTCCAGCAAGCTGCTGGAGAAGCTGGTGGGGCCGGTGTTCCATTTCATAGCCAACAGTTTCGTGGATGCTTTCATCCACCGTGCAGAGAAGATTTATACGGACGTATGAGCGAAAAGATCAATATCGAGGTGGTGTATGCCCTGCCGCACGAGCAGGCGCTGCTCAGGCAGCAGGTCCTGCCGGGTACGACTGTCAAAGAGGCGGTCGAGGCCAGCGGCTTGCTGCAGAAGTATCCCGAGATCGACCTGGCCAGCACCAAGCTGGGCATCTTCGGCAAGCTGACCAAGCCCGACACCGTGCTGCGCGAGAAGGACCGTATCGAGATCTACCGCCCGCTGATCGCCGATCCCAAGGAAGTGCGCCGCAAGCGCGCGGAAGAGGGCAAGGTCATGAAGAAGGGCGGCGGCGACGCCGCCGAGGCGTGATGCTCGATTACGACCTGCACTGCCACTCGAACGTCTCCGACGGCACGCTGACCCCGACCGAAGTGGTGGAGCGCGCTGCCGAGCGCGGCGTGAAGGTTCTCGCGTTGACCGACCACGACGACACGGACGGGCTAAACGAGGCGCGCGCCGCCGCGGCGCAACACGGCATGGGCTTCGTCAACGGCGTGGAGATCTCCGTGTCGTGGCGCAGCCATACCCTTCATATCGTCGGCCTGGATATCGACCCCGCCTATCCGCCGCTGGCGGCAGGACTCGCCAGCGTGCGCGGCGGGCGCGGCGAACGCGCGCGGCAGATGGCCGATTCGCTGGCAAAGGCCGGGATCGGCGGTGCGCTGCAAGGCGCTTACCGCTATGCGGCCAATCCCAACATCATCGGTCGTACCCATTTCGCGCGCTACCTGGTCGAGGCCGGGCATTGCAAGGACGTGAAGAGCGTGTTCAACCGCTACCTGGTGAAGGGCAAGCCCGGCTATGTGCCGCACCAATGGGCGAACATGGAGGATGCCGTGAGCTGGATACGCGGCAGCGGCGGCGTGGCGGTGCTGGCGCATCCAGGCCGCTACATGGTCGGGCGCAACAGCATGGGCAAGAAGACCATGCGCGAGTTGCTGAACGAATTCGTCGCGTGCGGCGGCCAGGCGCTCGAGGTGGTGACCGGCAGCCACACGCCGGAGCAATACGCCGAGTTCGCGCGCTATGCCGAAGAATTCAATCTGCAGTGTTCGTGCGGTTCGGACTTCCACGGACCGGGCGAGAGCTGGCGCGACATGGGGCGGCTGCCCGATCTTCCGCTGGGCTGCAGGCCGGTGTGGGAGCGCTGGGACCATGCTTCCGCCCTGAAGGTGGCCTGATGTCGCAGTTCTTCTCAATACATCCGGACAATCCCAACGCGCGCCTGATCCGGCAGGCCGCAGCGATGCTGCGCGAAGGCGCGGTGATCGTCTATCCCACCGATTCGGGCTATGCCCTGGGCTGTCATCTCGACGACAAGGACGCCGTGGCGCGCATCCGCGAGATACGCGGGGTGGACGACAAGCATCACATGACGCTGGTATGCCGGGATCTTTCGGAGATCTCGCGTTATGCGCGGGTGGACAACAGCAAGTTCAAGATGCTGAAGGGCAATACGCCCGGCAGCTACACTTTCATCCTGGAAGCGACCAAGGAAGTGCCGCGCCGGCTGCAACACCCGAAGCGCAGCACCATCGGCATCCGCATCCCGGACCATCCGGTGGCACTGGCGCTGCTGGAGGAACTGGACGAGCCGTTGCTGAGTTCCACGCTGATCCTGCCGGACGAACATCATCCGCTGACCGATGTGGATGAGATACGCGAGCTGCTCGAGCGGCGCGTCGACCTGATCATCGAGGGCGGTGCGGTCGGGCTGGAATCGACCACGGTCATCGACCTGACCGGCGACGCACCGGTGCTGGTGCGCCGCGGCAAGGGCGACGTCGTGCCGTTCGGAATCGAGGAATAATCAAATGGACCAATTCATCCTGACCGTCAGCCTTGCGGCGATTCCCGTGCTGTTCGCCATCACGCTGCACGAGGCGGCGCATGGCTACGTGGCGCGCCACTTCGGCGACATGACCGCGTACCAGCAGGGGCGCATCAGTCTGAACCCGATGCGCCACATCGACCCCATCGGCACCGTGCTGGTGCCGCTGCTGACCCTGTTCGTGGGCGGCATCCTGTTCGGCTGGGCCAAGCCCGTGCCGGTCAACTTCGCCGCATTGCGCCATCCCAAGAAGGACATGCTGTGGGTGGCGATTGCGGGGCCGGCTTCCAATCTGGTGATGGCGCTGGGCTGGGCGCTGCTCTACAAGCTGGCATGGGTGTTTCCCGACAACTACTTCGCCGAGCCGCTGCTGGGCATGGCCGAGTGGGGGATCAAGATCAATGTCGTGCTGATGGTGCTGAACCTGCTGCCGTTGCCGCCGCTGGACGGCGGGCGCGTCGCGGTCAGCCTGCTGCCGCACCGCCAAGCATTCCAGCTGGCGAAGATCGAGCCCTACGGCATGTTCATCCTGATCTTCCTGGCGATCACGCCGTTGCTGGGCATGATATTGATGCCGCTGGTGCAGTTGATGTACAAGTTGCTTTCGTTGTTGTTTGGAATCTGAGGAATTATGTTTGCTGATCGCGTGTTATCGGGAATGCGTCCCACCGGAAGTTTGCATCTGGGGCATTACCATGGGGTATTGAAGAATTGGGTGCAGATGCAGCACGAATACGAATGTCTGTTCTTCGTGGCCGACTGGCACGCGCTGACTACGCATTACGACAACCCGCAAATCATCGAGCAAAGCGTGTGGGACATGGTGATCGACTGGTTGGCCGCCGGGGTCGATCCTGCGCATGCGACGCTGTTCATCCAGAGCAAAGTGCCGGAACATGCCGAGCTGCATCTGCTGCTGTCGATGATCACGCCGCTGGGCTGGCTCGAGCGCGTGCCGACCTACAAGGACCAGCAGGAAAAGCTCACCGAGAAGGACCTCTCCACCTACGGCTTCCTCGGCTATCCGCTGCTGATGAGCTCCGACATCCTGATCTACCGCGCCACCCATGTGCCGGTGGGCGAGGACCAAGTTCCCCATCTCGAATTTACCCGCGAACTGGCGCGCCGTTTCAACCACATGTACGGGCGCGAGCCCGGCTTCGAGGAGAAGGCCGAAGCCGCGGTCAAGAAGCTTGGCAGCAAGAAGGCCAAGCTCTATGCCGAATTGCGCGTGCGCTTCCAGGAGCAGGGGGATGACGAGGCGCTGTTGTCCGCGAAGGCTTTGTTGGACGAGCAACAGAGCCTGAGCCTGGGCGATCGCGAGCGGCTGTTCGGTTACCTCGAGGGCGGCGGCAAGATGATCTTGTCCGAACCGCAGGCGATACTCACGGCCGCCTCTCGCATGCCGGGGCTGGACGGGCAAAAGATGTCCAAGTCCTACAACAACACCATCACGCTGCGCGAGGACGAAGCCAGCGTGACCAAGAAGATCCGCACCATGCCCACCGACCCGGCGCGCATCCGCCGCACCGATCCAGGCACGCCGGAGAAATGCCCGGTGTGGTCGCTGCACCAGGTGTATTCCAGCGAGGACACCAAGCAATGGGTGCAGAAGGGCTGCACCACCGCGGGCATCGGCTGCATCGAATGCAAGCAGCCGGTGATCGAGGGCGTGCTGACAGAGCAGCGCCCGATGCGCGAGCGTGCACAGCAGTATCTGGACGATCCGGCACTGGTGAAGAACATCATCGCCGACGGCTGCGAGAAGGCGCGCAAGCTGGCTGGCGAGACCATGCGCGACGTGCGCGAGGCGATGGGACTGAGCTACAGCTAAACGACCATGTCCGGCGAACAGCTTCCGCTCCATCCCGTCGCGCGTATCCACGGCGAGCCGCTGCTGGAGTTGCCGCAGGACCTGTACATCCCGCCGGATGCGCTGGAGCTGGTGCTGGAAAGCTTCCAGGGGCCTCTCGACCTGCTGCTGTACCTGATCCGCAAGCACAACCTCGACGTGCTGGACATCCCGATGGCGGAACTGACCCGGCAGTACATGGGCTACATCGAGATGATGCAACAGCACCGCCTGGAGCTGGCCGCGGAATACCTGCTGATGGCGGCGGTGCTGATCGAGATCAAGTCGCGCATGCTGCTGCCCCGTCCGCCCAAAGTCAGCGAAGACGATGGCGAGGACCCGCGCGCCGAATTGATGCGCCGCCTGCTCGAATACGAGCAAATGAAACAGGCCGCGCAGCAGCTCAACGAACTGCCGCAGGCCGGGCGCGATTTCGAGATCGTGCATGTGCTGATCGAAGCGACCGTCAGGGAA
>DASTGP010000210.1:0-8862 GCA_035605585.1 Gallionella sp. | reverse complement strand
CCACTTTCATCGCGGCGAACGGGCAACAGGTCACCTTCCTCCAGGTTTATGTTCCCGAGTATGCCGCCGATGGCAGCGTGCAGGGTGCGCTGGGCATGGGGCGCGACATCACCGCAATCAAACAGGCCGAGGCGCAACTTGCCAAGGAGCGCGCCACGCTGCGGACATTCTTCGATGCCATGCCGGACCTGGCCTGGATGAAGGATCCGGAAGGCCGCTATCTCGCCTGCAATCCGATGTTCGAGCAGTTGTACGGGGCCAGGGAGGCGGAGATCCTCGGCAAGACCGATTTCGATTTCGTCGATGCCGAACTGGCGGCTTTCTTCCGCGAGAAGGACAAGGAAGCCGAGATTGCCGGGAGACCTTGCGTCAACGAGGAATGGGTGACGTTCGCCGGCGACGGCCGGCATGCCCTGGTCGAAACCGTGAAGTCGCCGGTGACCGATGCGGCGGGCCGGGTCGTCGGCATCATCGGCGTGGCGCACGACATCACCGAACGCAAGCTGGCCGAGCAGTACGAGCAGTTCCGCAGCCGTGTCATGGAATTCCTCGCCGGAAACAATTCCCTGCCGGACATCCTCGCGGAGATTGTGCGGGGCGTGGAGCGGCTGAGCCCCAGGATGCTTTGCAGTATCTTGTTGCTGGATAGCGAGGGGAAACGCCTGGTAGACGGAGTCGCCCCCAGCCTGCCGGACTTCTACAACGCCGCCATCGACGGCCTGGAGATCGGCGCAGGCGTCGGTTCCTGCGGGACCTGCGCCGCAACGGGTGAGCGTGTCGTCGTGGAGGATATCCAGACACATCCCTATTGGGCGCCGTTCAAGGAGCTTGCCGCCAAGGCAGGACTCGGCGCTTGCTGGTCGCAGCCGGTTCGTTCGTCATCGGGAGAAGTGCTGGGCACTTTCGCGATCTATCATCGCGAAGTGCATCGGCCGACGGCACGGGATATTTTCCTGATCGAGAATACGGCCCATATGACCAGCCTTGCCATCGAGCGCAAGCGGACGGAAGAAGCCTTGCGGCATTCCGAGCAGTTGATGCGCACGGTGATCGACGCCACGCCGGACTGGATCTTCGTCAAGGACCGTGAACATCGCTATCACTTGGCCAACCAGGGCTATGCCGATGCGTTGCACATCGCGCCGGAGGATTTCATCGGCAAGAACGATCTCGACCTGGGCTTTCCCGAAGAGCTGGTGAAGGGCAATCCGGAAAAAGACATACGCGGTTTCTGGGCGGACGACCGGCTGGTGCTGGAGAGCAACGAAACGCAGGTCTATCCGGACGATCCCGCTACCATCGACGGCGCGGTGCATACCTTCCACACCATCAAGGTTCCCCTCCGGGGTGACGACGGCAAGCCGTGGGGCGTGCTCGCCTTTGCGCGCGACATCACCGCACGCAGGCGCGCCGAGCTCGTGCTCGAAGAGAATGCCCGCCTCCTGGAAGAACAGGCGGTGGAACTGGAGGCGTCGAAGGAACAGCTGATGGCGACCGAGGCATGGTATCGCGGCATCCTGCAATCCGCACCGGACGGCATGGTGGTGGTGGACGAGTTCGGCATCATCCGGCTGGTCAACGAACAGCTCTGCCGGATGTTCGGCTACGGGGACGGCGAATTGTCCGGACAGCCCGTCGAACAGCTGGTGCCACTCGACGTGCGCGAGGGACATCAAGTCCTGCGTGCAGGTTTCGCCGCGTCCGATTCGCAAGGCAGGGCGATGGCCGGTTGTGTCGGCGGCGGGCTGCGCGGCCGACGCAAGGACGGGAGCGAGTTCTTCATCGACGTCAGCCTGGCGCGCCTGCCGGACGTCGACGGCGCAACGGGGGCGATCTGTGCGGCGATCCGCGACATCACCGAGCGCAAACGCATGGAACAGGCACTGGCAGAGCGGGAGCAGGAGTTCCGCACCCTGATCGAGAATTCGGCCGACACGGTGGCCCGCTACGGCCGCGATTGCCGCCGCCTCTACGTCAACCCGGCCTTCGCCGAGCTGGCCGATGGCGGGGCGGAGGCCCTGATCGGCAAACGGCCGACGGAATTCCCGGGCGGCACCAACGCGGACCTCTACGAAATGAAGCTGGGCGAGGTGTTGGCCGGCGGCACGGAGGCCGAATTCGAGCTGACGTGGCCCGACAAGGATGGCCAGGAGATTTGCAGCCTGATCAAGCTGACCCCGGAGTTCGGCAAGGACGGCAGCGTGGAAAGCGTGCTGGCGGTCGGGCGCGACATCACCGAGTTGAACGAGCACCGCAATCGCATCTACCAGATGGCGTTCTACGACGGGCTGACTTCGTTGCCCAACCGTGCGTTGTTCAACGACCGCTTGCGGCAGATGATCACCGATGCCGAATGGCACGGGCAGATGGCCGGCGTGATGCTGCTGGACCTGGACCGCTTCAAGGCGGTGAACGATACGCTGGGGCATCCGGCCGGCGACGAGTTGTTGCGCGAGGCGGCGGCGCGCCTGACCGGTTGCGTGCGCGCGTACGACACGGTGGCGAGGCTGGGGGGCGACGAGTTCGCCGTCTTGCTGCCGGAGGTCCGTTCCGGCGACGATCTGGGCGTGATCGCGGGCAAGATACTGCAGTCGTTTGGCGAGCCTTTCCTGCTCGAAGGCAAGGAGGTATTCGTCAGCAGCAGCATCGGCATCGCCCTGTACCCGGAAGACGGCGGAGCGGCGGACGACCTGATCAAGTATGCCGACTCGGCGATGTACTTCGCCAAGCGCTCCGGGCGCAACAACTTCCGCTTCTATTCGAAGGAGTTGACCGTCAGCGCCAACGAGCGGCTGGTGCTGGAAGGCGACCTGCGCCGCGGCTTCGGCCGCGGCGAGCTGGAACTCCACTTCCAACCCAAGGTGCGCCTGGCCGACGGGCGTCTCGTCGGCTCGGAGGCGCTGCTGCGCTGGAAGCATCCGCAGCGCGGCATGGTGCCGCCGGACAAGTTCATTTCCATTGCCGAGGACAGCGGGCTGATCGTGGAGATCGGCGAATGGGTGCTGCGCACGGCCTGCCGCACCGCCTGCAGCTGGAACGCTCCCGGTAAGTCGTTGCACAAGGTGGCGATCAATCTTTCGGCGCGGCAATTCCAGTCCGGCCTGGTGGATTGCGTGCGCAACGTGCTGGAGGAGACCGGCTGCTATCCGGAGTGGGTCGAGCTGGAAATCACCGAGAGCCTGCTGCTGGACGAGGGCGGGGAGGTGCTGGAGATCCTGAATGCCTTCCGTGCCATGGGCATCAGCATCGCCATCGACGATTTCGGCACGGGCTATTCGGCGCTGAGCTATCTCGCACGCTATCCCATCGATACGCTCAAGATCGACCGCTCTTTCATCAGCCGCCTGTGCGAATACGGGCACCACGCCGAACTGGTGAAGGCGATCATTTCCATCGCCAGGAGCCTGGACCAGCAGGTCGTGGCGGAAGGGGTGGAATCCGCCGAGGAGGTAGCCGTGCTCCAGTCCTACGGTTGCCAGATGGTACAGGGATATTTTTACGGCAAGCCCATGCCGGAGGATGTCTTCGCGGATTTTTCCGCCAAATGGGGAGAGAGGAGAGGCGCATGAATCATCTCGCGCTAAGCGATAAGGAGTTCAAGCAGTTCCAGACGATGATCTACGACATCGCGGGGATCAGCATGTCGACCGCCAAGAAGCCGCTGGTGAGCGGGCGGCTGGCGAAACGGGTCAAGCACCACAATTTGAACAGTTACGACGACTATTTCCACCTGCTCATGAAGAACGGCGGCGACGGCGAGTTGCAGGTCGCCATCGACCTGCTGACCACCAACGAAACGTATTTTTTCCGCGAGCCCAAGCATTTCGACTTCATGCGCGACAAGGTGCTGCCTGCGCGCAAACCGGGCAGGCCGTTCCGGCTGTGGAGCGCGGCGAGTTCGTCGGGCGAGGAGCCGTACAGCCTGGCGATGCTGCTGGCGGACGTGCTGGGCGAGGCGCCCTGGGAGATGGTCGCATCCGACCTCAGCACGAGGGTGCTGGAGAAGGCGCGCGCGGGGGTGTATCCGATGGAGCGCGCTGAGGATATCCCGAGGCATTACCTGACGCGCTTCTGCCTGAAGGGGACCGGCAGCCAGGATGGGAACTTCCTGATCGCCAGGGAACTGCGCAACCGCGTGCAGTACCGGCAAGTGAACCTGAACGAGACCTTGCCCAAGATGGGCGAGTTCGACGTGATCTTCCTGCGCAACGTGATGATCTACTTCGACCTGGAAACCAAGCGGCAGGTGGTGGGGCGCATGATCCCGCTGCTGGCGCCGGGCGGTTATCTGGTCATCGGCCATTCGGAAAGCCTGAACGGCGTGACCGACGATTTGAAGGTCGTGGTGCCGTCCGTCTACCGGAAGCCCTGAGATGCGCAAGCCGCCGAACGTCATCGAGATCTTCCTGCAGCCGGGCGATCTGTATTTCGGCGACCGCGATACGCGCATTCGCACGGTACTGGGTTCGTGTGTCTCGCTGACGTTCTGGCATCCCAAACTGCTGGTCGGCGGCATGTGCCATTACATGTTGCCGAACCGTTCGCACGAGCGGCGCGGGGCCAGTGCGCTGGCATTGGACGGGCGTTATGCCGACGAGGCCATCGAATTGCTCACCAGGGAGATCGATGCGATCGGCGTCCCGCACCGCGAGTACCAGGTCAAGCTGTTCGGCGGCGGCAACATGTTCCCCGGCCGCAGCAACGCGGAAAATCACGTCGGGCTGAAGAACGTCGCTACCGCGCGCAAGCTGGTGGCGCGGCACGGCTTCAACTGCGTGGCCGAGCATCTCGGCGGACTGGGGCACCGCAATGTGATCTTCGATGTGTGGAACGGCAATGTCTGGGTCAAGCACGCCGTCATCGCGCACCGGGATGACGGCCCCGGTGAAACGCTGGAAGAAAATCGAATCAACGACAGGAGAATGTTTTGCGCCGCATTCGCGTAATGATCGTGGACGACTCCGCCGTGGTGCGCCAGGTGCTGGCGGCCACGCTGGAAAAGGATCACGAGATCGAGGTGATCGGGACGGCATCCGATCCGGTATTTGCCTTGGAAAAAATGAAGCACGACTGGCCGGACGTCATTACGCTGGATGTGGAAATGCCGCGCATGGACGGCATCACCTTCCTGAAAAAGCTGATGGCCGAACGGCCGACGCCCGTGGTGGTCTGCTCCACGTTGACGGAAACGGGGGCGGCGACGACGATGCAGGCGCTTTCCGCCGGTGCGGTAAGCATTGTCACCAAGCCCAGAACCGGCTTGAAGCAATACCTGCAGGACGCTTCGGACGACCTGGTGCGTGCGGTCAAGGCCGCTGCACGGGCGAACGTGCGGCAGCTCGGACGGATACTCGACTCGCCGAAGCTGACTGCCGATGCGATCCTGCCGCCGCCGAGCAGACTGATATCCGAAACCACCGATAAGGTCGTCGCGATCGGCACATCCACCGGCGGCACGCAGGCGCTGGAGGTAGTGCTGACCCGGTTGCCGCGCATGACTCCAGGCATCGTGATCGTCCAGCATATGCCGGAAAAGTTCACCGAGGCATTTGCAAAACGGCTGGATGCGTTATGCCAGATCGAGGTGCGCGAGGCGCGGGACGGAGACCGGGTCATCCCGGGCCGTGCGCTGGTTGCGCCCGGCGGACGGCACATGCTGCTCAAACGCAGCGGCGCGCAGTACCTCGTCGAAATCATGGACGGCCCGCCGGTCAGCCGCCACCGGCCATCGGTGGATGTGTTGTTCCGTTCGGTGGCTCGCTGTGCCGGGAAGAACGCGCTGGGCATCATCATGACCGGCATGGGCGACGACGGCGCGCGCGGCTTGAAGGAGATGCGCGAGGCCGGGGCGGACACCCTCGGGCAAGATGAAAATACCTGCGTCGTTTACGGCATGCCGAGGGAGGCGATGAGGCTCGGCGCGGTGGGCCGGGAATTGCCGCTGGAGCAGATTGCCGGGGCGGTTACCGACTACGGAGCGCGTGCTGTAGTCGGCGCGAGTCGGGGAGGGATCGTCCATGTCTGATCTGCACGCAGATCAACGTCCGGTGCAGGGGACCGCTCCGTCGACCGGGAAACCGGCCGAATCCGGCACACCGCGCCTTTGCATGTGTTGTTGCCGGAGGCAGGCCACACGGGTGTTCGTCAGATCGAATGGACAGAGGCAATACCGGTGCGATGTGTGTCATGCGAAGAAGAATCCTCCAGGTTTCAGGAAACGGGCAGGGTGAGGGTCACAAAATCCTGGAGGTGAAGAAATCCGGGGATGATCCAGGATCGAGGAATACGATCGGGAGCTGTTCGGACATGGACGAAAACCGCGCCCCTGTTTGGGTTCACCTGGGTAGCGGGGATATCCTCAAGGCGGATGGGGCGGCTGCGCCAAATCAGTTTCTTCACCTAAAACGCTCGTCTGTATTTTCGATGTTCGGCCGGTTCCGTACTTGATAAACTGCCTCGGATCGCATGCCAAGTCGGCAAGTCGATATGAGGATATGGAAGGGATAACCATGTACGAACTCTTCATCGCAAACAAAAACTACTCGTCCTGGTCGTTGCGTCCGTGGGTGCTGATGCGCGAGCTATCCATCCCGTTCGCCGAATCGCTGATCCCTTTCGGCAAGGTGTCGGGGAAGCCCACGATTGCCGACGTATCGCCCTCGGGAAGAGTGCCGTGCCTGAGGGATGGGCAATTGCTGGTGTGGGATTCGCTCGCCATCGCCGAATATCTCGCCGAACGGCACGCGCAGGTCTGGCCGTCCGATGTCGCGGCGCGGGCCTGGGCGCGCAGCGCGGCGGCGGAAATGCACTCCGGCTTTTTCGAACTGCGCTCGCGATGTCCCATGAATTGCGGTGTTCGCATCCGGCTCGGCGAAGCTTCCCCATCGTTGGCGATGGAACTGGAGCGCCTGGATGCATTGTGGCAGGAAGGGCTGGCCAGGTTCGGCGGACCGTTCCTGACCGGGGCGCGATTCACCGCGGTCGATGCCTTCTACGCGCCGGTTGCCTTCCGCGTGCAGACCTATGGCCTGCAATTGGCGCCTGAGGCAATGAGCTATGTGTCGCGCTTGCTGCAGCTGGCATCGATGCAGGAGTGGCTGGCTGCGGCGTTGCAGGAGCCTTGGCGCGACGAGGCACATGAGGCCGAGGCGCGAAGCGCAGGAATGCTGATTGAAGATCGGCGAGTTGCGGTGCGGGGCTAGCATGCCGCACGGTTTTGAGCTTGCTTTTGGCCCTGCAAGCGAAGGCCATGCCCATGCGACGAGCTTATGTTTCGTCGGCAAGGAACTGCTCGTCACCGCAGAGGGCAGCCTTCCTGCACCGTCCCAGATTGAATGGATGGGCGTGCCGCAGCACCGCCATGTCATCGGCCAGGCTGGGGATGCCGTTGTTGAGATGCAAGTATGGCCGGCGGATGCCGTGTTGCCGCCGGGCCTGTCCAAGGCGGACTTGCGCAAGACGCTGGCAAACTGGCCGCAAGCCTTGGCGGATGCGGCCTGCCGGGCGCGGCAGCTGGCGACCTGGTTGGGCGAAACCCGATACTGCGGCGCTTGCGGCGGCACGATGGAAACGGAAGCGCACGCGGCGGCCAGGAAATGTCCCGCATGCGGCTTTGTCGCCTATCCGCGCATTTCGCCGGTCGGCATCGTGCTCGTCACGCGCGGCGACGAGATCCTGCTGGCGCGCTCGCCGCATTTCACGCCGGGCACGTACAGCGCACTGGCGGGTTATGCCGAAGCGGGCGAATCGCTCGAAGCCTGCATTCACCGAGAGGTGCGTGAGGAGGTTGGGATCGAAATCCGCGACCTGCGCTGGTTCGGCAGCCAGTCCTGGCCGCTGACGAATGCACTGATGCTCGGCTTCCTTGCCGAATACGACGGCGGGACACTGAACCTGCAGCAAGACGAGATCGAGGATGCGCAATGGTTCCGGCGCGACAACCTGCCGACGTTGCCGCATCACTCGACATTGGCTTATCGCATGATACGTGCATGGGGCGGATAGGTTCAGGCCGGCTGCTGCCGCGACTACCTTGGGGAGCGAGGCACGGTTCGGCTGCCGGCAGAATTCCGGAAACATATTTCAAAAACTGTTGACCCTGACATTAGTGTCAATGTTTTACCTTTGCTGCCGGAGGGGGCGATGAGGATTGGTGAATTGGCAGCGAAAACAGGAGTCAGTCCGCGAGTTCTACGGCATTACGAAACGCAGGGATTGATTCATTCGCAGCGTCTGCCGAACGGCTATCGCGAATATGCGGGGCGTACCGTGGAGACCGTGAGCTGGATCAAGAGCCTGATCGACTGCGGTTTCAGTACGCGTCAGATACACAGTTTCCTGCCTTGCCTGGAAAACAAGGGGGGTCACCCCGGCCAATGCGCTGCCGGATTGGCGCAACACTTGGCAAAGTTGCGGGAATTGGATGCGATGATCGATGTCCTGAATGCTCGCCGTCGGACACTCTCCGAGCGAATCGCCTTGTTTGGCGATTCTTTTTCGACGGAGGGTAAAACGAATGGGGAGCAGTAAATGAAGGTGTTGCAGGGGAAAACGGTTATCGTGACAGGCGGTAGTGCAGGGATCGGGCGGGCGGCTGCGTTGCGCTTTGCAGAAGAAGGCGCGCAGGTTCTGGTCACGGGAAGGCGAGAAGCCCCCTTGCAAGAACTTGCCGATAGTCAGCCCAATATCGAGTATCTGGTCGCCGATGCGGCCAGGCCGGAGGATGCCGCGCGTGCTGTAGATGCCGCGACAGGGCGATGGGGGCGTCTGGACATCCTGGTCAACAACGCCGGAGCCGGAAAAGTGATGCCATTGGCACAGGCCAATGCGCAGGACATGGCCGATATTTTTGCGGTCAACGTC
>DASTGP010000097.1:0-3421 GCA_035605585.1 Gallionella sp. | reverse complement strand
CGATTTGGGCATCGTGTTATGTTGAAACCGTGAGGGAGACTGGCAGCGGACACGATCTTGTCCGCAAGGCTGCGGATCACCGCAGGCTAATCTGTCATTTATGGCGACCTGGCGGGCTACACTCGCTCATCAGTCTCGACGATGCCGGCACCTTGCACCGACTTCGTACCCTCCGGCGTGCCCGCAATCCTCCCACGCCTCAACGACAGGCCGAGCTGGTACACTGTATCCCCCCGTGGAAGGCCGCCTTGCGACATCAGTCTGGTGCCGTTGATCTAAACGACGCTTGTAAGAGCGCCGCTAGAATCAGAGGCAGTCAGTCGGATGGAGATCATCACCGGTGTTGAGCGGCGGCGACGTTGGAGTGCTGAGGAGAAGCTTCGGATCGTAGCGGAGACCGAGCAGCCGGGATCCGGCATTGCAGAGATTGCCCGGAGGTATGAGATCAGCCGGGGGCTGTTATGGAACTGGCGTAGCCAGGTGCGTCGTGGCGTGCTCAGGCCGGAAGCGTCGCCAGTCTTCCTGCCAGTACAGACGATCAGGGAACCTGCAAACCGTGATGGCCCGGGGCATGTCGAGCCGTCGTCGGCAAGGGGAACGGAACAAGCGCCCGACGGCAAGATCGAGATCACGCTGCCTGACGGAACATCAATCAAGGTTGGGCATGATGTGGGCTTGGTGACGCTGCGGCGAGTCATGACTGTGCTGCGCCGATGATTGTTCCGCCGTCCGGTGTTCGCGTTTGGCTGGCGACCGGTGTGACGGACATGCGGCGTGGGATGAACAGTCTTGCTTTGCAGGTTCAGGAGGCGCTGCATCGCGATCCACATGCCGGCGATCTTTACGTGTTTCGCGGGAAACGCGGTGACCTGTTGAAAATTCTTTGGCATGACGGTCTCGGGATGTCGCTATATGCCAAAAGGCTAGAACGCGGCAGGTTCATCTGGCCATCACCGGCAGACGGTGTCGTTCCGATCTCAGCTGCACAGCTCGGTTACATGCTGGAAGGGATCGACTGGCGAAATCCGCGACAAACCTGGCGCCCGCTAGTCGCGGGATGAACCGAAAAATATCTGAGTAGGAGCACAAGACATAGTTGTCGCACACGAGCGCTGTATGATTCCCTGCGATCGTGGATGGCGACATTGCAGACCTGCCGAACGACGTTGGTGCGCTGAAGGCGGCGCTGGCAGTTGAACACGCGAAAATGCGAGAGGTCGTCGCGGAACGCGATGCCGGCGCAGCAGAGTTGGCGGTGGCACGGGCCAAGGCGTCTGAAGACCTGGCTTTGATCGCGCATCAGAAACTGCGGATCGCCAAGCTGGAGCGCCAGCTCTACGGTCCCCACTCGGAGCGATCGGTGCGGCTCGTCGATCAGCTGGCGCTGCAGTTCGAGGAGCTGGAAGCCAGCGCCACCGAAGATGAGCTGGCCGCGGAAAGTGCCGTCGCCAAGACCACAATGGTGGCAGCATTCACACGCAAGCGCCCCGAACGAAACACCTTCCCCGAGCACCTTCCTCGCGAGCGCGTGGTGATTGATCCTCCGATGGCGTGTGACTGTTGCGGCGGAACGCGACTGCGCAAACTAGGTGAGGACGTGACCCGCACGCTGGAATCAATCCCACGCCAGTGGAAGGTGATCGAAACGGTGCGCGAGAAATTCACCTGCCGGGACTGTGAGAAGATCAACCAGGCACCAGCGCCGTTCCATGTGATCCCGAGGGGATGGGCTGGCGCCAATCTGCTGGCCATGATCGTGTTCGAGAAGTTCGGCCAGCATCAACCCTTGAACCGGCAGGCCGAACGGTATGCTCGGGAAGGTGTGCCGATCAGCCTGTCGACGATGGCGGATGCCGTAGGGGCGAGTTGCGTGGCGCTGTATCCGATACTGCGGCTTATCGAGGCCCATGTTCTGGCGGCTGAGCGCCTGCACGGTGATGACACCACGGTGCCGGTCCTGGCCAAGGGCAAAACCGATACCGGCCGATGTTGGGTCTATGTCCGGGATGACACGCCATTCGGTGGGACCGCCCCGCCGGCGGCGATGTTCTATTACTCCCGCGACCGCAAAGGCGAGCATCCACAACGTCATCTGGCCAGCTACGCAGGACTGTTCCAGGCCGACGCGTTTGACGGGTATCGTCAACTCTATCTGTCTGACCGGAGTCCAGGTCCGATCGTCGAAGCAGGGTGCTGGGTTCATGCTCGGCGCCCGTTCTTTGCCATGGCCGATCTTGAGGAGAACGCGCGACGGCAGGCGGCCGGCAAAAGAGCGATAATACTTTCTCCCATTGCGATCGAGGTTGTGCGACGCATCGATGCGCTGTTCGACATCGAGCGGACCATCAATGGCAAACCTGCGGAGGAACGCCGAACTGTTCGCCAGGAACTCAGCAGACCGCTGGTCGAGGCGCTTAAGGTCTACATGGGCGAGCAACGCGCCAAACTCTCCCGAGGTCACGACCTCGCCAAGGCCATCGATTATATCCTCAAGCGTTGGACGGCCTTCACCCTGTTCCTTGACGATGGGCGCGTGTGTCTATCGAACAATGCCGCTGAACGAGCTCTGCGCGGCATCGCTCTGGGCAGAAAATCGTGGCTGTTCTGCGGATCCGATCGCGGCGGCGACCGTGCTGCCGCCATGTACAGCCTCATCATCACCGCAAAGATGAACGACGTCGATCCGCAGGCTTGGCTTGCAGATGTGCTGTCCCGCATCGCCACGTATCCCGCCCATCGGCTGGACGACCTACTGCCGTGGAACTGGATGCCCAAGCTGTCCGCCACGGTTGCCGCGGCGGCCTGAACATGGCACCGACCAACAAAGTTCATCATGTCCGAACAATTGCTCGCGTCGCTGAAATGCTTGGCGAGGACGAGGATTGGCTGTGGGACGTCGCCAACGAAATGGATCAGGAGGACGGACTGGTCTGGGTCTATGGCCCAGGCGACGACGGCGTTATGGCGTTCACTGACTTTGGCATCGAGACCCTCACCGGCCTTATCGAGATTTACAAGGCCGATCCTGATCTGCTCAAGCGGTGACCCCCCGACCCTAAGTGAACTCGCTGCGGTCTACGCCGCATGCTAACTAAGGTAGAGACGATAAAGGCTCATATCTTTCGCAGCTATGTATGTGTGACGGCTAAGCACGGATGGCTGCGATATGTTGGGTGCTCCCCAGTAGGTTTCGCGATCCGCCTACTGACAGCAGCCTCCCCAAGCCAAACCGCGGAAAATGCAATGTGGATCTACGCTTGGGCGCCGTTGCCTGCCCCTTGATCGGCGAGGGATTTGGCCTGAAGCATAAGCCTATCGATTGCACGCACCGTTTTCAGCACTGACCGCAGGATCTGTATAGAGTTTTATCGAAGGTTGATGTTGACGGGTTCGTGGCGTGGAGCCTTCGCGATCAGCCTCT
>DASTGP010000184.1:0-2099 GCA_035605585.1 Gallionella sp. | reverse complement strand
AGCAGACTACGCACACCTTCCTCCCTTTTCTTGATTCCAGTAAACCCTGAACAGATGGATCAAGCGAAGGGTTGCAGAGGCAGTCGCAGCCGCGGGGATCGCGAAGATCCTGTTCTTCATCTTCCTCGTCATCTTCGTCATAGCCCTGATTGCGGGGCTGTCGGGACGAAGGCGAGTTTGGTAGCGACGACGGGCACAAGTACAGCAGCAATCAATCGAAGCGGGCAGAAAGAAGCCGGACAGCTTTCACTGCCCGGCTTCTGTCCTCCTGAAAGTCCGCTTGCGTTTAGTAGCCCCAGCCGTAACCGGGATGATAGGTGAGCTGACCGCTTCCGCCATAGACCGCTGGATGCGAACTGGCACTCGCCGACCAGGTTGGATAGGCTGAGCTTCCATAATAGTAGTCATAGCCCCACCGAGAGCTACCCACTGGGTAAGGCGCTGGGTAATTCTGATAGGTAGGAACATAGCCATACCCGGCGTAGGGCGCCGCGTATGTGAACGGATACGCTGGAGCATAGCCGGGGTAAAACTGCGCAAAGGCGGCGCTCGGCACGGCCAACAGGGCGAGTGCCGCCGCATACATCAGTGTTTTCATCTAATACCAGGTCTCTGAGAGCGTGACTCGCAGGGGGATTCCCGAAGCGGCGCAAATCTGATTCATGTGTGGACGGCCCCCGCTGAGCAAGAGATTTGGAGGGCGTTCTGACGATCGGGTCAGGTTCATTCATGTGTCCGGCCTGTTTGCGCGCGGCTCCAGGCCGCTGGCCATGATGGAGTCGGTGGAGCGGGTCCTCATCAAGGTGCCGCGCTTGGTGCGCGTTGAATCAGACAGGTTGTCCCGCTCCCCGGCTTGACCGATCAGCATCACGCTCGTCGTTCTCTCCTGCCCAAACCGGTTGTAACTACTGGGTTGCTGATCTCACGCAGCGACGGAGGTTGCGCGATAGCTCTCGTCGCGCGCCATGACAGCCCAAGCAATCCGCGCCATCTTGTTGGCGACGGCCACGGTCACCAGCCGGGCAGCTTTGCGCTCGAGTAGCCGGTTTGCCCATATGCTTATGGCGGTTGCCTTGCGCCGCGTGTAGCGAACGACCGCGGTGGCGCCGACCACGAGTAGGTACCGTAGATAGCGGTCACCCATTTTGGAGATCCCACCAAGCCGCTCCTTGCCGCCGGTTGAGTTCTGGCGCGGCACCAGACCGAGCCAGGCGGCAAACTGCCGTCCAGATCGGAACACCCGTGCATCGCGCACAGTGGCGGCCAAAGCCGTGGCAGTGATGAACCCAACGCCGGGGATGGTTTCGAGCCGCTGGCTTGCCGGGTTGGTGCGATGCCATCGGAGCAGTTCGGTATCGATGTTGCGGATCTGTATGGTCAGGGCTTCGATCAGCTGAGCAACCAGCAGCAGCGTCTGACGGGCCAGCTCGGGCAAGATGCCCTCGGCACCTAGCACCGGAAGCAGGTCGCGTAAGCGGGATCTGCCTTTCGCGGCGACGATGCCGTACTCCGCAAGATGCGCGCGCAGTGCGCTCACCTGGGCCGTGCGCTGTCGCACCAGAAGGTGGCGTGCGCGGTGGAGCATGAGGACGCTTTGCGCTTCGGCCGACTTGATGGGCACGAAGCGCATGTTCGGCCGCGTCACCGCCTCGCAGATCGCCTCGGCATCGGCTGCGTCGTTCTTGTTGCGCTTGACGTAGGCCTTCACGTAGGCCGGCGGCATCAGGCGCACCTGGTGCCCGAGGGCGCCGAGTTCGCGCGCCCAATGGTGCGCCGTCGCGCAGGCCTCGATGCCGATAAGGCAAGGGTGCAGACTACCGAATAGCTGCAGCAGCTGATTGCGGCGAACCTGGCGGCGCAGCACCGTCTGGCCTTGGCCGTCGACGCCGTGAACCTGGAAGACGTTCTTCGCGATATCCAGACCGATGGTGCTAACCTGCATGGGGACGGCTCCTCTACGCGGGTGGTTCGATTGACAGCACCACCTTGGCACAGCGCGATGCCGTCGGGTCGGGGGCCGTCCACCCCATCAAGAGCATCATTGATGTGGGCGAAATGCGGTGCTGGTCGCTGTTTTTTCGCTGTATTTACAGCAAACA
>DASTGP010000183.1:0-2732 GCA_035605585.1 Gallionella sp. | reverse complement strand
GCTGATCCTGTCGCTGCCCGGCATGCTGGAACCGATCAGCCAGGTCGAACGTAAGCGCGATTTTCGGTACACGCGATGGCCTGCTGGTGAAGGAGCTGCCTGGCTTCGAGCGTCAGCTGCTGTTTTGGTGCGAGGCGCGTTCTGCGAAGTTGAAGGGCATCAGATCCTTGATGTCGGCGTCTGGCGGGCGCAGAGGTAATTCGGTGAGAACGTGGCGTAGCCAGGCATAGGGCTCGACGCCGCAGGCGCGGCACGTGAGCACCAGGCTATAGATCACGGCGCTCGCCTTGGCGCCTGCGACAGTGTCACTGAAGAGCCAGGATTTTCTTCCGGTTACAAAAGGCCTGATGTCACGTTCGAGAACGTTGTTATCGATCGGCGCGAGACCGTTGCTGGTGTAGCGTATCAGATAGTCCCATTGGTTTAGCGCATAGGAGATCGCCTTGCCGGTGAAGCTTTCAGGCAGGACCTTCGGCGCCAGATCATCGAGCCATGTCTTGAAGGCGGCCAATACCGGCAGGCTGTACTGCTGTCGCAGACGGAAGGTGTAATCGGCGCGGGTTTCGCCTTCGCACGGCGTTTGCCGTGCCCGTCTCTCGACCTCGTACAGGGCCTCGAAGAACTTGAGCGCGTGCAGTGGAGAGCCATAGGGTCTCTTTCTCGCCTTCAACGCGTCGGTGAACTTGCGTCGGGCATGCGCCATACAGCCGAGATGGATAGCGCCGTCCAGCGTGCGCCAGGCATCATAGCCATCGCTCATCAACAGGCCGCGGTAGTCGCCCAGAAAGGCCTGCGGATGCTGCTGGCCACGTCCGGGCTGATAGTCGAACACGACAATCGGCTGCTCGCTGTCCCGGCCACTGCGGTAGACCCACATGAAGGACTTGGCCTGTGCAGCCCGGCCATCCTCCTTGAGAACCTGAACCCAGGTCTCGTCGCCGTGGACCACGGGTTGCGACCTGAGCCTTTGCTTCAGTGCCTCATACAGCCGCAGCAAATGCAGATCGACCGACCGGATCACCCAGTTGCCCAGTGCACCGCGGCTGATGCTGACGTTTGCGCGCGCCAGCGCCTGCTCCAGACGATACAAGGGGGTGCCGTCGACATATTTGCTGGCAAGCACGAGCGCGAGCGTGGATGACGTGGCAATGCTGCCCGGCAAGGGCTGTGCCGGCATCGGCGCGATCACGATCGGCGTGTGCAGCGCGGTGCGCTCGCAGTGGCGGCAGGCATATTTGAACCGCACATGCTGCAACACCGTCGCCTTCACCTCGATATGCAGCTGCTCGCTCACGGTCTCGCCCATCCGGTGCATCTGGTTCCGGCAGCACGGGCATGCCTTTTGGTCTTCGGGAAGGTCATGCTCGACGCGCTCGCGCGGCAGATCTTCAGGCAACGGCTTGCGGCCCCGCTTCTTCGGCTCCGGCTTCTCCGCGTCCGGCAACCCCGTGTCCGCAACGGGAGCCGCCTCGACGTCATCGGTTGCCTCGCCCTCCGCGGCGGCCTGCTCGGCTTCGTTGAAGATACGCCCCGTCAGCTTCTCGCTGCGTGGCGCATAGCGATGCAAGCGCTCCA
The DNA here is from genome assembly GCA_035605585.1 of Gallionella sp. Taxonomy (GTDB): domain Bacteria; phylum Pseudomonadota; class Gammaproteobacteria; order Burkholderiales; family Gallionellaceae; genus Gallionella. The sequence goes on along the minus strand of DASTGP010000183.1, from coordinate 1,157 downwards.
GGCGCAACTGTTCCTCAAGATGCACGACGCGTTGCGCGAGCTTCTCGTTCTCGACCTTCAGCGCAGCGATTTCGGCCGCGTGCGCTGCGATCAGCACCTGCAACTCCTCGGTCGTGGCGGTGCGATTCATCGAATCCTTGAATCGAAACCCACCCACCTTGTCCAGAACAATCGGCGCCCTTCAGCAATCTCGCTGCGGTGTGCCTCGGATGGTCAGCCCACGCTCAGATACTGCCGCGCCGGGTGCCGCCGAACCGCCTCGATGTCGATGCCTTCGAGCAACCAGTGCAACTGTTCGGTCGATAGCCTCACCACCGCCTGCTGCTGTCCACGCGGCCAGACAAAACGATCAGCCTCGAGCCGCTTCATCATCAGCCAGAACCCTGAGCGGTCGTAAAACAACAGCCGGATCCGGTCGCGGCGTCGGTTGCAGAAGCCGAACACCGCCCGGCCGAACGGATCCAGATGCATCGCCTGTTCGACCAGGATCGCAAGACCATTGATGCCAATCCGAAAGTCGATCGTCTCGCGATGCAAGTAGACTTGCACATCAGCGGCCAGCCGGAACATCGCAGCGTCCCAGAGTTACGATCATCGCCGACACCAGCTCCACGTCCTGCCCGCTGCACTCAAGCCGTAGCGTGACGCCGTTGGGCATCTCCACCGTCAACCTTGGTCCAGGGAAATCCGCGTTGCGCGCGGCCTTCCCCGGCTGCACAGGGTGCTGGACCGAAGGCGGAGCTGGCGGTTCCGGCGGATCAGCCATACCGCACAGCTCGACAACCGGAACGAACACTTCCGTCGTACGCTCGCTCGCGCTCACCGCCGTCCCAGCCCTTTGCTGCCCCGGCCGCCCAGTGACCCATTTGCGCAGCAGGTTCGCGTTCACCCCATGCCGCAGCGCCAGGCCGGCCAACGACGCGCCAGGTTGTCGGCAGGCTTCCACCAGCCGTTGCTTGCTGACCGGATCATAACGCCGACGGCCGTTCCGCAACACGCTGACAACTTCAAGCCTCAAGGAGTTTGAGGGATCGCTCATCGATGGTGTCCACTTCGTTGATGGTGGACACCATCCCTGTTCCACCTCGTCCCATTTTACTATGTGCGCTTAATTGCGCGCTTACGGTATAGTGGAAGGGATAGAACATCGCGGAGGC
>DASTGP010000182.1:0-12465 GCA_035605585.1 Gallionella sp. | reverse complement strand
ATGTGTACGACGGACGGGTGCAGCTCGTCGCCGCGCGCCTGTACCAGGGGCAGACCACCAACTTCCGTACGCCGGGCGGCGGTTTCGCGCCAGTGCGCGTGGTCGAGTAGAATGTCCGCATGATGCTCTATTCCTTCCTCTCGATCGGTATCGGTGCGGCGCTCGGCGCATGGGCGCGCTGGGGGCTGGGGCTGTGGCTCAACCCGTCGCTGCCGGACTTGCCGCTCGGCACGCTCGCGGCCAACCTCGCGGGCGGCTACCTGATCGGGCTGGCGGTTGCGTTCTTCCTGCAGCATCCGGGCATGTCGCCTGAGTGGCGCTTGTTCATAGTTACCGGATTTCTGGGTGGGTTAACGACCTTCTCGACATTTTCCGCGGAGACTGTCACGCTGTTGCTGCGCGGTCAGTACGCGTGGGGTGCCGGCATCATTGCGGCACACCTCGGCGGCTCGCTGCTGATGACCGTCATGGGGATTCAAACCGTCAAGTGGCTACAAGGAGGGCAATGATGAACGCATTAACTTTCTATGTGACCGAGAAACTGCACCACGAGGGAAAGCCGTTCTACGAATGGCTGCTGGATGAGGCCAGGGAACTCGGCGTCCTCGGCGGTTCGGCGTTCCGTGCCATCGAAGGTTTCGGACGGCATGGGCGGTTACACGACGAGAAGTTCTTCGAACTCGCCGGAGAGCTGGCGGTAAAGGTCGAGTTCATCGTCGACGACAAGCTGGCCGAACAGCTGCTGCAGCGCGTGAAGGCGCAGGGTCTGGAAGTGTTCTATACGCGACACGCGGTCCAGTCCGGCATAGTCTGACCCTGAGCGTCTTCCACCTCGGTCAAGCGGGTGCGGGAGACTCATCCAATTCTGATTCCTCAACAACACCAACCAACGGAGGCTGACGTGAAGAAGATCGCATTGCTGATGTCGTTGTGCTGCTTGGCTGTTTCCACCGCGCAGGCTGCGGTTCAGGGCAAGGAAGTGAGCTACCGGGAGGACGGTACGGTCCTCAAGGGTTACATCGCCTACGACGATGCCGTGAAGGGTAAGCGTCCCGCCGTGCTGGTGGTGCACGAGTGGTGGGGCCACAACGACTACGCGCGCAAGCGCGCCGACATGCTCGCGACACTGGGCTATACCGCGCTGGCCGTGGATATGTACGGCAACGGCAAGCAGGCCAACCATCCCGACGATGCAGGCAAGTTCGCTGCCGAGGTGAGCAAGAACATGCCACTGGCGAAGCGCCGTTTCGAGGCGGGGATGAAGCTGCTGCGCAAGCAGAGGACCGTCGATCCGAAGGAGATGGCCGCGATCGGCTACTGCTTCGGCGGCGGCGTGGTGCTGAACATGGCGCGCATGGGTGAGGACCTGAAGGGCGTGGCGAGCTTCCACGGTTCGCTCGATGCCCTGGCTCCGGCGGAACCAGGCAAGATCAAGGCGCGCATCATCTCGTTCACCGGCGAGGACGATCCGATGATAGGCGCGGACAAGGTGGCGGCCTTCCGGCAGGAGATGGACAAGGCGGGTGCGGATTACCGCGTGGTCACCTATCCCGGCGCGAAGCACAGCTTCACCAATCCCGCCGCCGACGAACTGGGCAAGAAATTCAATCTGCCGCTGGCCTACAACGCCGAGGCCGACAAGGATTCGTGGCAGCAGCTGACCGTATTCTTGCGCGAGGTGTTCGGGAGCAAGTAGCGCGCAGGCTTAGTGAGTGTCTTCAATCAACCGATGGAGGATGATCATGGCTACAAGGACTAGCAGCACAAGTTTCAGCCCCGAGGTGCGGCAACACATGATTCAGGAGGCGGCCTATTACCGTTATGCGAAACGCGGTTTTGAGCAAGGGCACGACCTTGAAGACTGGCTTGCCGCCGAGGCCGATATTGAGCACGCCGCCTTCGCGAGGCAGCCGGAAGGGCGCGTAATGCGGGAATTTGGGCTGCAGCAGGGCAGCACCTTCGGAGCCGGCGAGGACGATGCGTTCAAGCGGATGATCAGGCAGCACCCCCTGCGGGACATTTCGCGCATCGAGGGCATCGAGCCGGACGAAGCGCCGCCAAAGGAGTGAGTCAGCCGAGCGTCCTCGTTGCCCACGCCAGCACCGGCTGAAGCCGGTTGGGCAACAGTCGCTGCGCCTGCTCGAAGTCGACCCAGCGCCATTCGTGGTGTTCGGGGCGTCCCAGTTCCGGCGATACCGGCAGGACGATGTCGCTCCGGCCGGTTTCTGCCAGATAGTAGCGGGCGATCTTGGGCGGATGGCCGTAGGGGGCGGTTTCCCGGAAGAGCTCTCCCCAGCGGAAGTGGAGGTCGGTGAGTCCGGCTTCCTCCTCGGTCTCGCGGATGGCCGCGGCCAGCGGCGCCTCGCCGGGTTCGATCGTTCCTTTGGGGAAGTCCCAGTCGTGGTAGGCGCGCAGCACCAGCAGGCGCCACTCGCCGTTTGCACGGCGGGCGACGACGGCCCCTGCGGAGAAACGGACGGCGTGCGCATCGGTCATGGCTTCCCCCTTGGACTATCCTCTCCGACTCACGCCGCACTTGCGTGCGGCACAAATCCTGCGCCGCGGTCGAATCAGGCTGTTTCGGCGACCCGGCGCGCGATGTGCGCCAGCGCTTCGTCCACCTGGTCGATCAGGATCAGGCACAGGTCGCCGGGTTGCAGGCGAGCCAGCGCGTTGTCGGTCGCGATGAATTCGCCGCGTATCTCGTCGACAGCCGTAGCCCTGCGCGCATGTGCCAGCCCTTGCCGCAACAGCGCCAGCACCTCGCCATCGGCGCGGCCGCGCTGGCATTGATCCTGGTACAGGATCACCTCGTCGAAGGCATCGCCCAGGATCTCGGTCTGGCGGCGGATATCGACGTCGCGCCGGTCGCCCGCGCCGCTGATGACGACGAAGCGGCGCTTCGCCGGCATGTTCTCGATCGCGGAGACCAGCGCGAGGATCGCATCGGGGTTGTGGCCGTAATCGGCGATCAGCGTCGCGCCCCGGTAGTCGAACAGGTTGAACCGGCCGGGTGCGGTCTGTGCATCGTTGACGAAGCTGGCCAATGCGGCACGGATGGTATTCCAGTCCAGCCCCAGCGCCCATGCGGCGGCGGTGGCAGCCATCGCGTTTTCCACCTGGAAGCCGATGCTGCCGTTCCGGGTGAGCGGGATGTCCGCGAGGCGGATGCGCTGCTCCACGGTTCCCTCGACTGCCACGATGGCATCGCCGTCCAGGCAGACCAGTCGCCGCCCCTGAGCACGCTGGGTCGCCGCGATCGGGTGGTGTGCGTCGGTCGCGAAGAAGATAACCGAGCCGGGACAGGCGTCGGCCATTGCTGCAGACATCGGGTCCATCGCATTGAGCACGGCGGCCCCGCTCGGCGCGACGTTCTGCACGATCACGCGCTTGACCACGGCCAGGTCTTCCACGGTGCTGATGTAGGAAAGCCCCAGGTGGTCGCCCATGCCGATGTTGGTGACCACGGCCACGTCACAGCGGTCGAATGCCAGCCCTTCGCGCAACACGCCGCCGCGGGCAGTCTCCAGTACGGCTGCGTCGACCGCAGGGTGCATCAGCACGTTGCGCGCGCTCTTCGGCCCGCTGCAATCGCCACTGTCGATGCGTCGAGGTCCGATATACACGCCGTCCGAGTTGGTCATGCCGACGCGCTTGCCGTTCAGGGTCAGCATGTGGGCGATGAGGCGCACCGTGGTGGTCTTGCCGTTGGTTCCCGCCACCGCAACCACCGGGATACGCCCGTCGTCGCCGGGGCCGAACATGCTGGAGACGATGGCCTCGCCTACGGCGCGCCCCTTGCCGAACGACGGCTGCAGGTGCATGCGCAATCCGGGTGCTGCATTGACTTCGACTACGCCGCCGTTCTGCGCTTCCAGCGGCTGCACCACGCTGTCGCACACGATGTCGACGCCGCAGATGTCCAGTCCCACCATCTGGGCCGCGGCAACCGCGCGTGCCGCCAGTTCCGGGTGAACGTCATCGGTGACGTCGGTGGCCGTGCCGCCGGTGGAGAGGTTCGCGTTGTTGCGCAGCACGACACGCATGCCCTTGGGGGGCACCGACTCGGCATCCAGCCCCTGCAAGGCTAACCTTGCCAGCGCGATGTCGTCGAAACGGATCTTGGTAAGTGAGGTCGCGTGACCCTCGCCGCGGCGAGGGTCGCTGTTGACCTGTTCGACCAGCTCGCGGATGGTGTGCTCGCCGTCGCCGATCACATGCGGAGGATCGCGGCGCGCGGCGGCAACCACTTGTCCGCCGACTACCAGCAGGCGGAAGTCGTAACCGGGCAGGTAGCGCTCCACCATGACCTCGGAGCTGTATTCGGCTGCTGCGGCGTAGGCGCTCAGCAACTGATCGCGGCTGGCGATGTTGACGGTGACGCCCTTGCCTTGATTGCCGTCCACCGGCTTGACCACCACCGGCAGGCCGATCTCGCATGCTGCGGCCCAGGCATCCTCCACGTCCGTCACCGGCCTGCCTACAGGCACCGGCACGCCTGCTGCGTCGAGCAGCTTCTTGGTCAGGTCCTTGTCCTGGGCGATGGCTTCGGCGATGGCGCTGGTGCGTCCGGTCTCCGCCGCCTGGATGCGTCGGCTCCGGCTGCCCCAGCCGAACTGAACGAGGCTGCCTTCGGTCAGGCGGCGGCAGGGGATGCCGCGCGCCGCTGCAGCCTGAACGATGGCGCCGGTGCTCGGGCCGAGGCGCACGTCTTCATCCAGCTCACGCAGCTTGTTGAGCGCGGCGGCGAGGTCGAATGGCGTGTCGTCCAGTGCGGCACGCAGCAGGGCTTGCGCCAGGTCGAATGCCAGGCGCCCGACGGCCTCCTCGGTGTATTCGACAACGACCTGGTACACGCCGGCCTCGACCGTTTGCGCAGTGCGGCTGAAGCTGACCGGGCAGCCCGCGTGTGCCTGCAATGCAAGTGCGGCAATCCCCAGTGCATGAGCTAGCGTGACCGGCTCGTCGCGCCCCGCGGGGTGGAGCTGGCCGATGCCGGGAAAGCGTTCGCGCAAGCGCGCTTCAAAACCGGGAATGGCAGCGATCTCGTTGGTGTCTCGGCAAGACACGATGGCTTCGATCGCCGTATGCCTGCTCCACAGGTTGGGACCGCGCAGGGCGCGGAGACGCGATATTTCCATAATTTCCTTGACCCACTCCCGAGCGTGTGACCGCCCAAGCCAATAACTTGTTTGAGTTGCTACAGAACCAGGGTTAACGTTTCAACTCCCGCGAGGATGACATCGAACGGGATATTTAATGCCCAGGCTGCGCCGACTGCGGCGGCCATGTCTTCGGCGCGCACCTGCGCGGACGACATGGAGCTGGCGAGATCGATCTGGCCGATCTCTTCGGCACCCTGCGCCATCACCACATTTTTTTCGCGCACGAACACGGCGCGACCGCCGGTGGCGCGGTGTGCGGCGATTGCCAGTGCTCCGTCCTGGCCGAAGAAGATCACTTCGCCGTCGCAAAGTTCAGCCATGCGGGTCACCAGCGGATCGTCGGCATTGAGCACTGCGGCACCGTCCGGCAGCACGACATCGACCTGGGTGCGCAGCACGTTGAAAACCTGCTCTGTGTCGTGGATGTAGAACTCCTCCAGTCCTTCGGCATGCCGGATATCCGTTACCACGCCGACCTGGCAGCGGTCGTATGCAAGGCCTTCGGCCAGCAGTGTGCGTGCGCCGTTCTCGCATACCGCCGCTTCCGCCGCGCGGTTCAACAGCAGCTTGTGGGCGGAGGCACGGTTGGTGCGGTCGCCTCGCTCGATCTGGCGCTGGTCGAAAAACAGTCCGTCGCTGCAGGCCAGACCGATGCGCAGGCCGGACAGATGGAGGCAATTGGCGACCAGCTTGGCCACAGTCGTTGTGCCCGAGGTGCCGGTGACGCCGACAACGGGAATGCGCCCGGTCTCTTCATCGGGGAACAGGTGTTCCACGATGGCGCGGCCCACCGGACGCGGGCCGCCGTTCGCCGGTTTCAGGTGCATCAGCAAGCCCGGACCGGCATTGACCTCGACGATTGCACCGCCCTGAGCTTCAAGTGGCCGGGATATGTCCTCGGCCACCAGATCGACTCCGGCGATGTCGAGTCCCACGATGCGGGCCGCCAGCACCGCAGCCTCGGCTACATCGGGATGTACCAGGTCGGTTACGTCGAAAGCGACGTTGCCGTTGCGCTGGATCAGCACTTCGACGTTTGCTTCGGGCACCGAATCCGCAGCGTAGCCTTGGCGTTCCAGTTCCAGCCGCACCGCAGCGTCGTTTTCCAGCAGCACCACGTTGAGCGGATATTCTTCCGTACTGCCGCGCCGCGGGTCGCTGTTGATTTGCAGGTCGATGAGTTCGGCGACGGTCGATTTGCCGTTGCCTAACACCGTAGCAGTCTCGCCGCGCGCGGCGGCTACTACGCGCTGGCCTACCACCAGCAGGCGATGTTCGTTGCCGGGAATGAAACGTTCCACGATGACCTCGCTGCCCTCCTCAATGGCCAGCCGGTATGCCGCTTCGACTTCGGCGCGGGTCTTCAGGTCGGTGGAAACGCCGCGCCCATGGTTCCCGTCGACCGGCTTCACCACCGCCGGCAAACCGATGTCCTCGGCGGCTTCCCAGGCATCTTCCGGGCTCTCGACGATGCGGCCCTCGGGTACGGGGACACCGCAGGACTGCAACAGGCTTTTCGTCAGGTCCTTGTCGCGCGAGATGGTCTCGCCGATGGCGCTGGTCAGGTCGGTCTCGGCGGTCCAGATGCGACGGCTCTTGATGCCGTAGCCCAGTTGCACCAGATTTCCGTCGGTCAGCCGGATGGAGGGGATGCGCCGACCGGTCGCGGCATCGACGATGCAGGCGGTGCTGGGGCCGAGGCAGAGCGAGTCCACCATGTCTTTCAGTTTTTCGACGGTTGCCGCCACATCGTAGGGGCGGTCTTCCATCGCGGCCAGTATCAGTTCGCGCGCCGCCAGAAACGCGGTGCGGCTCACCTGTTCGTGGCGGGAACGCACGGCGACCTTGTACACGCCGCGGGTGGAGGTTTCGCGCGCCTTGCCGAATCCGCTTTGCATACCCGCGAGGTTCTGCAGTTCGATCGTGACATGCTCCAGTATGTGTCCGGCCCAGGTTCCCTCGCGCAAGCGTTGCAGGAATCCGCCGCGCTCGCCGATGCCGCAGCGGTGCTCGATCAGCGTGGGCAGCCAGGACGACAGCCGTTCGTAGAAACCGGGAATAGTATTCGAGGGATGATCCTCGAGCGTTCCGATATCGACCCAGGCTTCCAGCACCGGGCGGTAGGTCCAGATGTTCGGGCCGCGCAGGTGAGTGATGCGCAGGATCTTTATGTCGTATTTCCCCACGGACTGGGGCAGGGAGGCTGCGGTACTGGTATCCAAGGATTACGTATCCAATAAGTTATCCGGTCAGGGCCTAATTCTCGCACGAGAATCCCCTCTGTAACCAGCAATCCGTGCGCTTATTCATCCCGCTGTCGGTTATACTCGCGCCGCCCGTAACCATGCCACTCAGGCAGCACGCCTCAGATATTTCGGATGAACACGACCCCTCGCCATTTTTCAGACCCGCCCTTGCCGGAAGAACTGCGCGTCGCGCTGCCGCAATTGGCAGACGGGGAACATGCGCTGGCATGGCTGAATACCGACCTGAATGAGCAACTGCGTTTTGTGCCGGGCATGGTGCTGGTTACCGAGCGGCGCATTTTCGCGCGCGGTGCCGGCGAAGCCGGCTGGCAGGACTGGCCTTACCGCGCAGGGCTGGTCCTGCAGCATCACGACCATGCCGGCGTCGGTACGCTGGAGCTGCTCGACGGGCAGGGATGCCTCATCCGCTGGCGTTTCACACTGGGCGCCAATCTTGCGGCATTGCGGCTGATCAAACAGTTCGAGAGGCAGCTCCACAGCCACCTGACGGGCCAACCTGTCGCGGAAGAAACGCAGACCGTCTGCCCCAAGTGCAAGACTCCGCTCGAATCGGACGAGGAGGAATGCCCCATCTGCACCCGCGAGGAGACGATCCCGCCTTCGACCTGGACGCTGTTGCGGCTGTGGCGTTTTGCTCGGCCTTACCGCAAGCAATTGCTCGCTGGATTCCTGCTGACGCTGGCCTCCACTGCCGCGACGCTGGTGCCGCCTTACCTGACCATGCCGCTGATGGACAAGGTGCTGATCCCATACCAGAACGGAGCGCCGATCGATACCGGGCTGGTGGCGCTGCTGCTGGCGGGACTGTTCGGTTCGGCGATGGTGGCCTGGGCGCTCGGTTGGGCGCGCACCTACATCCTGGCGCTGGTGTCAGAGCGCATCGGCGCCGACCTGCGCACCACGACCTACGAGCACTTGCTCAAGCTGTCGCTCGAGTATTTCGGCGGCAAGCGCACCGGCGACCTGATGGCGCGCATCGGCTCTGAAACCGACCGCATCAATGTCTTTATCTCCCTGCATTTGCTGGACTTCGCCACCGATGTGCTGATGATCGCGATGACCGCGGCGATCCTGTTCTCGATCAATCCCTGGCTGGCGCTGGTGACGCTGCTGCCGTTGCCATTCATCGCCTGGATGATCCATGTGGTGCGCGACAAGCTGCGCACCGGTTTCGAGAAGATCGACCGCGTGTGGTCGGAAGTGACCAATGTGCTGGCCGACACCATTCCCGGCATCCGCGTGGTCAAGGCATTCGCGCAGGAGGATCGCGAGGCCGAACGTTTCCGTGACGCCAATCGCCACAACCTCGCGGTCAACGACAAGCTGAACAAGGTGTGGTCGCTGTTCTCGCCAACCGTGTCGCTGCTCACCGAGATCGGCCTGCTGGTGGTCTGGGCCTTCGGCATCTGGCAGGTCGCGCACGACGAGATCACCGTCGGCGTGCTGACCGCTTTCATCGCCTACATCAGCCGCTTCTACACCCGGCTCGACTCGATGAGCCGCATCGTGTCGGTGACACAAAAGGCCGCCGCGGGTGCAAAGCGTATCTTCGACATACTCGATCACGTCTCCAGTGTGCCGGAACCGGCGAATCCGGTGCGCCTGCCGCAGGTGCAGGGGCGCATCGAGATTCGCGATATCGGCTTCCGCTACGGTAACCGTGCGGTGGTGCGCGGGGTGAGCCTCGATATCGCGCCGGGCGAGATGATCGGCCTGGTCGGTCACAGCGGTTCGGGCAAGAGCACGCTGGTCAACCTGATGTGCCGTTTCTACGACGTGAGCGAGGGATCGATCCGCATCGACGGCGTCGATATCCGTTCCGTGCCGGTGGCCGACTACCGTCGCAATATCGGCCTCGTCCTGCAGGAGCCGTTCCTGTTTTTCGGCACCATCGCGGAGAACATCGCCTATGGCAGGCCGGACGCGACGCGCGCGGAGATCGTCGCCGCGGCGCGCGCCGCGCACGCCCATGAATTCATCCTGCGCCTGCCGCAGGGCTACGATTCGCTAGTCGGCGAGCGAGGGCAGGGGCTGTCCGGCGGCGAGCGCCAGCGCATCTCGATTGCGCGCGCGCTCCTGATCGATCCGCGCATCCTGATCCTCGACGAGGCCACATCCTCGGTCGATTCCACCACCGAAAAGGAAATCCAGAAGGCGCTCGATAACCTGGTGCAGGGACGCACCACGATCGCGATCGCACACCGGCTGTCGACGTTGCGCAAGGCGGACCGCCTCGTGGTCATGGATCGCGGACAGGTGGTCGAGGTGGGCAACCACGATGAATTGATGGCGCGGGAGGGGGCCTACTTCCAGCTCTACCAGGCGCAGGCTCGCAACGTGGACCACGAGGACGAACTTCCCGAATCCGCCGCTACACCGAAGGAGCATACGGCATGAGTAATGCATTGAGTTTTTCGATTGCGCGCGATACATACGGCAAGCTGATCTATACCGGCGCGGACGGTGTGAAGCACACTGGAGTCGTGCCGGTGCGCGCGTTCCCGATCGCCGCGCCGGAAAGCGGCATCTCGCTGCTGGACGGCGAGGGGCATGAGCTGGTCTGGATCGACAGTCTGTCCGAGCTTCCTGCCGAAACGCGGACATTGATCGAGCAGGAACTGGCGAGCCGCGAATTCATGCCGGAGATACGCCGCATTTCACAGGTATCCAGCTTCGCCACCCCCAGCACCTGGCAGGTCGAGACCGAACGTGGCGATACCAGTTTCGTGCTGAAGGGAGAGGAAGACATCCGTCGTCTCAGCCACAGCACCTTGCTGATCGCCGACAGCCACGGCATCCAGTTCCTGATTCGCGACCTGGGCTCGCTCGACCGGACCAGCAGCAAGCTGCTGGACCGTTTCCTCTAAGGCGTCGCTTTCAGGCCGCGCATATGAAAAGACCTCTTCGGCCGAAAGGCTCGAAGAGGTCTTTTGCTTGGTGGCTACGGTCGGGCTTGTGTCCTTAACATCCGCTACACGGAAACAACACGTCGCGTAGCGGCTTGTTGCGGCGAAGACTAACCTTCAGGTTATGTCGGAGCCAATAGCCTTCGCCGTAAGGTAAAAGATTTTTCGGACTACTGTCCGAAAAAGCACCTTGTGGCTTCGGCCGCAGCCTTTTGGGCTGCTTAACCTGAAAGCGAAGGATTTCTTGGCCTACTGGCCAAAGAAATCCTTCACTTTGTCCATCCAGGACTTGGCACGCGGGTTGTGGCGCCCGCTGTCGGTCTCGTTGATCGCCTCGAACTCGCGCAGCAGTTCCTTCTGCCGGTCGGTCAGGTTCACCGGCGTTTCCACGATCACGTGACAATGCAGGTCGCCGTGGCTGGTGCTGCGCACGCCCTTGATCCCCTTGCCGCGGAGACGGAACTGCTTGCCGCTCTGCGTCTCGGGCGGGATCTTGATGCGCGCCGCGCCGTCCAGCGTGGGAATCTCGATCTCGCCGCCCAGCGCCGCGGTGGCGAAGCTGATCGGCATCTCGCAATGCAGGTCGTTGTGGTCGCGCTGGAATACGGCGTGCGGTTTGATGTGGATCACCACATACAAGTCGCCGTTCGGGCCGCCGTTCACGCCATGCTCGCCCTCGCCGGACAGCCGGATGCGGTCGTCGTTGTCCACGCCGGCGGGGATCTTCACCGACAGGGTCTTGTGCTGTTTGATCCGGCCGCTGCCGCTACAGTCCTTGCACGGCGAGGAGATCATCTTGCCGCTGCCGTGGCAGCGCGGGCAGGTCTGCTGGATGGAGAAGAAGCCCTGCTGCATGCGCACCTGGCCGTGTCCGCCGCAGGTGGTGCAGGTGGTCGGGCTGGTGCCGGGCTTCGCGCCGGAGCCGTGGCAGGTGTCGCATTCCGCCATGGTCGGCACGCGGATCTGCGTCTCGGTGCCGCGCGCTGCCTGTTCCAGCGTGATCTCGAGGTTGTAGCGCAGGTCGGCGCCGCGATGCACGTTGCTGCGCGCGCCGCCGCGGCCGCCGCCGAAGATGTCGCCGAAGATGTCGGAGAAGTCGAAACCCTGGGCGTTGCCGCCAAACCCGCCGAAACCGCCGCCGCCCATGCCGCCCGCCTCGAACGCGGCGTGGCCGTACTGGTCGTAGGCCGCGCGCTTCTGTCCGTCGGAAAGCGTCTCGTAGGCTTCCTTGGCTTCCTTGAAGTGTTCCTCGGCCTTCGGGTTGTCCGGGTTGCGGTCGGGGTGGTACTTCATGGCCAGCTTGCGGTAGGCCTTCTTGATCTCTTCGTCCGAGGCGTCGCGGTTGACGCCGAGGACTTCGTAATAGTCGCGCTTGCTCATGTTTTTTCCATGTGACGGTGGGGCGCATGCGCCCCACCGGTTACGTCATCAAGAAATGTGCTGCTTATTTCTTGTCTTTGACTTCAGTGAACTCCGCATCCACCACGTTATCGTCCTTCTTGTGGTCGGCGCATTGTTCGCCCGGCTCGCAGTTGCCGCAGCCCGCATTGCCGCCCTGGGCTTTGGCCTGCTCTGCGGCATACATCTTCTCGCCCAGTTTCTGCGCGGCGGTGGCCAGCGCTTCGGCCTTGGCGTCGATGGCGGCCTTGTCGTCGCTCTTCACGACTTCCTCGGCTTCCTTCACTGCTGCTTCGATAGCGGCCTTTTCGTCGGCCGTCAGTTGCTCACCGTATTCCTTCATCGACTTGTTGGTGGAGTGGATCAGCGCGTCCAGCTGGTTGCGCGAGGTCACCAGTTCCATCGCCTTCTTGTCCTCGTCGGCGTGCGCTTCGGCGTCCTGCACCATGCGCTGGATCTCTTCCTCGCTCAGACCGGAATTGGCCTTGATGGTGATCTTGTTTTCCTTGCCCGTCGCCTTATCCTTGGCCGATACATGCAGGATACCGTTGGCATCGATGTCGAAAGTGACTTCAATCTGTGGCATGCCGCGTGGAGCGGGCGGGATATCGCTCAGGTTGAACTGGCCCAGGCTCTTGTTGCCGGAGGAAACTTCACGCTCGCCTTGCAGCACGTGGATGGTCACGGCGGACTGGTTGTCGTCAGCGGTGGAGAAAGTCTGGCTCTGCT
>DASTGP010000129.1:0-4284 GCA_035605585.1 Gallionella sp. | reverse complement strand
GTCTGTCTATGCCGTCATGGAGTTCATGCAGGGTGTTTTGCAGGTTGCCGATCAGGTCGTTGAATGAGCGCGCGGTCTGCCCGATCTCGTCCTTGCTGTCCACCGCGATGCGGCGGGTGAAGTCGCCGGTCTTGCCGATTTCCACCATGGTCGATTTCATCGCGCTCACGGGGCGGATGATGGACCTGGATATCAAGGCCGAGAAGACGGAGGCCAGCAAGGCTGCGATCAATCCGCCGCCAGCCATTTCTTTCATCGTCAGCTCGGCCGCGCTCACGGTATTGGATACGATCTGGTGTGCCTCGGCGATCTGCTGCTCGCGGAATTTGCCCAGCTCATCGGAAATGGCCTTGCTATCCTTGTCGAAGCCTTCCATCGCGGCATTGCCGGCCTCCAGCCCCTGAGTGATGTAGGCCTCGGCCATGGTCTTGCCGTGGGAATAGAAGGTGTTGAAGCTCGTTTCGATGTCCTGCATCTTCTTCAGGCTCTCGGCATCGTTTTCCTTCTGGTACATCTGCTTGTATTTTTCCACGTCGGCCAGGAAGCGTTTGGCTGCCTCGTCGGCATCCTTGTAGCCGTCGCGGTTATGGGTGGCCGAGACGTCCGTCAGCCATTGCTGCACTTCGGAGCGCGCCGTGTCCATTTCGTCCACTGCCAGGACATATGGCAGTGTCTCTTCCTTGATCAGCTGAATGTCCTTCAGCAGGCTTGAGAACGACACGCCCACCATCAGCAAGTTCGCCACGAACAGCGCCACCACCACGACGAAACCTGCGGCAAGCCTTGCCCCTATGCTCATGTTCCCCAAAGGTCCACCTGCTACCGACATAATTTTTCTCCCCGGCTGTTTTTTTTGAAGTATTGAGTCACTACTATCGGCAAGAACCGATTTTTCTTTAGCGCGGCATTCTATCGCGTCGCGGCTCGCTGCTAAGAGGAGAAACAGACGGAGCAATTGCCATCTCTTCCACGCTACAATGGCCCCGGTTCAGGGGGGGGGCATCGGGGCATATGAGGATTTTGCGGATTACCTGCAGGAAAGCCCTGTCCCCATTGAGAAACGGGTGGGCAAGCATGCGCTCGGCGCAGGAGGCTCATCGCCGGTATCTCCGGAAAGAGCTGTCACGGGTGCGCGGGTTGTTCCCGCTGCTGATGAAACATCGAAACGGCCAGAAATGGAGTGCGGAGGAGCGCGCGGTGCTGCTGCGCGACCTGCGGGCCTTGTCCAATCTGAGTCCTTATCTTGTTCCGCTGGTCATGCCCGGCGGGGTGCTGTTGTTGCCGGTTATTGCCTGGTGGCTGGATCGGCGCCGGCACCGGCGCGGAGATGCCGGTGCAGACCGGGCGGGCAAAGCCTGATAGAATTGCGGGCTCAGAATTTTCTGATTAACTTTAATCATTTGGAGAAGAAGCATGGCTGTTGAACGTACCCTGTCGATTATCAAACCCGATGCCGTGGCGAAGAATGTCATCGGCCAGATCTACACCCGTTTCGAGAACGCCGGCCTGAAGATCGTCGCCGCTCGCATGGCCCAGCTGTCCCGTGCCGAAGCCGAAGGCTTCTATGCGGTGCATGCCGCTCGTCCGTTCTTCAAGGACCTGGTGGACTTCATGGTCTCCGGCCCGGTGATGATCCAGGTGCTGGAAGGCGAGGGCGCAATCCTGAAGAATCGCGACCTGATGGGCGCAACCGATCCGAAGAAGGCCGAGAAGGGCACCATCCGTGCCGACTTCGCAGACAGCATCGACGCAAATGCGGTGCACGGCTCCGACTCGGCGGAGAATGCCGCGATCGAGATTGCCTATTTCTTCCCGGCAATGAACGTTTACTCTCGCTAATCTGCGATTGGCTAGATGAAACAAAACCTCCTCGACTTTGATGCGCAGCAGTTGACTGCCTGGTTTGCGGAACACGGCGAGAAGCCGTTCCGCGCCAAGCAGGTGCTGCGCTGGATATACAAGGCCGGGGAGTCCGATTTCGATGCGATGAGCGACCTTGCGGTCTCTCTTCGCGAAAAACTGAAGCAAATCGCCTGTGTGGAAGCGCCGAAGGTGATGCGCGAAGAGCTGTCCGACGACGGCACGCGCAAATGGCTGCTGGACATGGGCACGGGGAATGCGGTCGAGACCGTGTACATCCCCGAAGAGACGCGCGGTACGCTGTGCGTCTCGACGCAGGCAGGGTGCGCGCTGGATTGCGCGTTCTGCTCCACCGGCAAGCAGGGTTTCAACCGCAACCTGTCGGTGGCCGAGATCATTGGCCAGCTGTGGTGGGCGAACCACCAGGTTGGCAAGGATGCCGAGGGCAACTGGCAGATCAGCAATGTGGTGCTGATGGGTATGGGCGAGCCGCTGCTGAACTTCGACAATACCGTGAGTGCGTTGAGGCTGATGCTGGACGATCATGCCTACGGCCTGTCGCGCCGCCGTGTGACGGTGTCCACCTCCGGCATCGTGCCGGCAATGGACCGTCTGCGCGACGAGTGCCCGGTCGCGCTGGCGGTATCGCTGCACGCACCGAACGACAAGCTGCGCGACGTGCTGGTGCCGATCAACCAGAAGTATTCGCTCAAGGAGTTGATGGCGGCTTGCCGCCGCTATCTGGAAAAGGCGCCGCGCGATTTCATCACGTTCGAGTACGTGATGCTGGACGGTGTCAACGATCGCGAACAGGATGCGCGCGAGTTGATCAAGCTGGTTCGCGACGTGCCCTGCAAGTTCAATCTGATCCCGTTCAACCCCTTTCCACAGACGCCTTACCGCCGCTCCGATTCCGAGACGGTTCGCCGCTTCCGTGACGTGCTGATGCAGGCGGATATCGTGACCACGATACGCAAGGTACGCGGCGATGACATCGCCGCCGCCTGCGGTCAATTGGCGGGGCAGGTGCAGGACAAGACCAAACGAACCACGCAACGCTTAGTCGAGGTACGCCGATGAAGAAATCAACCGTGTTGTTCCTGTGTGTGCTGTTGGCGGGTTGCGGCACGCCGTCCGGCAATCGAAGCGCTGCGCCCGATCAACTCAAGTCGCGTACCACGGCCAGTGCCAAGGTGCACACCGAGCTGGCCGGGATGTATTACGAGCGGGCGCAGCTTGGCGTTGCGCTGGGCGAGATCGAACTGGCCTTGCAGGCTGATCGCAATTACGCGCCCGCCTACAACGTGCGCGGCCTGTTGCACATGGCATTGCGCGAGGATAAGGAGGCGGAAGAGGATTTTCAGCAAAGCCTGCGCCTGGACAAGACCGACTCCGAAACGCACAACAACTATGGCTGGTTCCTGTGCCAGCGCGGCAGGGAGAAGGAGTCCATCCAGCAGTTCATGGCGGCTCTGAAGAATCCGCTGTACGAAACGCCGGAGCGCGCCTATCTCAATGCCGGCCTGTGTTCCAAAAAGGCAGGTAACGTCAAGGATGCCGAAGAATTCCTCCAGCGCGCGCTGGTGGTGCAGCCTGGGTTGCCGCAGGCCCTGCTGGCGATGGCGGAGTTGAGCTTCGCCAATGGCGATTACTCCGCGGCGAAAAAGTACTTCGCGAACTATGCGGAAAGATCCGACAACCTGACTGCGGAGCAGCTATGGATGGCGGTACGCATCGAGCGCAAGACCGGCGATCGCAATGCCGAAGCCAGTTACGGAGTGCAGTTGCGCAAACGTTTCCCCGATGCACGTGAAACCCAATTGTTGATGCGTGGTGAATGATGGATCAGCTTCCTGAAAACAATGCCGCTCAAGGCGATAGTTCTTCTGTAACCCCGGCGCCTTCTCTGGGAAGGAGTTTGCGTGAAGCGCGTGAACGTCTCGGTTTGAGCGTGGCGGACGTGGCCCACCAGATCAAGCTCGCACCGCGCCAGATCGAAGCGCTGGAGGCGGACGATTACCGGCACCTGCCGGAGATGGCTTTTGTGCGAGGGTTCGTGCGCGGCTATGCCAAGATTCTGCATCTGGACGCGGAGTCATTGCTGGCTGCAATGCCGCAGGCGGAGGCAGCCGCGGTCCAGCCGATTTCCCTTCCGGTCGAGGTGCCGTTCCCGAGCCCGCTTTCGCCCCAGCGCCAGAATTTGATCCTGCTCGGCGCGGCGCTGGTGCTGGCGGTGGTAGTGGTGGTCTTTGCGGTGTGGCATTTCACCACTCCGGAAGACAAGACCGAAACGACGCAAGTCGAAACGCCGCTGGTTCTGCCAGCCGAAGTGCATGTCATCCCGGCTTCTTCTGTGGCGGAAGCCGGAGCGATGGCTTCTGCGGTGCCTGCCGTTTCGGCACCGCCGGCCGTGCCGGTTGCAGC
>DASTGP010000115.1:0-31655 GCA_035605585.1 Gallionella sp. | reverse complement strand
ACAGCACCGCGGCCCAGTCGTCGAAGCGCGCTTCCTCGCTCTTCAGCCGCAGCACCACGGGGTGCTGCGGGTTGATCTCGAGGATGGGCTGCGACACCGGCGCCTTCTGGCCTGCCGCCTTGAGCAGGCGCGCGAGGTTGCCGCTCATGTCGTGCTCGTCCGCCACCAGGCAGGCGGGGCTGTCGGTCAGGCGGTGCGTGACGCGCACCTCCTTGACGCGCCCGTCGAGGCTGGCCTTGATCTTGTCGGTCAGCGGCTTGAACTCGTCGGCCTCCTTCTGCTGCGCCTCCTTCTCCTTCTCGTCTTCCAGCTTGCCCAGGTCCAGCCCACCCTTCGCCACGGAAGCCAGCTGTTTGCCGTCGAATTCGGTGAGATAGCTCAGCGCCCATTCGTCGACACGGTCGGACAGCAGCAGCACCTCGATGCCCTTCTTGCGGAACACTTCCAGATGCGGGCTGTTCTTCGCCGCATTGAAGGTCTCGGCGGTGACGTAATAGATCTTCTCCTGGCCTTCCTTCATGCGGCCGATGTAATCCGCCAGCGACACGGTCTCGTCCGGCGTGTCGGCATGGGTCGAGGCGAAGCGCAGCAGCCCGGCGATCTTGTCCTTGTTGGCGAAGTCCTCGCCGACGCCTTCCTTCAGCACCTTGCCGAACGCTTCCCAGAACTGAGCGTACTTCTCCTTGTCGTTCTCCGCCATGTCAGCCAGCAGGCCCAGCACCTTGCCGGTGCAGCCCTTGCGGATGGCCTCGATGTCCTTCGACTCCTGCAGGATCTCGCGCGACACGTTGAGCGGCAGGTCAGCGGAATCGACCACCCCGCGCACGAAGCGCAGGTACAGCGGCATCAGCTGCTCGGCGTCGTCCATGATGAACACGCGGCGCACGTACAGCTTGATGCCGTGGCGGGCGTTGCGGTCCCACAGGTCGAACGGCGCGTGCGCGGGGACATACAGCAGTTGGGTGTATTCCTGACGCCCCTCGACACGCGCATGGCTCCAGGCCAGCGGATCCTCGAAGTCGTGGCCGACATGCTTGTAGAACTCCTTGTACTGCTCGTCGGTGATCTCGTTCTTGGAGCGCGTCCACAGCGCCGAAGCCTGGTTGACCGTTTCCTCTTCGGCGGTGATCTCCTGCTTGCCGTCCTTCCACTCTTCCTTGAACATCACGATGGGCTGGACGACGTGGTTGGAGTACTTGCGGATGATGCCGCGCAGGCGATGACCGTCGAGCAGGTCGTCCTGCCCTTCGCGCAGATGCAGCGTGATCTCGGTGCCGCGCGAACTCTGCTCTACCATCTCGATGGAGAACTCGCCGCCGCCGTCCGATTCCCAGCGCACGCCCTGATCGGCCTTTTCGCCCGCGCGTCGCGTCGTCACCACCACCTTGTCGGCGACAATGAACGCGGAATAGAAGCCCACACCGAACTGGCCGATCAGGTTCGCGTCCTTCTGCTGGTCGCCGGACAACTTCGAGAAGAACTCGCGTGTGCCGGACTTGGCGATGGTGCCGAGGTTGTTGATCACCTCGTCGCGGTTCATGCCGATGCCGTTGTCGGCAATGGTCAGCGTGCGCGCCGCCTTGTCGTAGGTGATGCGAATCTTCGGCTCGGAGTCGTCCTCGAACAGCGCCGCGTTGTGCAGCCCCTCGAAGCGCAGCTTGTCGCACGCATCCGAGGCGTTGGAAATCAGTTCGCGCAGGAAAATCTCGCGATTGGAGTACAGCGAGTGGATCATCAGCTGCAGCAGCTGTTTCACCTCGGCTTGGAAGCCGAGGGTCTCGCGGTTGGCGGTAGCACTTTCAGTCATGTTGTCTCCCTTAGTGTTATTGAACGACAGGCAAGCATTTGGGGACTGGCGCAGGTTTTTCAAGAGCCGGGCTATCTATATAAAATATCGCTGGCTTTTATTTTTTCCGCCCGTATAATGCGCGCCTTGCCGCAGCCATTGCGGCATTTGGTTCATCGTTATCTGACCTATCTCGCGCGCGAATCCAATCGCGCCTGTCTATAAAGAACTCAAGCTTCTTTGGGTTTTCCGGTTAGCAACGATGTTTTATGCGCCGGTTAATCTGCCACCCCATATACAAGGTGTAGTTTTCTGCCTGCGCTTACCTTTTTTCCAAAGGAAAGCAACATGACGTTCGAAGCACTCAATTTACATCCCGCCATTCTCAAGGCGATCGCCGACACCGGCTATACCACGCCGACGCCCATCCAGGCCCAGGCCATCCCCGAAGTCATGGCCGGCCACGACCTGATGGCCTCGGCCCAGACCGGCACCGGCAAAACCGCGGCTTTCATCCTGCCCGCGCTGAATCGCCTGGCCATGCCTTCCGAAGTGCGCAGCAAGGGCCCGCGCGTGCTGGTGCTGACCCCGACGCGCGAACTGGCGCAACAGGTGTGCGACGCCGCGAACAAATACGGCAAGCACATGCGCCTCAAGGTCATCAGCATCCTGGGCGGCATGCCCTACCCGGTGCAGAACCGCCTGCTGTCCGGCCACGTTGACATCCTGGTCGCCACCCCGGGCCGTCTGATCGACCATCTGGAGCGCGGTCGCATCGACTTCTCGCGCCTGGAGATGCTGATCCTCGACGAAGCCGACCGCATGCTGGACATGGGCTTCTCCGAGGACGTGGAGCGCATCGCCGAAGCGACGCCCGCGACACGCCAGACCCTGCTGTTCTCCGCCACGCTGGAAGGCGTGGTCGGCAGCATGGCCGCGCGCCTGCTGAAGGAGCCGAAGCGCATCTCGATCGCTGCTGCGAAGACCAAGCATGAGAACATCGAGCAGCGCATGATGTTCGCCGACGACGTCGCGCACAAGAACAAGCTGTTGAGCCACATCCTGACCGACATCGACCTGAACCAGGCCGTGGTGTTCACCGCCACCAAGCGCGATGCCGACGGCCTCGCCGACCAGCTTTCCGCTCAGGGCCATGCCGTTGCTGCGCTGCACGGCGACATGAGCCAGCGCGAGCGCAACCGCACCCTGCTCAACCTGCGCAACGGCAACGTGCGCGTGCTGGTCGCCACGGACGTCGCCGCTCGCGGCATCGACGTGCCCGGCATCACGCACGTGGTCAACTTCGACCTGCCCAAGTTCGCCGAAGACTACGTGCACCGCATCGGCCGCACCGGCCGCGGCGGCGCCTCCGGCATCGCCATCTCGTTCGCCTCGAACCGCGACGCGCAATTGCTGAAGCGCATCGAACGCTACACCGAGCAGACCATCAAGATGCACACCATCGAAGGCCTGGAACCGAAATACAAACTGCGCACCGGCCCGTCCTCTGACCGTCCGCGCGGCAACGGCGGCCCGCGCGGCGGCGGTTTCGGCGGCAATCGCGGTAATGGCGGCGGCTTCGGCGGCGGCAACCGCAATGGCGGCTTCGG
This sequence comes from Gallionella sp., assembly GCA_035605585.1. Taxonomy (GTDB): domain Bacteria; phylum Pseudomonadota; class Gammaproteobacteria; order Burkholderiales; family Gallionellaceae; genus Gallionella. The sequence continues at coordinate 28,259 of DASTGP010000115.1, read as the reverse complement.
CGGCAACCGTTCCGGCAGTTTTACCGGCAATGGCAACAACGGCGGCGGTGGTTTCCACCACAGCGCGCCGGACAGCCGTCATAGCCACGCCGGACGTAGCGAAGGCCAAGGTGCCGGCCAGGGTTTCGGCGGCCAAGGTCGTAGCCAGGGCTTTGGCGGCCAAGGCCAGCAGCCACGCAGTTCGGAGCGCAGCTTCGGCAACAACGGCAACCGCGGCGGCAACAGCGCCCCGCGCCGCAACAGCGACCGCCCCAGCTTCTCGCAGGGTCGAGGCAACAACAGCGGCAACAAGTGGTAAGTAACCGGTAGTTGGAAACAAACAAGGCACGCTCAGGCGTGCCTTGTCATTTGCCGGACCGGTGGGCAGGAACTTTCCCGACACACACCCATCTACCCCGGCTAATACCGATACTCAAAGACAAGATTCGGCATCAAATGAGCAAGATATACAGTTGGGCCAGCGCAGCCCTGCATCCGCGCAAGAGCCTGGTTACCCAGATCAGTTACGCGATGGCGCTGGTGTCCATCGTGCTTTCCGTGATCCTGAGCTATTACGCGGCGGCTCTCAGCCGCCATCAGATCGAGCTCGAACTGGGCGAGAACTTCGCGCGTCGCGCCCAGGGCATTGTCGAAGCGCTGGATCGCGGCATGTTCGAACGCTACCGCGAAGTGCAGATCGTCGCGGCGCTGGACGACATCCGCAATCCGTCGGTCGCTAACGAGAAGAAGCGCGCCATCCTGGAAAAGCTGCAGCAAACTTTCGATGCCTATGCTTGGGTCGGCATCTGCGATGCGCAAGGCAAGGGACTGGTCGGAACCGGGAAGTATCTCGAAGGCAAGGATCTTTCGAAGCGCCCGTGGTGCTCGAAAGGACGCGAAAAGCCGTTCGTCGGGGATGTTCATGACGCGCTCCTGCTGTCCAAGCTCCTCCCCAACCCCAGCGGCGAGATGTTCTATCTGGTCGACGTGGCAGCCCCGGTAATCGACAAATCCGGAACGCTGCAAGGAGTGCTGTGCGGCCACATCTTCTGGAAGTGGGCCGAAGAGACACTCGCCAGCAAGAAGGACGATGGCACCGACATCCTGCTGCTGAGCCGTGACGGCCTGGTGTTGGCCGGCCCGGAACCCGGCCGTTCCGAACTCGCGAAACTGGCACCCGCAACCTGGAAGAACATCGCCGATGACCGCTCCGGCCTGGGCTCCCTGAGAGACAAGTGGAACAGCGGCAGCGAGTACCTGATCGGATATGCCCGCGATACCGGATACCGAAGCTATCCGGGCCTGGGCTGGACCGTGGTGGTGCGACAGGATGCGGCGACCGCCTTCGCTCCTGCCCGTGCCCTGCAATACCGTATCCTGCTTGCCGGCGTGCTTATGGGAATGTTCTTCACCCTGTTCGGCGCGTGGATGGCACGGCGCATCGCCACACCGATTTCGCGCATCACCTCGGCGGCCGAAAAGATCGCGGCCGGCGATCTTGAATACGACGCCCCGCAGGCTGCCGGTGACGGTGAAGTCGGCCATCTGTCCGATGCCATCCATACGATGGTGCACAACCTGACCCGGGAAATCGTCGAACGGAAAGCAGCAGAAACCCAGATGCGCCTGTCGGCTGCGGTGTTCGCCAACAATTCCGAGGCTATCGTCATCACCGACGAAAACAACAACATCGTGCGCGTCAACGATGCCTTCACCCGGATCTCCGGTTACCGCGCCGACGAGGTCGTCGGCAAGAACCCGCGCATTTTCGCTTCCGGCAAGATGAGCAGCCAGTTCTACCGGAACATGTGGGACACCCTCCTGCAAAAGGACGGCTGGACCGGCGAAATATGGAATGCGCGCAAGAATGGAGAGGTGTTCCCGGAATGGATGATCCTGAGCCTGGTGCGCGATGGCGCTGGCAAGATCACTAACCATATCGCGATCTACTCCGATATCACCGGGCGCAAGCGCGAAGAGGAACAGATCCAGTTCCTGGCCAACCACGATGTGCTGACCCGCCTGCCCAACCGCTTCCTGCTGACCGATCGCCTGGAGCAGGCGCTGGCCTTCGCCGAGCGCAACAAGACCAAGGTCGGCGTGCTGTTCATCGATCTCGACCACTTCAAGAACATCAACGACTCGCTGGGCCACGATGTCGGCGACGAGCTGCTGCGGCAGGCCGCCCTGCGCATGAGCGCCAGCTTCCGCCGCACCGATACCATCGCCCGTCTGGGCGGTGACGAATTTGTCGCGGTGCTCTCGGAGATCGGCACGGAGAACGAGGTTGCTTCCGCTGCCGAAAAGCTGCTGGAAATATTTGCAAAAAAGTTCGTCGTCGATGGACACCATCTCACGATCAGCGCCAGCATAGGGATCAGCATCTTCCCGGACGACGGCAATACCGCCGTATCGCTGATGCGCAACGCCGACATCGCGATGTACCGCGCAAAGGCGCTGGGCCGCAATACCTCCCAGTTCTATCGGGCGGAAATGACGCTCCATGCCACCGAGCGACTGCAACTGGAGATACAGCTGCGCCATGCGATCCAGCAAGGCCAGTTGTTCCTCCACTACCAGCCCCAGGTCGATCTGCAAACCGGAGAAATGGTCGGTGTCGAATCGCTGGTCCGCTGGAAACATCCGGAACTGGGCATCGTCTCGCCGGCACGCTTCATCCCGATCGCCGAAGACTCCGGGCTGATCCTCGAAATCGGCGAGTGGGTGTTGCGCGAAGCATGCCGGCAGGGACGCCGCTGGCTGGACCAGGGCTACCGGCCCGTGCAGATCGCAGTGAACGTCTCCGGTGTGCAGTTCAAACGCGGGCGCATCGCCGAACGGGTGCGGGACATCCTGCGCGAAACGGGCTTCCCTCCCCAGCACCTCGAACTGGAGATCACCGAAAGCGTGCTGATGGCGTCCGGCGAAGCCGGCTTCGACATACTGAACTCGCTGAAGGCGCTCGGACCGACCTTGGCGCTGGATGATTTCGGGACCGGCTATTCCTCGCTGAGCCGCCTCAAAAACTTCCCGCTCGACTACCTCAAGGTCGATCAATCCTTCGTGCGCGACATCGCCAGCGATCCGAACGATGCCGCCATCGTGCGCGCGGTGCTGAGTATGGCCCGCGAGATGGACCTTAAGGTCATCGCCGAAGGCGTCGAGACCGACGAACAGCTCCAGTTCCTGCGAGGCCTGCAATGCCCGATCTTCCAAGGCTACCTGTTCAGCCGCCCGGTCCCGCCTGACGAGGTGGAGCAATATCTGCGCAGGTCCTGATCTTCCTTCTGTAAAAAAACAAAGGCACGTCGAACGTGCCTTTATTTCTGGAGTGCCGGATTTCTCCGGTCGACGCTGACTATTTCGCGGGCGCAGAAGCCGGCGTCACCGGTGTGCTCGTGCCTGACTTGGCACCATGGTGTCCGCCTGCGTCGCAGGCGAATACACTGGCCGAAACGGAAACGCCCAATACCAACAACATTGCGATCAGTACATTCTTCATAATCGAACCTCCTCTATTTACACACTCAACACGACCCGGCGAGTTGCGCCGAATCCCCGAAACACCCATGCGACTATTTCGCCAGCGTGATGAACGACAGCTTGCTCACTCCAGCGTGCTGCGCCAGCGCCATCAGTTCGGCGATACGCCCATAGGGCACGGCGGTATCTGCCTCGATCTGGAGCTGGAACTGCGGGTCGGCAGCGCGGCTCTTCAGCGTTTCGGCCAGTCCTTCGTCACTGACGTGCATGTTGTCCAGTTCGACGTTTCCGCGCGCGTCCACCACCAGGCTGACTTTCTGCGGCTTGTCGTTCTGCTGCACCGAGTCGGTCTTCGGCAGGTTGATCTTGAGCGACTGCGGCGCCAGCAAGGGGGCCGTGATGATGAACACCACCAGCAGCACCAGCATCACATCCACCAGCGGCGTGACGTTGATCTCGCTCATCATGCCGTCGTCAGAACCGTTATTGAAGGCCATCGCCTACCCCTTGAAGTTGTGCTTGAGCGCAAGACGCATGAAATCGAGCGCGAAGTTCTCCAGCTCGGTCACGCGCAGGCGCAGGTGGCGCAGGAAGTAGTTGTACGCGAGCACTGCCGGCAGCGCAGTAGCGATGCCGATGGCGGTGGCCACCAGCGCCTCGCCGATGGGCCCGGCCACCACGTCGAGTGAGGCGGAACCGCTCTGTCCGATGTTCTGCAGCGCATGCATGATGCCCCACACCGTGCCGAACAGGCCAACGAAGGGCGCAGTCGAACCGATGGTCGCCAGTTCGGCGAGACCGCGCTCGTGGTAGCGCTGGATGTTCTGTACCTGCTGACGTAACTGGCGCTCCAGCACTTCCTGCGGCGCACCGGTGTGCATCAGGTCCTGGCGATCGGCGCCCAACGCCTTGAGTTCGGCGAACCCCGCCTGCGCCAGCCGCGCCACGTCACCCTCTCCATTCCCGGCCACTTCCGCCGCCGCGTGCCAATCTCGCGCAGCCCAGAAGTCATCAATGAAAGCGCGGTTGCGCTTCTTATCCTGCGTCTGGCGGCGCAGCTTGAACAGTGCGATGGACCAGGTCGCCACCGACAGCAGCAGCAACAGCGCCAGCGTGCCCGCGACGATGGAAGAATCGGTAGAGAACAACTCGTTCATGCTTCATTTTCCTTCAATGAGAATTGGATCGGTACCTTGAACCATTGCGTGACCGGGCGCCCTGCCCGGCTTGCCGGCACGAAATGCCAGCCTTTCACGGTGCGCAGTGCGGCGTTGTCGAGCACTTCATGGCCGCTGCTCTGGAACACGTTGACGTCGCCGCAAGAGCCCTCCGCCAGCACCTCGACATTCAGCACGACCCTGCCCTCCCAGCCCATGCGGCGCGCCGCCATCGGATAGGACGGGCGCGGGTTGTTGAGATAGGCCGCCTTGAAGTCCGGCGCCGTATCGGCCACCGGCGCGGCAGCCACCGCGGGCGGTGCGGCGACAGCCTGCACCGGCGGCGGTGTTGCGCTTGCCGGCTGCGGAGCGGCTTCGGCGACCTCCTTCACCGGCTGTTTCGGAACAGGCTTTTCGGCGCGCTCGATGCGGGGCAACGGTTTCGGCGGAGGCGGCTCGGGCTGCGCCTGCGGCTTGGCCACCGCTGCCTGCTGCATCGCGACCGACACCGACATCTCGCTCACCGCGATAGCCGCCTGTTCCGGCTGCATCATCCACGCGAGCCCCAGACCGACGTGCACCGCAATGACCAACGCAACCACCGCCGCCCGCTCACCCAAGGGGGCGGCGGGCAACGTAACCTTCTCAGGCCGTGTCATGGTGGGTGTGGTCATGCAATATTTTCTTGCGGTTGAACTGCCGCATTCTAGCAGGCTGCTGCCCGGCATTTGCAGCGAACTCGCGCAGTCCATCACAGCCCCAGAAAAAGCCGCCGCAGGCCGAGCAGGATCAGCACGGCGGCCGCACCCCAGCGTATCCAGCGGGTGATCCAGTCGCGGTTCTCGCGCAGTCTCGCACCGAATGCGCAGATCAGTGGCAGCAACACCAGCAAGGGGGTCAATGCCGCGCCCAGGCCGAACGCCACACCGTTCGCCATGCCCACGCCCACGCCGCCCGCCGCAGCACAAACCGCAAGCAGCGAAGCGAGCGGCGCACAAGGCGTCAGGCTCAAGGAAAATCCCAGCAGCATCGGCGGCGTGCTCCCCGCCCTGCGAACGACGCCGCAAGGCTTATGTTCCTCTGCGGGGCGCACAAGCCACAAACCCGCCGCAATCGAGGCAAGGCCGATCACGACATTGCCCGTGCCACCGCGCAGCATTGAGGACAACCACATGCCCGCACCGCCCGCTATCGCACCCAGCATGGCGTAGGCCGCGATGCGCCCCCCCGCGAACAACAGGGCGTCGCGCAGCGCGTCCCGTTGCGTGCCGCCACGCCCCAGCACCCAAGTGCCCATGAACGGCAGGCAGGTTGCAGTGCAGGCAGTCAGCCCCAGCGACACACCGAGCAGCCAGACGGCGAACAGCGTGGTCTGTTGAGGAAGCAGCGATGGATCGAGAAAATCCCCCATACTATTTTTCTTGCGCCAGCCAGATCACCGTGTTCTTCGGCATGCCTTCCGGCGTTTCCTGCTTCACGCGCTGCTTGTAATAGTCGCGCGACGAGCCAAACAACTTGATGCCGAAGAATCGGATCTGGATCACGTCATCGTCGGGGCAGTATTCGGCGCAGCGCCCGCACAGGGTGCAGTCCTCGTGGAACGCCTTCTTGCCGTGCTCGCGACCGATCTCGTGAATATCCATCGGGCAGGCCTTCTCGCACACCCCGCACTTCGTGCACTTGTCGTGTTGCTTCTTCACCAGGCGCATCGGCGACAGCCGCTGGAACAGCGCATTCCACGACAGCAAGGGACAGATGCGGCAGAACGGCTGACGCGCCGCGAGCGCGGCGATGATGACGAAGCCAAACAGGGCGTTGCCCGCCGCACCGAGGAAGAAGTTGATGTTGGTTCCGGTGCGTACCGCGATCTGCTCGGCATCGGCAGTCAGCAGCGTGGTCGCCAGCCGCGACGGGCACACCTGGCAATAGGGATCGCCAAGCTCGTTCGCCGCGAAGCCCATGCCCGCCATCAGCGGCAGGCCAAGAACAAGCACCAGCAGCATCAACCACTTCACGGGACGCACGCGCTCGACGTTCTCGGGTTTGAAGCGGTTGAGCGGACGCCCCAGACGACGCCCCAGGCGAAAGAGCAATTCCTGCACGGTGCCCATCGGACAGACCCAGCCGCAGAAAGCCTTGTTGAGGAAGAAGAAGAACACGAAGAACGTCGCGACCGAGATCAGTGTGGGAATGAACACCTTGAGCGTGATCTCCTGCGCCTTGACCAGCGCGTCGCCGATGCGGTGATGCAACTGGTGCTGGTTGACGATCAGGATGCAGTGATCGGCGGTCGTCTTGTCGAAGGCGCAGGACAGCGAAGGCAGTGCCTGAGAGATGCGATCCACGGTGTAGCTGCCCAGCAGCGCGCCGCCATACACCGTGACGAATAGCATGACGATCTGCACGGCGAAGCGAAAACGTCCCAGCGTCGGGAATATCTTCTTGAGCATGTCAGCACCCCTCTTTCTGCGATGCGCCAGTTCCCGGCGCATCGGTCTTCTTCGCCTTACGCTGCCGCAGCAGCGGCGCCGCACCGAACATTCCCAGCAGGGTGAAGCCTATGCCCATCGCGACGCTGCGCTGGTCGAACGCATTCTTGCCGTAGCTGCCGTTGAATGCCGTGAGGTAAGTCTTGCCGCCATCGGCATGTTCCGTCGCCAGCACGAAATCGGAACCCCGCATGCCGCGCCCGCCTGCCTCCTTCTGTTTCTCTTCCGCCCTGAAGTCGTCCGGCAGATGCACCGTGATGACGCCTTGCGTATCGCTCACCGTCTCCGACTTCGTCCCGTTCTGCGTTTCCATCGTCACCTTCTGCCCCGCCAGCGGTTGGCCGTTGAACCGCACCAGGAACTTCCAGTCCTCGTTCGCGCGGTAGCGCGAGTGTTCGCGCGGGTAAGGCTGCGGGATGACCTCGAGTTCATGCTTTTGCGTCATGAACATGGCTGTCGGATTCTCCGCGCCGCGTTCGCCGAAGTAGTACACGGTGGACGCCACGCGTACATTGCCGCCTTGCTCCTCGCGAGCGGACAGCCAGTGGAAGCCGCCGCTCTCCGGCTTATCCAACTTGGCCCCGGCCATCTCCAGCGGCAACTGGCGGCGACCATGTTCGTCCGCAAGTTTGTTCGACCATGCGGTGACGCCATCCGCCACAATGTTCTGCGGCACCACAGTGACAGTCATGCGCTCCCGTGCCTCCCCGCCCATTCTTGTCTTCAAGATCGGATAAGTGGTCCATGCCATCGCTCTGCCCGTCATGCCGCCCATCGCGGCATGGTCGTGTCCGGCATATTCCTTTGCTACGACGGGCACGGTGGCGGCCGAAGGAGCGTCAGCCGCAAATGAGAGGGAGGCGGATGCCAACGCCAGCACGAATACGGAAAGCTTCAAGACTCTCATACTCATCCCCTCAGAATACGGCGCTGATCCCAGCCGACCAGACGCGTCCGCGTCCGACGATGAGTGACAGGTCTTCCGCGTTGTAGACCTTGTCGTACACTTTGGTGATGGGATTGGCCTGGTCGTTGGTGCCGCGCGCCGCGACGTAGTAGTTGCGCGCGAACACGTTGTCGATGCGGGCAAAGAAGCTCCACTTGCTGCCGCGCAGGAACGAGGGATCATTCTTCACCTCGTAGTTCATCAGCAGGTTGTACAAGGTGCGCCCGCCTATCCATTCCTGGTTGATCTCGTCCGCGTAATAGCCGCCCTTGAAGTCCGCCTCAAGCCCGGCCCTGAAGTCCTGCATCGGGCGCCAATTCAGGGTGGTGTTGAGCTGGTTGCGCGGGACGCGCGGCACCATCTTGCCGGTGTTGTTGAAACTCTTCAGCGTGTAGCCGGCGGGCGGGCCGAACGGGTTGCCCAGGGTCTGGGTGAAGTTGTCGTAACGGGTGAAACGCGCGTCTATGTAGCTATAGGCAAGATCGAGCGAGAACAGGCGTCGCGCGTCGGTCTTGGCGGCCAACTCGAAGCCGCGGTTGCGCACCCCGCCGATGTTCTCGTAGCGCTCCGGCAGCGCGTTAGTGGCCGTGGAATATTGTCCGGCCACCGCCAGGATATAGTCCTTGCGGTCAATCTGGAACAGCGCGCCGGAGAAGTCCACGCCCACGCCGAACAACTCGGCCTTGCGGCGCGCGCCGACTTCCAGGCTCAGCGCCTGTTCCGGCTTCAGGTTGGGATTGTCCTGGGTCTTGCCGCCGTTGGGTGTCACCGTTCCGGTGAAGAGCTGTTGCACGGTAGGTGTGCGGAAGCCGGTGGAAATGTTGCCGTACACGTTCGAGTCCTGGCTCAGGTCGTAGGCGGTGCCCACGCGCCACGAATTCACGTTGAAGCTCTTGCCCAGCGCCAGCGAGGTGGCGCGCGTCACGGTCGGGGCTGCGCTGTAGCTCAGGCTACTGGCATCGTGACGGCCGTTCAGGGTCAGCGACCATGCGGGTGTCGCGTTGTAGGTCACTTCTCCGTAAAGGCCGGCGATGCGCTCGCGCGTAAAGTCGTCCCCGGTCACGGCCCCGGCCGCACAATTGACCGGGCATGGCGTCGCAGGCGCATTGCGATAGCTGACCAGGTTGCTAGTCTTGTTCCAGTAACCATTGTTGCGCAGGTCCAGCCCGGCCAGCCAACCCGTCGCATCCTGCGACGCGCGCCATTCACCCTTGATGCCGGACTGGACCTGGTTGTATTCGTTGCCGGTGATATAGGCGTTGGGATCATTCACGACCGCCCCTGTCCCGCTGTATTTCTGCGGCGCGGAGAGGAAGGTAGTGTGGTCCTTGTACTGGTAGGTCGTCAGCAGCAGGTTGGCGTTCTGCGCATAGTCGTTCGAGTAGGTGAGGTTCACCTTGGACAGATTGGTGTTGAACTTGCGCGCGTAGTCGCTGCTGTTGACGCTGCGCGGATCGATCGCCGCCTGCGTCACGCCGGTGACGCTGCCGTGGGAGTCCTTAAAGCGCTTGGAGGTCTCGAAGCCGAAACTCACGTCGCTGTGATCGTTGACGTACCAGGCCAGCTTGCCGTCCAGATAGTTGCTGTAGTAATTGCCCTGGTAATAGAAATCAGGAGCGCCGCGCCGGGACGCCTGGATATGGCCGCTGGCTGTTTCGTTGGCGAAGCCCACCTTGGCCAGCTCCTTGTGGAAACCATAGGAGCCAAGCTCCTTGGCAGCCGTCAATCCGGCATTCTTGTAGCCGCGTTTGGTCGTGATGACCACCGCCCCCGAAAGCGCATCCTCTCCGAACAGATAAGACGCGCCTCCCTTGATGACCTTGATCGAGGCGATGTTGTCCAGGTCGATGTTCACCTTGCCGGTGCGCTCGAATACCGGCACGCCGTCGATCACGATGGCCACGCCCGGTTTCTCGCCCATGTAGCGCTGATTCTCGATACCGCGCAGCTTGATCTTCACCGACTCGCCGCTGTCCAGGTCGGCGGTCACCCCGGGAATGGCCTGCAACACTTGCAGCAGGTTTTGAGGATGTTCCTTGTCTATCTTTTCGCCGCTGATGACGGCAGTATTGGACGCCTTGTCGCTTCTGGAAGTAAACCGGTCGTCGATGGTCGTGGAGCTCACCACCACTTCATCCAGCGACTCATCCTTGCCGCCTGCCGCATATACCGCCTGATGAACCGCGAGCGTGAGCACGCTCAGCGCGAACAGCTGTTTCCCCTTCATTCCATTCCCCTGAAATTGTCGTGGTTAAAATCAGGGAACGAATTCTATGAACGAAAAACCACACTGGGAATGCGACATGATGTCGCGCGACAATATGTCGCACCCTTGGTGCGACATATTGCGGTGAAGGCTAATGTCCTGCGAAGCAGGACGTTATGCCGGAGCCACAAAATCGAAACGACCTGCGACATTTTGCGGCGGAGGCTAACCTTCGGTTATGCCGGAGCCACAATATGTCGACGACATATTGCGGTGAAGGCTAATGTCCTGCGAAGCAGGATGTTATGCCGGAGCCACAATTCCTTGAGCACCTCTGTGCGACATGTTGCGGCGGGGACTCGTATCGCGCAGTGGACGTAAGGTCTTCACCCTATTTCCGCCGAAGACCTCGGCACACTTTTTTACAAATGCAATAATTCCGAACGAATACCAGCCGTTATACTAGGCATTCCTAACGAAGACTTCCCATGCGACTACGCCTGCATCGCACCATTTTGCCTGCCCTGCTCTGTCTGTGGAGCGGCTCGACCATGTGCGCGGAACGGGACCCGCTATACACCGAAGCGTCATTCCCCCTCAAACCGGCGTTGCGCTTGGGCGGTGCAGTAGGCGATCCCTGTGCCGATGCGATGCCACGCGGCGCTCTCAACCTGTTCGACGTGGTCAACTTGGCGCTGTGCAACAACCCGCAGACGCGGCAGGTATGGGCCAGTTCGCGCGTGCAGGCGGCGCAAGTCGGCGTGAGCCGAGGCAGCTATTTTCCCGGCATCAGCGTAAGCGCTTCCGGCAACCGCAACCTGCCCGGCACCAACCAACACACCATCGGCCTCACGATTTCCTATCTGCTATATGACTTCGGCGCGCGCGATGCGAATCTGGAGAGCGCGCGACAGCTGCTCACCGCCGCGAGCTCGACGCAGGACAGCACGGTGCAGGCCGTCTTCCTCTCTGCGGTGCAGGCCTACTACCAGACGCAGGCGACGCAAGCCGCACTGGAAGCCTCACGTGAAGCCGAGCATGCCGCCAAGGCCAGCTTCGCCGCCGCCGAGGCACGCTATCTCGCGGGCAGCGCAACGCCTGCCGACAAGCTTCAGGCCCAGACTGCCTACTCGCAGGCGACGCTGAACCGCATCACGGCCGAGGGAACGCAAAAGAAATCCGGCGGCACGTTGGCAAACATCATCGGACTGGACGCGAACCGCAGCGTGACTCTCGCTGAGACGAATGCCGAAGCCGTTCCCGAGGACTTTGACCGCGATGTGAGCGCGCTGATCGAGGAAGCCAAGCGGCAACGCCCCGACCTGATCGCCGCGGAGGCTCAGGTGAAAGCTGCCGAGGCCAGCGCAGATGCGGCGCGCGCCGCGGGAAAGCCCTCCATCTCGCTGACCGCATCGACCACCCAGGTCAACACCGCGGGTATCACCTCGCGCGGTTCCGCGCTCGGCGTGAGCCTGAGCGTGCCGCTGTTTTCGGGCTATGCGCCCACCTACCGCATCCGTGCCGCAGAGGCGCAGATCGAGGCTCAGCAGGCACAGATGGAGCGTGTGCGATCTCAAGTCGCTCTGGACGTATGGAACGCCTATCAGAACCTCGTCACGGCCATGCAATCGCTGCGCACCACCGCCGACCTGCTTGCCAGCGCGGAACAATCGGAACGCGTCGCGTTCGGCCGCTACCAGGCAGGCGTGGGCAGCATCCTGGATGTGCTGAACGCACAGAGCGCACTGGCCAGCGCGCGCCAGCAGCGCATCCAGTCCATGCTCGACTGGAATACCGGCCGCGCCACCCTTGCCCAGGCGATGGGCAACCTGGACGGCAACCTGTTGCAAACCCTGTCCTCCGCCGCACCAGAGAAAGCGCATCCATGAAGAAGTTACTGAGTTCTCCCGTCGCAATGATCCTGATCGCCGCCGTCCTGGCCGGTACCGGCGTCGTTGCCTACCGCCAACTCGGCGCTGTCTCGCCGGAGAAGCAATACCGCATCGAAAGCGTCACGAAAGGCGACCTCAGCCAAACCGTTTCCGCCAACGGCACCATCAATCCCGTGTCGCTGGTGAGCGTCGGCACACAGGTCTCCGGCACGGTAAAGAAACTGTATGTGGACTTCAACAGCAAGGTCGAGAAAGGACAGGTGTTACTGGAGCTGGACGACGCGCTGCTCGCCGCGCAGCAGAAGCAGAGCGAGGCCAATGTTCAAAGTGCCCTCGCCTCGCTCGATCTCGCCAGCGCAAACGAAGCGCGCATGCGCAACCTGTATGCGCAGGAATATGTGTCGCGCCAGGAGTTGGATACCGCGGTGCAGGCGAAGAAGGCCGCCGAGGCGCAGCTTAAACTTGCGCGTGCGGCAGTGGAGAAAGACCGGGCCAACCTGTCCTACTCCGTGATCCGCTCGCCGGTTTCCGGCGTGGTGGTGGATCGCGCGGTAGACGTCGGCCAGACCGTCGCCGCCAGCCTGCAGACGCCTACCCTGTTCAAGATCGCCCAGGACCTGTCGGAGATGCAGATCGACGCGAACTTCGCCGAAGCCGATGTCGGCGGCATCCGCATCGGCCAGACAGCACGCTTCAACGTGGATGCATTTCCCAATCGTAGCTTCGAGGGAAAGGTGCGCCAAGTGCGGCTGAACCCGACCACCCAACAGAACGTCGTCACCTACGACGTGGTGATCGATGTGAATAATCCCGAACAGATCCTGTTGCCGGGCATGACCGCCTACGTGACCATCGCCGTGGCGGAACGCAAGGATGTGCTGATGGTGTCCAATGCAGCGCTACGCTTCAAGCCGGCCAATGCTGAGCAGCCGAAGAAGGAGCCCGCTGGCACTGGCCAGAAACCTAAACGGGATGGCTTCTTCGGCAAGGTATATGTCTTGAAAGAAGGCAAACTGACGCCGGTCACCGTGTCGCTGGGCATCACCGACAACCGGAATACCGAGGTTCTTGGCGGCGAACTCAAGGCTGGCGACCAAGTGGTGGTCGGAAGTGCGCAGGCGACGAACGGCACACCCAGCGGCAGCTCCGCGCCGCGCATGAGAATGTTCTGATGAGCGACACCGTCATTCGCATCGAAGGGCTGCACAAGTCCTACGAGACTTCCGCAGGGCTGTTCCCGGTACTGAAGGACGTCAACCTGAAGATCGATGCGGGTGAGTTCGTTGCCATCATGGGGCCGTCGGGTTCGGGCAAGTCCACCTTCATGAACATCCTCGGCTGCCTCGATGCCCCCAGCGCGGGCCGCTACGAGCTGAACGGCCGCGATGTCGCCGCGCTGAACCGGGACGAACTGGCCGGCTTGCGCAATCGCACCATCGGCTTCGTGTTCCAGGGCTTCAACCTGCTGCCGCGCATGACGCTGCAGGATAACGTTGCACTGCCGCTGATCTACTGCGGCGTTGAACGCGCCGAGCGCCATCGGCGCGCACAAGAACTGCTCGCCAAGGTCGGATTGGAGCGCTATTTCGAATCCATGCCCAACAAGATCTCCGGCGGCCAACAGCAGCGCGTCGCCATCGCGCGCGCGCTGGTCAACCGTCCCACCCTGATCCTTGCCGACGAACCGACGGGCAATCTCGACAGCCACACCGGCGAGGAAATCATGGCGCTGTTCGAGTCGCTCAACCGGGAAGGCATCACCATCGTGCTGGTCACCCACGAGCCGGACATCGCGCAACACGCGAAACGCCAGGTGCACTTCCTCGATGGTCGCATCGTCAGCGACCACCCCACCCCGGAGCACGCAGGATGACGCTCGAGATGCTCGGCGAAGCCTGGCGCGCGATGGGCGCGAACCGTCTGCGCACCTTCCTCACCATGCTCGGCATGGTAATCGGCGTGGGTGCCGTGGTGCTGATGATGTCCATCGGCCAAGGCGCGCAATACGCGATCAAGCAGACCATCTCCGCGATGGGCAGCAACCTGTTCATCCTGCTGTCCGGCAGCACGCAGGCCGGCGGCGTGCGCTCCGGCAGCGGCGGCGGCTACACCCTGAACGTCAACGACGCCCAGGCCATCGCCGAATTGCCCGGCGTTCAGGCCGTCGCGCCCATCCATCCGGGCAGCGCGCAAGTCGTGTATGGGCCGAACAACTGGAACACTTCCGTCCTGGGTACGACGCCCGCCTATCTGGAGGCACGCTCGTGGCCGGTAGTCGCGGGCGCGCCGTTCACCGATTCCGATGTGCGTTCGGCCACGCGTGTTGCGCTAATCGGGCAGACTGCCGCACAGAACTTGTTCGGCGACGAAAGCCCGCTCGGCAAGACCATCCGCATCCGCCAGAGCCCGTTCGTGATCGTGGGCGTGCTGGGCGTGAAGGGACAAGGCATGGATGGACGCGATCAGGACGACACCATCCTCATCCCGCTGACCACCGCGCAACGCCAGGTGTTCGGCAGCCAGTTCCCGGGCTCGGTGCGCATGATGATGGTCCAAACCACGACGCAGGAAATCATGCCCGAAGTGGAAAAAGACATGACCAACCTGCTGCGCCAGCGCCACCGCATCCGCGAAGGCATGGACAATGACTTCTTCCTGCGCAACCTTACCGCCGTGGCAGACTCCGCCGCCGAGAGCACACGTATCATGTCGCTGCTGCTCGGCGCCATCGCCTCGGTGTCGCTGCTGGTAGGCGGCATCGGCATCATGAACATCATGCTGGTCTCGGTCACCGAGCGCACCCGCGAAATCGGCATCCGCATGGCCATCGGCGCGCGCGAACGCGACATCCTGCTGCAATTCCTGCTGGAGGCCATCATCATCTCGGTGGTCGGCTGTTTCATCGGACTGCTGCTGGGCATCGGTGGTGCGCTGCTGGCCGAGTCACTGACCGGCACGCTGGTCATCATCTCGTTCAGTTCGGTGGTGGTGTCATTCGGCGTCGCTGCAGCCGTGGGCATCTTCTTCGGTTTCTATCCGGCAAAGAAGGCCGCGCAGCTCGACCCGATAGAAGCGTTGCGCTACCAGTAACGCGATCCCGCCGAAGCTTGCGAGAATAAGCCTGGTTATGTCGCGGCTTTCATGAAGAACTCATGCCTCGCATCGGCGGGGAAAGCGTAGTTCTTCTCCCTGAACAAGACAAGGCAGCTATCCACGACATCCGGGTCGTAAAGCACGCCGCGCTGTTTGGCGATTTCGTCCAGCGCGGACTCCAGCCCGAGGCCTGGCCGGTATGGACGGTGGGACGACATCGCTTCCACCACGTCGGCCACCGACAGTATCTTCGCCTCGGGCAGGATCTGCTCGCCCTTCAATCCCTGCGGATAACCCGATCCATCCAGACGTTCATGGTGTTGCAGCACGATTTGCGCGATCGGCCAGGGGAACTGCACATCCTTGATGATGTTGAATCCGGTTTGGGAGTGGGTCTTGACCAATTCATACTCAATCGGATTCAGGGTGCCGGGTTTGCTCAGGATTTCGGCCGGGAGATGGACCTTGCCGAGGTCGTGGATGCTGGCCGCCAGGTAAAGCCCGCGGATCTTGTCCTCAGGCAGTCCCATCTGGTGGGCGATAGCGCTGGCGAGCGCGGCCACGCGCCGTTGATGTCCGGCGGTATAAGGGTCGCGCGCATCGACAGTGGCCGCGACGGCCTCGATGGTTTGCAGCAGGGTATGTTCCAGTTTTTCCGCACTGGCTCGGCGCTCTTTCTCGGCTTCTTTGCGCTCGGTGATGTCGCGATCGATTCCGCGATAGCCTTTGAACACACCCTGCCCCTCAAAGATGGGCGTGGCGCTGGTTTCCATATAAACGATCCGGCCGTCCTTGTGGCGATTCTCATTTTCCAGGAATCGGAAAGCCTTTCTCTCCTTCAGAAGGGCTTCAAGGATGCCCCTGACCCGCTGTGCCTCTTCGGGCGGCATCAGGTCGAACGGAGCCTTTCCGATTATCTCCTCCACGGTATAACCCAGGATTTCGTATATCTGCGGACTGGCGTAGGTGTAAATGCCGTGTTCGTCGATTTCCCATATCCAGTCGCTGGTGGATTCCACCAGCGCGCGGAATTTGGCCTCGCTCTCGCGCAGCGCCTTTTCCGCAGACTTGCGCGCACGGATCCCCAGCTCGGCCGATATCACACGCTCGACAGCGGGCGCCAGACGCGCCAGCCGGTCTTTCAGCACATAGTCCCTAGCGCCCGCATCGATCAGTTCGACGGCCTCAACATCGGAAAGCGTACCGGTGACCATGATCACCGGCATCTCCGGATGGTTTTTTCGTACTATCGTCAGTGCCGTCATGCCGTCGAAATCGGGCAGATGGTAGTCGGACAGGATGACATCCGGCTTGAAGTCATCCAGTGCATCGACGAACGCATCCCGCATCTCCACACGTTTCGAGATGAAAGCGATGCCTGCCTTGCGCAGTTCATGCTCTATCAGCTCGGCATCGGTAGGCGTGTCCTCCAGCATCAGGACCCGCAATTCCTTATTTATCGCGGCCTGCTCCATGGCTATCTCTGTGCCACTGGAGGGTGGTTGACCAGCAGCCAGTAGAGTCCCAGCTCGGCGACCGTCTTCGCGAACTCGTCGAACTCCACCGGCTTGCTGATGTAGCTGTTGACGCCGAGCCGATAGCTCTCCGCCACATCCCGGTCCTCCTTGGAAGAGGTCAACACCACCACTGGAATCGTCCTGGTGCGCTCGTCGCCCTTGACCCGCCGCAGCACCTCCATGCCGTCCACCTTGGGCAGGCGCAAGTCCAGAAGGATGACCCTGGGGCCATTCCCGATGGTGCGTCCGGCATAGGCGCCGGTGGCAAAAATGAAATCCAGCGCTTCCGCGCCATCCTTCACCCACACCAAGCGGTTGGCAAGGTTGCTTTTCTTCAGTGCCCGTATGGCCAGTTCCGCATCGGTTGGATTGTCTTCAACCAGCAGGATCTCGACCTCTTTCATTGCATCATCCATGCGCCTTCTCCTTCACGGGTAAAGCAAAATAAATGGTCGCCCCCTCGCCCACCTTCCCTTCCGCCCATACTCGTCCACCGTGGCGGGTAATCACGCGTTTGACGATGGCCAGGCCGATGCCGGTTCCCTCGAATTCGGTGATGCCGTGCAGACGCTGGAACACCCCGAACAGTTTGCCGACGTATTGCATATCGAAACCGACCCCGTTGTCCTGCACGAAATAAATGGCCTCATTTCCTTCGACGGAACAGCCTACCTTGATGCGGGCCGCATCCTTGGTGCGGGTGAACTTGATCGCGTTGGACAGCAGATTGACGAACACCTGACGCATCATGGCTCGATCTCCCCGAGCGGAAGGCAAATGTTCGATCTCCACTCGTACCTCGTGCCCGGCGATTGCAGGCTGGAGTTCGTCGTATACCGAGCGGGCGAGCTCTTCCATGTCGATGTCGGAGTAACTCAATTCCAGGCGTCCGGCACGGGAGAACTTGAGGATATCGTCGATGAGCTGCCCCATCCGCACGGTGTTGTCGCGCACTACATTCAGCAGGCGCTTGCCTTCGTCATCCAGCTTGTCCGCATAGTCTTCGAGCAGGATGCCGGAGAAGCCGTCGATGGCGCGCAACGGGGTACGCAGGTCGTGCGAGACGGAATAGGAGAACGCTTCCAGTTCCTGGTTCGCTGCCGCAAGCTGGGCAGTGCGCTCCTGAACGCGCACTTCCAGCTCGTTCTTGAGTGCGAGCAGATTTTCTTCCGCCTTTTTGCGCTCGGTGACGTCGCGCGCGGCGGCAAACACGCCCAACACCTCGCCCGCCTCGTCGCAATAGACGCTGGCGTTGTACAGCACATCGGTCACATGACCGTCGCGATGGCGCAGCACCAGCGGATAATCGGTAACCGCCCCTTTCAGGAACACCTGCTGATAGCCTGCACGCGCCTTGTCCGGTTCGGTGAAGTAATCGGAGAAGTCCGTCCCTATCAGTTCCGATCGAGTCCTTCCGGTGACCCGTTCGGTCGCATGGTTGACGTCGGTGATCTTGCCGGCCGCGTTGATGGTCACCAGAGGATCGAGGCTCGCCTCGATCAGGCTTCTGGTATACAGCGATACGGTCTGCAGCGCCTTCGCGATCCGCCGGTTCTCGGCAAACTCGGCATCCAGCCGCTGGAACGGCTCGCGCACGCTGGCCACGAACACCGCCCGGTAGATGAAGAAATACGCCACGATCTTGTAGATGTGCCCGAGCAGGTTGAAGATGTCTGCCACATCGGAATAGAAGGTAAAACTCAATTCGCTCAGGATGGTGATGACCGTCGCGGCGAACAGGCTGGCCGCGTCGTATGTCTGCGGCTGCCGGGCCTGACGGTAGAACATCACGGCGGGCACCAGCATGATGGTGATGATCGCGTATTCCGCGCCGATCTTGAACGGCGTCAGCCCCTGTCCCGCGATGAACGTGCGCGGCCATTCCTGGGGATAGGCCAGCCCCAGCCAGATCACCGCGGAGGCGACGACAAGGCTAGCTGCAAGCAGCCAATAGCGGAAGCGCGGGTCGGTCAACGGCAGCCACGGCCGCAACGCTACGGCGAACAGCGCCAGCGCCGCGACCAGGCGCGCAGACAACCACAGGTTGATGGCCTTTTCCGGCCCGCTGGGAGTAATGCACTCGGGCATGCCTTTGAACGACAGCATGTGCGCAAAATCGATCAGCCCCACCGCGAGCAGCGCGCAGGCCAGGATCATGATGTTGCCGGGACGTTCAACACTGTAGGCGTTCCAGGCGACACCGAACACCAGCATGGCGACCACGATCGAAAAGGTTTCTGCAACCATGTGAAGCGGCAGATAACTCGCCAACCCCTGCACGGTGTAGAGGGCCGGAGCCTTCCAGACGATGACGAACAGCATGGCCAGTCCACCCAGCAACCAGCCCAAGTGCCGCAACGTGGCATTATTGGGCTGCATGGCCGCCCTCCCTGTGATGCCGCGCAGCCCGCCTGAGCGCATCGATAGCGTCAGAAAGCATAAGCCACTCCCATGCCAAGTCCGGAAATCGTCGCACCGGATGAGGTAGCGATATTCAATCCGTCGCCGAAGTTGTACGTGCCGTTTGCCCGGTTGCGGATAGCTGTGTATTGGCCATATAGCTCGGCGCCATCGAAGAGCACGTA
The DNA here is from genome assembly GCA_035605585.1 of Gallionella sp. Lineage (GTDB taxonomy): Bacteria > Pseudomonadota > Gammaproteobacteria > Burkholderiales > Gallionellaceae > Gallionella. Next base: position 8,912 of record DASTGP010000115.1, on the reverse strand, counting down.
GCCGTAGCGCAACGAGAACTGGTTGGCGCCCGTGCCGGCGGTACCGGATAGATCTCCGGCGCGCGTATACACCGCCCCGAGGCTGTTGTCGTCAAAGCGGTAAGAGCCGGACAAACTCAAAGCGTTGCGCGCCGTGCTGCCGGCCCCCAGCGTACTGAAGCTGAGACGCTCATACACCAGGCCGACCTTGCCATCGCCTATGCGATAGGCGCCGATCAGGCGTTCGCCCGTATCGGTGCCGCGGACATTGGCACCCGCCAGCACCTTCAAATCCTGGTGCCGTTCATATGCCATGGCAAGGTATAGCGGCTCGCGATCATAGGCGGCCGATAGCGACCACAACGAAGGATTGGCCGCAACGGTCCGGTTGCCCGGATCGTCGACACTGTAGGCAAGTTTGAACTGGAGATGCCGGGAGACGGGGCTCCAATACTGCAACGAACTCTTCTGCCGGCGATAGAAACCCGTAGATGCGACAGTGACGCTGTCCACGGCAGGGGAAAATCCCTGTGCTGCTGTCGGGATGGTGGAGGCGACGCCAATGCCGTTGCCGATGCTTCCCAGCACAGCCATGGGACTGGCGATATGCGAGTTGTCGAACAGGTCGACCTTGTCGTATGCCTGCCGGAACGGCGTATCCCATACGCCCAGGAACAGCGTGCCGAACCTGCCTTGCAGACCGATACGGGAATTGCCCCAGAGGGTGAAAAGCCCTCCCCCACCTCCCGTTTCGGTACCGTTCAGATTGACCCGGGTAGCGAGTTGCCAGACAACTTGCCTGCCGTCCTCAACGTCCTTGCTTCCTCTCACGCCAATGCGCGACGCATTCGTGGCGATGCGGTTACGTGCGGAAGCAATGCCCGCCCCTGGCTGGCTGCTGCGTACCGACTCTACATCGGCATCCAGTTTTCCGAAGATTGAGATCGGGCTATCTGCAGCTGCGGCCGGAGGGAGGGTGGCGAGAACAATCGCCAGCAACGCCAGGTTTCTTCTGCACATGCCGATCTCCCTTAGTTGTCACCGGGTCGGCAAGAAACGTTGTGGATGGAACGACGGCGCCAATACCCTTCGGCACGAATATCCTATCCAAACCCCAGGCGCGCAATACGCTGAAGTACGTAGGAAGGGAGAGGCAGAATATGACGTTTGGAAGACGAATCGAGGAGATGGTTGAGCCGGCTGATGGCAGCACAGCTCAACCTCCTTGATCCCTTATAGGTACATCGTCCGGTACATCGCAGCCGGATCGACGTACCTCGATCGACTATTGCACGACCGTATCGATCACGATGTTCAGTCCCTTCGTGCCGGGCTTGATGCTCGCGGTGGTTCCCTGCAGGTCGCCGGGCTGAGCCATCGGCGTGCCAGACTTCGATACTCGCGCGACCACCACGACCTCGCTGAAACCGGACAGCTTCAGTTGCGGCTGCATCGCCATGCTGTCATCCAGAGTGAATTCCAGCGGCAGGTCCTTCACCTGCTTGCGGAACACGGCGAGAGGCATCTTGGGGCCGTTCGCGGCGCGCGCGAGGACGAACACGGTGTCGGTCGGCGATACCTTCGCTGCGAGCGAGGGGCTCAGAGCGACCTTGCCGCTGACCGCCATTGCGGGATTCGCGGCGGCCGCCTTCTCCGCTTTCTGGGCCGCGTCGATCTCCGCCAGCTTCTGCTTGCCACCCTTCTGCATCGCGAGGAATTCCTTGGCCTGCTTGATGCCGTCGTGGATCATCTGGACGTTCGGATAATCCTGCGGCAGCAGGTCGACGAGCTTCTGCCAGTGCGTGATCGCCGCAGCATAATCGCCTCGCTCCATGGCCGCCGAGCCCGACAGTGCCAACGCAGCGGTATTGTTGCCATCCAGTGCCAGAGCCTTGTCGAGGAACTGGGTCGGTTCACCCTTCAGGGACTGGCCGTTGTTCATCGCCACCACGTCGGCGTAATCCGCCCACAGTTGCGCCTCGTTGGGCACCAATTGCACCAGCTTCTGGTAGGCGCGCGCCGCGTCGGGGAAACGCTGCAACTCGGCATAGGAACGCGCCAGCAACAGCCAGCCATCGGGGTTCTCCGGCATGCGTTCCATCTTCTTTTCCAGCTCCTGCAGCGCCGCTTCGGAGCGGACGATGCCGAAACCGTCGGCCGTAGCGAGAATCTCCTGCTTCAACATGGCCTTGGGATTGCCGATGGTGAGATAGAGCGGCACGGCGAACAACGGCAGCAACACCGCCAACACGACTGCAAGCTTCTTCGCCGGATTGTGAGCGAGTTTCACGACCTGACCATGGGTCTTGACCTCTTCCACCAGGCGCGCCTGCAGTTCGCGCTTGCCCTGCTCGAACGCCTCTTGCGACAACAGGCCGTTGCGCAGATCCGTCTCTAACTCGGCCGACTGGTCGCGCAGAATCTCCAGATTGGCCGCATCGCGCAACACGTCGTTGTTGTTGGCGCTGGCGCGCCACAGCGGGAGCACCACGAACAGCAGCGCCACGATCAGCAGCACTGCGCAAACTATCCAGAATAAGGTCATGCTTGCGGGTCTTTCGGTTGATTGGGTGTATCGGCAGGCTCGTTCAACAGGGCCGCCGCACGCTGCTCATCTTCGGCAGACAGTTCAGGTTCGGCGATCTGGCTCTTGCGCTTGCGCAGCTGGTAGACCAGCACGCCGCCGCCGATGAGCAGCAGGGCGAACGGTCCATACCACAGCAGCAGCGTGGTCTTCTTCATGGGCGGGTCGTACAGCACAAAGTCGCCATAACGCGCAACCAGATAGTCGATGATCTCCTGGTCGCTCTTGCCCAGCTTCATCTGCTCCCTCACCTCGCGGCGCAGGTCTTCGGCAAGCTCGGCATGCGAACTGGCCAGCGATTCGTTCTGGCAGACCAGGCAGCGCAGCTTTTCCGCCAAGCCGATCATGCGCTTTTCCAGTACCGGATCCTCGGCCATATCCTTCGCCTCCCCAGCATAGGAGAAGACGGGCATCAGGCTAAACAGCAATATCAACACGTATCTCATTTCGCTTGCAGCTCCGCTACCAGGGGAAGGATTTTTTCATTGAGGTTCTGCGGGGTCACCGGCCCGATTTGCTTGTAGCGGATCACCCCCTGCTTGTCGATCACATAGGTCTCGGGCACGCCGTATACGCCGTAATCGATACCGATGCGCCCATCCGCGTCGGACACGCTCAGCACATAAGGATCCCCGCCCTTCTTCAGCCACAGCTCGGCGTCCGCGTTCTTATCCTTGTAGTCCAGGCCGTACACCGGCACGATGTTCTGGCGCGCCAGTTCCATCAACACCGGGTGCTCTTCACGGCAGGACACGCACCAAGAGGCCCAGACGTTGAGCAGCCAGACCTTGCCCTTCATGTCCGCCGGAGAAAACAGCTTGGCCGGCTCGTGCAACTGCGGCAGCGTGAAGGCGGGAGCCGGTTTGTCGATCAAAGGCGAGTTCACCTCGCGCGGATTGAGACCGAGTCCCACATACAGGAACCCGGCCAAGATCACGAATACTACGAACGGCAGGATGAAACGCATCATGCTGTCTTCTCCTTCAACGGCAAATCGGTGCCACTCACTTCCGCCATGGTGCGCTTGTTGTGAATGCGGTAACGGCGGTCGCTGATCGCCAGCACGCCACCCAATGCCATCAACAGGCAACCTGCCCAGATCCAGTCCACGAACGGTTTGACATAGACGCGCACGGCCCAGGCGCCGTTGCTGTCCGGGATCGGTTCGCCCAGCGACACATACAGGTCGCGCAGCAGTCCGGGGCTGATCGAAGCCTCGGTCATCGGCATGCCGGATACGTTGTACTGGCGCTTCTCGGGATGCAACTCGGTAACCGGCTTGCCATCCTTGCTGACCGTCACATTGCCCCGCCCAGCCACATAGTTCGGCCCCTGCTCTTCTGTGACGCCGTTGAAACGGAATTCGTAACCGGCCGCCTGCACCGTGTCGCCGACATTCATGCGCACGTCGCGCTCGGTCTCGTAACCCTTCACCATCGTCACGCCGATGATGAACACCGCCACGCCGAGATGCGCAAACTGCATGCCGTAATAGCTGCGCGACTGGTTACGCAACCGCAGCATGAAGTCGTCTCGCCCGGCCAGCCGCTCGCGCAGGCTCAGCACCACCGAAGCGATGATCCAGAATGCCAGCAACAAACCCAGCGCAATCAGCGGCGTCCACTTGCCCATCACCAGCGGCAGCAGCAACGCGATCACCACTGCGCTTCCGAACGCCCAACGCACGCGCTTGACGAGCTCGAGGCCGTCGATCTTCTTCCAGCGCGCCAGCGGGCCGAGGCCCATCATCAGCACCATGGGAACCATCAGCGGAACGAACACCGCCTGGAAATACGGAGGACCGACCGAGAGCTTGCCGAAACCCAGCGCATCCATGAACAAGGGATACAGCGTACCGATGAACACGGAAGCGGATGCCACCGACAGCAACACGTTATTGGACAGCAGCAGCGATTCGCGAGAAATCAGGTCGAATTTTCCGCCCAGGCCGATCTTGGGCGCGCGCCATGCGAACAGCAGCAACGACGCGCCGATCACCACGACCAGGAACGAGAGGATGAAGATGCCGCGCTTGGGATCGGCCGCGAACGAGTGCACCGATGTCAGCACGCCGGAGCGCACCAGGAAGGTACCCAGCAGGCTCAGCGAGAATGCGGCGATGGCGAGCAGCACGGTCCAGCTCTTGAACGCGCCGCGCTTCTCGGTCACCGCCAGCGAGTGCATCAGCGCGGTGCCGAGCAGCCACGGCATCAACGAGGCATTCTCCACCGGATCCCAGAACCACCAGCCGCCCCAGCCCAGTTCGTAATACGCCCACCAGCTGCCCAGCGCGATACCGCCGGTCATGAACACCCACGCGATGGTGGTCCAGGGGCGCGACCAGCGCGCCCAGGTCGTATCAAGCTTGCCACCGAGCAATGCGGCAATGGCGAAAGCGAAAGCCACCGAGAATCCGACGTAGCCCATGTACAGCATGGGCGGATGGATCACCAGACCCGGGTCTTGCAGCAATGGATTCAGGTCGCGCCCGTCGGCCGCGGCGGGAATCAAACGATCGAATGGATTCGAGGTCATCAGCATGAACAGCAGGAATCCGACCGCGACTAGGCCCATCACGCCCAGCACGCGCGCCACCATCTCTTCCGGCAGGTGCTTGCTGTACGTGGCGACGGCCACCATCCATGCCGACAGGATGAACGCCCACAGCAACAGCGAACCTTCGTGCCCGCCCCATATTGCCGATATCCGGTAGACGGTCGGCAACTGGGAATTGGAATGCTGAGCCACATACAGCACGGAGAAGTCGTTGGCGACGAAGGCATAGCCCAGGCAAGCGAGGGCGACGCCGAGGAACACGAACTGGCCCGCAGCCAGCGGGCGGGCGACGCCCATGAGCACCGCATTGTTGCGCGCCGCGCCGACGATGGGCAGCACGCCCAGGCACAGTGCCATGAACAACGCAACGATCAACGTGAAATGACCAATCTCTGGAATCATGCTGAATCTTTCAGGAGTTATTTAACGGCAGGAGATACGGCAGGGGCGCTCGCCGCAGCATTGGCTGCCTGGGCTTTCTTCAGCGCATCGGCAGCTTCCGGCGGCATGTAGTTTTCGTCGTGCTTGGCCAGCACCTCGTCGGCATGCATCACGCCGTCCGGGCCGACCTTACCCTGCGCGACCACGCCCTTACCTTCCTTGAACAGGTCCGGCAGGATGCCCTTGTACACCACGGGGATGCGCTTGTGCGTATCGGTGATGGCGAAGTTCACCGTCAGGCCATCCTCCTCCCGCTTCACGCTACCCTCCTCGACCAGACCGCCGATGCGGAAGCTGCGCCCATGCGGCGCTTCGTTGTTGAATACCTGCGTCGGGGTGAAGTACAGGCTGACGTTCTTGTCCAGCGCGTTCAGCACCAGACCGACGGCCAGACCGACGGCGACAACACCCACTGCGATGAACATGAATCTTTTCTGGCGCGGCTTCATTTATTCCTCGTCTCCTGCTTCGCGCATCATGCGCAGCTGCTGCAAAGTGATCTTGCGTTTATGTCTGACCATCGCGATCTCGACCGCAAAGATGAGAAAGGCAACGGCGTACGATCCCAACCAGATGTAGGTGAGCGGGTTTTCCCGCATCCAGATATCCAGGCTGTTCATTATTTAACCTCCGGCAATTCGGTTACCCACTTGGTATGACGTTCGCGCTCCAGGATGATGCTGCGCACCCGCGCCAGCACCACAGCGATGGCATACAACCAGCACGCCACCAGCATGGTGAACATCGCCTGCTGCATCGCGACATGCATGGTCGTCCCGGTGAACTTGATGGTGGACCCCTGGTGCAGCGTGTTCCACCACTTCACCGAGAAGTAGATGATCGGCACGTTGACCGAACCGACGATCGCCAGCAGCGCGGCGGCACGATCGGCACGGCGCGGATCGTCGATGGATGCGTGCAACGCGATGAAGCCGAGATAAAGGAAGAGCAGGATGAGCTCAGAGGTCAGTCGGGCATCCCACACCCACCATGCGCCCCACATCGGCTTGCCCCACAGCGCGCCTGTCCACAGCGAGATGAACGCGAACAACGCACCGGTCGGAGCGATCGCCGTCGCCATCATGGACGACAAGCGCGTATTGAAAATCAGTCCCAATGCAGCATAGCCCGCCATGATGAGATACAGGAACATCGACAGGATGGAGGACGGCACGTGAATGAAGATGATGCGGTAGAACTCGCCCTGCTGATAGTCGACAGGCGCGACATAGAAGCCGATGTACAGACCGATTGCGAACAGGATCGCGGCGGAGATACCGAACCACGGAATCAGCTTTCCGGCGAGGCCATAGAAGGTGGTAGGTGCAGAATACTTGAACCAGTTAATCGCCAACTTATCACTCCATCGAAATACGTAACGCCTGCGCGGTCACCCAGGGAGTGAACGCCAAGGCCAACACCAGCAACGCCCCCAGCAGCGACAAATGGGGCGCGGCCGTCAAACCGGTCGATACTGCCTCGACTGCTCCAGTGCCGAAGATCAGCACCGGAATGCACAACGGCAACACCAGCAGCGACAGCAGTACGCCGCCGCCGCGCAGGCCCAGCGTCAGCGCCGCGCCGATCGCGCCTACCATGCTCAGGATCGGCGTCCCAAGCAGCAAGCCGACGATCAGCACGCCGAGCGCCGGTGCCGACATATCGAACTGCACGCCCAGCACAGGCGCCATCAACACCAGCGGCAGGCCGGACACCATCCAATGGGCGACCATCTTGCCCAGCACCACCATCGACAGAGACTGCGGCGCCAGCATCATCTGCTCCAGCGTGCCGTCCAGATGGTCCGCGGCAAACAGGCGTCCCAGCGACAGCATCGAGGCCAGCAACGCCGCCACCCACAACACGCCCGGCGCCATTTTGCGCAGCATGCCCATCTCGGGACCGACGCCCAGCGGAAACAGACTGACCACCATCACGAAGAAGATCAGCGTGGTGAGCACATCCGCGCGGCGCCTCATCGCCAGAACGAGGTCACGCCGGATCACCAGCACCAGCAAATCGAACATCGTGGATTTCTTCATAACCGAACGACCATCATGACAGGGACAACGTACGCATTTCCATCCCCGCCACCTGCAGCGGCTGGTGCGTGGTGAAAATCACCATCCCCTCCCGCGCCAGATGTTCCGCCAGCAACGACTCGATCAAAGCCACCGCTGCGACATCGAGCGCAGCTAAAGGTTCATCCAATATCCATAATTTCGCATCGCTCACCAGCATGCGCGCCAGCGCCACGCGACGGCGCTGGCCCTGCGATAACACCTTGGTCGGCAACCGCTCGCGCCCCTTCAGACCCATGCGGCGCAATGCGGCGATTGCCTCCTTTTCGTCGAGCTCCACGCCCGACAGTCCCGACGAGATGCGCAGATTCTCCAGTGCACTGAGTTCGTCCTTGATTGAATTCAGATGCCCGAGATACATCATCTCGGCGCAATACTCCTCGCCCAGTTCGCGAGTGCTCTCGCCGCGCCAGAGGATGTCCCCCTCATCGGGCGACATGAAGCCGCACAGCGTGCGCAACAGGCTAGTCTTGCCGCTGCCGTTCTCGCCCTGCACCTGCATGATCTGCCCGGGATGAAGCGTAAAGCTCAAACCCGAAAACAGACGATGATCGCCGCGACTGCAAGCAAGATTGCTGACTTCCAGCATGAAGGAAGAAACCTGAAATTGAACAGCGCGGGATTATATACGATGGTTCTTCAAAAAAACCTACAGCACAGCTCGATTACCCCGCAGGCGGAAGGTGATTGAGCCCCCTCATCTGTTTACCAACTCCAATTCCGCCACTTTTTTACAACGCGCCGGGTTTGGCTAAACGCCAAATCAGGCTATCATTGACGGATTGTTTAATTGTTCGACAAGCGGAAGGCTGATTCTATGAGTTCACGGGTTTCGTTGCGGGATATTCCAAAGACAAATATCTTCCGGAAGGGCGATGTTTTTGTGCTGTTTGGTGAGCTGTTCGGCCGCGGCTACGCCAATGGCCTGATCGACGAAGCCCGCAAGGTGGGCATGACCATCGTCGGCATCACCGTCGGCCGCCGCGACGAGAACAATGCCTTGCGCCCGCTGACCGACGAGGAACTCGCCCAGGCCGAGGCCAATCTCGGCGGACGCATCATCAATGTCCCGCTGATGGCAGGCTTCGACCTGGATGCCCCCGCAGGGGAACCGACGCCGACCGACCTCCTCGGCAACATGACGCTGAAGAGTTGGCAGGATGACAAGCTCGACTGGGCACACATCGAGAAATGCCGCGAGGCGGGCGTGCTGCGATTCAAGAGCTCGGTGGCGAAAGTGATGGCCGAACTGGACGGCATGATTCCGGACG
>DASTGP010000107.1:0-9824 GCA_035605585.1 Gallionella sp. | reverse complement strand
GAGGTCGACCGACAGGTGGTGCTCCAGCACGGTGATGTTCGGGTGATTCACCACCCTCGCGGCAAGCGTTTCCTGCACGGCATGGCCGGTCGCATCCGCGGCGTGGATGATGCGGCGTCGGCTGTGACCGCCTTCGCGGGTGAGGTGGTAGCCCATGTTGCTGGAACTGTCCTTGGTGAACGGCACCCCCTGGTTGATCAGCCAGTCGATGGCAGCCTTGCCGTGTTCGACGACGTAACGCGTGACGGTTTCGTCGCACAGGCCCGCGCCCGCTGTCAGGGTGTCCTGAATGTGCGCATCCAGCGAGTCCTCGCCGGACAGGACGGCGGCAATTCCGCCCTGAGCCCGGCTGCTGGCGCCATCCATCAGGGACTTCTTGGTGATCAGCCCCACTTTCTGGTGGTCGGCCAGCTTGATGGCTAGCGTCAGGCCGGCCAGGCCGCTACCGATGATCAATGTGTCAAACCGCAGCAATTGGAGTTCCAGATCTATTTGCCAAAGGCGGAACTATAGCAAAAGACGCGCCCTTGGCAGAGCCTGATTGCCACGTCGGGAACTTATTCCCCATATGGCAGTCGCATTCCGCATCTTGAAGCTGGCTGACGTGCATCTGGCGGAGCGGTTATACTTCTGTCTCCGCGAGTGGTGCGGCAATAACAGGAATAACCCGGAATAGTCAGCGATGGCAGAGAAGGAAGTCGATCAGCTATTGGTGGAGCGCGTCCAGCGCGGCGACAAGCATGCCTTCGACTTGCTGGTGTCCAAGTACCAGCGCAAGTTGGGGCGGCTGATCTCCCGTTTTGTCCGCGATCCCGCAGAAGCCGAAGATGTCACGCAAGACGCGTTCATCAAGGCATATCGGGCGTTGCCGGGCTTCCGAGGCGACAGTGCGTTTTACACTTGGCTTTATCGCATCGGGATCAATACGGCGAAGAATCATTTGCTGGCGAACAAGCGGCGCGCACCGACCAGCACACCGTTCGATACCGACGAGGCCGAGTCGTTCGAGGATGCCGGCCTGCTGCATGAGGTCAGCACGCCCGAGAATGAACTCATGAGCAAACAGGTTGTCGATGTGGTGCAAACTTCATTGCAGCAGCTGCCGGAAGATCTGCGAAGTGCGCTGACTTTGCGCGAGATTGAAGGGTTGAGCTACGAGGAAATCGCCAGTGTGATGAACTGCCCGATCGGCACGGTGCGGTCGAGAATATTCAGGGCGCGTGAAGCGGTAGCGGAAAATCTGCGTCCGCTGTTGGAAACCAGTAAGGGCAAAAGGTGGTAGTGATGAAGCAAGAAATTTCTGCGTTGATGGACGGCGAGTTGTTTGAGGATGAAGCAGAAGGTCTGTTTGATCGGATCAAACGTGACTCTGACACCCATCATGACTGGGCGCTTTACCATTTGATCGGCGACGTTTTGCGCCAGCCTGAGCATATCCACAGCGATTTGAGTGAGAGCGTGCGCGAGCGCATGCAGGACGAGCCTGTCGTGCTGGCCCCGCGCAGCCGCGCAGTGAAACAGAAAATGCGCACCTTCGCGCTGTCGGCGGCAGCCTCGCTGGTGGCGGTGGGGGTGGTGGCATGGATGTCGCTGCAAATCACCCCCGAAGCGGCTCCGCAACTCGCAAAGCAGCAAACGGCCCTGCGTCCCGTCAGCATGCAGATACTGCCCAAGTCTAACGATTATCTGATGGCGCATCAGGAATTTTCACCCAGTACCGATATGAACGGCGGTGCCTCCTATATCCGCACGGTTTCCTATAGTCCGGATGAGAAATAGGGCGGGGGAATTAACAATGAGGTGGTGCACCCTATTCTGTGGCCTGTTTCTGGCAGTCGCCAATGTTTACGCGGAAGAGCGGCAGGTCAGTCTCGATTGGCTCAAGACGGTGGCCTTTGCGGCACATCAAACCGATTACAGTGGCGTGTTCGTTTACCAGTACGACAACCGCGTCGAGACATCGCGCATCACGCATGTGGTTGAGTCGGACAGCGAATATGAGAAGCTGGAAAGCCTGGATGGTCCCAAGCGCGAAATCATCCGGCATCATGGACAAGTCTGGTGCTATATCAACCACAAGATGGTGCAGGTGGGTAGTCAGCAGGGGCGCAGCAGGTTTCCCTCGCTGTTGCCGGATCAGCTTTCCGCATTGAGCGCCAATTATCAAGTCAAGGAGGGCGGCACGGAGCGTGTGGCGGGATATAACACCCAGGCTATCCTGTTTCAGCCCAAAGACAGCTCGCGTTATGCGCACAAGATCTGGGTGCACACCGATTCCGGCCTGTTGCTGAAGGCAGCCGTGCTGGGCGACAAGAATCAGCTGATCGAACAATATGCCTTCACCCAACTGCAGATCGGCGGGAATATCGACCGCACTTGGGTGAAGGCGAGTGTTCCGACGCAGCCCGTGCCTGAAACCGCCAAGAGCGGTGTGGCCGTCAATAGCGGCTGGGCGGTGGATGCGTTGCCGGCCGGTTTCAGGAAAACCATGGAGATCCAACGCCCGATGCGTGGCAAGCATGCCCCCGTGACGCAACTGGTGTTCTCGGATGGATTGAGTGCGATTTCCATCTTCATCGAGCCGGTCGATAGCGATGAAGACGATGTGGAAGGGTTGTCCAGCCGAGGTGCGGTGAATCTGTATCACAGGCTGGTGGATAAAAACCTGATCACGGTGGTTGGCGAGGTGCCTCCGCGCACCGTGATGCAAGTTCTCGATTCCTTGCGCTATAACGGCAAGTAACCATGCTGGAAACACGCGCCGTTGTCGTGCAGGTCGAGGGGCAACACGCCTTTGTGCAAGCCAGCCAGAGTGGCAGCTGCGGGCAGTGCAGCGGCAAGGGCTGCGGGACTGCCAAACTGTCCCAGTTGTTCTGCAGTCAGCCGCGTCAATTCCAGGTAGATAACCCGATCAATGCCCGCGTCGGCGACCAGGTGGTCGTCTCGGTCGCGGACGGTACGGTGTTGCGCGGCATCGGCCTGGTCTATTTGTTGCCTTTGCTGTTGTTGGCGGTGGGCGCGGCGCTCGGGAATGTGGCTGCCCCAGAGCTCGATCAACGCGATGGTTATGCGGCAGCAGGCGCATTTGTCGGCCTGGTTTGCGGTTTCGTCCTGTCCAAATGGCTCGCCGTACGGCTGAGGCGTCAGCGGCCTTACATTGCGAGGCAGTGGCGCGGGGAGTGATCCGGTTCTTTTAGTTGGTGACGGAGACTGAGATATGCTGAAAAAACTGTTGAGTCTGGGTGTCTTGATCGTCGGGGTGATAGTCAGTTCGCCCGTCCTCGCCAGGGATTTGCCCGATTTCACCGAATTGGTGGAGAAGCAGGGGCCGGCTGTCGTCAATATCAGCACCACCCAGATCATCCGCAACGCACAGGGATTTCCCGGGATTTCCGAGGATGATCCGTTCTACGAGTTTTTCCGCCGTTTCGCCCCACAGATGCCGCGCGAACAGGAATCTCAGTCGTTGGGCTCAGGATTCATCATCAGTTCAGACGGTTACATCATGACCAATGCGCATGTGGTGGACCGCGCCGACAAGATCACCGTGCGTCTCACCGACAAGCGCGAGTTTCGTGCCAAGGTGATCGGTGTCGACAAACGAACCGATATCGCGTTGCTGAAGATCGAGGCAGGCGGCCTGCCGAAAGTCAGCTTGGGCGACCCAGGAAAGCTCAAGGTCGGTGAATGGGTGATTGCCATCGGTTCGCCGTTCGGATTCGACAGCAGCGTGACGGCGGGTATCGTCAGTGCCAAGGGGCGCTCGCTCCCGCAGGACAATTTCGTGCCGTTCATCCAGACCGATGTGGCGATCAACCCAGGCAACTCCGGCGGTCCGCTGTTCAACATGAACGGCGAGGTCGTCGGCATCAACTCTCAGATATATACCCGCTCCGGCGGTTCGATGGGCCTGTCCTTTGCCATTCCGATCGACGTGGCGACGCAGGTGGTCGAGCAACTGCGCAGCACCGGTAAGGTGACGCGTGGGCGCATCGGTGTGACGATCCAGGAACTGACGCGTGAACTGGCCGATTCGTTCGGGCTGGGCAAACCGTCCGGGGCGCTGATCAGCAACGTGGAGAAGAACGGCCCAGCCGACAAGGCGGGCATCGAGGCCAGCGATGTGATCCTCAAGTACGACGGCAAGCAGGTCGACAGCTCTGCTGACTTGCCGCGCATGGTGGCGGCGACCAAGCCGGGCAGCAAGGCCGCCATCGAATTGTGGCGCAAGGGTGCGGCCAAGCAGGTCACCGTGGTGGTTGCCGAGATGCCCGAAGAGAACAAGCTGTCGCAGGCCGCCAAGGAACTGGCGGATGACGTGGCTGCAATGATTGCTCGCCTGGGCATTGCGGTCAGCGAATTGAGCCGCGGCCAGATGCAGGAACTGCAAGTCAACGGGGGGCTGCTGGTGGAAGAGGTCAAGGGCTCCGCGGCGCGCGCGGCAGGATTGCATCAGGGCGACGTGCTGCTGGCAATCGGCAATATGCCCATCCGCTCGCTGGCACAGTTCAACGACGTGCTCAAGCAGGTGCCGAAAGGGCGCAATATCGCGCTGCTGGTCAGGCGCGGCGACAGCGCTTCTTACGTTGCGATCCGCCTGGACGAGAAGTAATAGGAACCTCGAATAACCTACTGCGCGTCCTGATTGCGGCGTTGCGCGATGCTCGCATCCTTGCCTACCCGCAGGGTATGTGGCTTCGACGTAACCTGAAGGTTAGTCTCCGTCGCAACTCGCCGAGGCGAGTTGTCTCGGTCGCTGTGCTCCGTGCGCCTTGCACTCAAGCCGCTCGCTATGGTTCTTCGAGGTTCCTTTCTCTCTTCAGCGAGCCGAGTCTAAATCGGCTAGAATTCGCGCTTTGCGCAAAAGCCGGTTTCGGCAGGATTTTTAACCTTGAAGCACATCCGTAATTTTTCCATCATCGCCCACATCGACCACGGCAAATCCACGCTGGCGGATCGCATCATTCATCTCTGCGGCGGATTGTCCGACCGAGAAATGGAAGCACAAGTGCTCGACTCGATGGACATCGAGCGCGAGCGCGGCATCACCATCAAGGCGCAGACTGCTGCGTTGAATTACAAGGCGCGCGACGGCCAAGTCTACAACCTGAACCTGATCGATACGCCGGGACACGTGGACTTTTCCTATGAAGTGTCGCGTTCGCTGTCGGCCTGCGAAGGCGCGCTGCTGGTGGTGGATGCCTCGCAGGGCGTGGAGGCGCAGACCGTAGCGAACTGCTACACCGCGCTCGATCTCGGCGTCGAAGTGGTGCCGGTGCTGAACAAGATCGACCTGCCATCCGCCAATCCCGACAATGCCATCGCCGAGATCGAGGACGTGATCGGCATCGATGCGCACGACGCGGTGCATTGCTCGGCCAAGACGGGCTTGGGGGTGGAGGACGTGCTGGAATCGCTGATCGCCAAGGTGCCTGCCCCGAAGGGCGATCCGGATGCGCCTTTGCAGGCGCTGATCATCGATTCGTGGTTCGACAATTACGTCGGCGTGGTGATGCTGGTGCGCATCGTCAACGGCACGCTGAAGCCCAAGGAAAAGATCCTGTTCATGGCGACGGGCGCGCAGCACCTGACCGAGCACATCGGCGTGTTCACGCCGAAGTCGCAGAACCGCGAGTCGCTGTCCGCGGGGCAGGTGGGCTTCGTCATCGCCGGCATCAAGGAACTCAAGGCCGCCAAGGTGGGCGACACCATCACCCATCAGGCCAGACCCGCTGCAGCCGCGTTGCCCGGTTTCAAGGAAGTGCAGCCCCAAGTGTTCGCCGGACTGTTCCCGGTGGAGTCCAACCAGTACGAGGCGCTGCGCGACTCGCTGGAGAAGCTCAAGCTCAATGATGCTGCGCTGCAATTCGAGCCTGAAGTGTCCCAGGCGCTCGGTTTCGGATTCCGCTGCGGCTTCCTCGGCCTGCTGCACATGGAGATCGTGCAGGAGCGCCTGGAGCGCGAGTTCGACATGGACCTCATCACCACCGCACCGACGGTGATCTACGAAGTGGTGCTGCGCGACGGCACGGTGCTGATGGTGGATAACCCGTCCAAGATGCCCGATCCATCGAAGATCGAAGAGATCCGCGAACCTATCGTGACGGTGAACCTGTACATGCCGCAAGAGTATGTCGGCTCGGTGATCACGCTGTGCACCCAGAAGCGTGGCGTGCAGATCGACATGAGTTATCACGGCAAGCAGGTGCTGCTCAAATACGAGATGCCGATGGGCGAGATCGTGCTGGACTTCTTTGATCGGCTGAAGTCGGTGTCGCGCGGCTATGCTTCGATGGACTACGAGTTCAAGGAATATCGTGCGGCCGACGTGGTCAAGGTGGATATGCTGATCAACGGCGACAAGGTGGATGCGCTGGCGGTGATCGTGCACCGCGCCAACAGCCAGCACCGCGGCCGCGAGGTCGCGGCCAAGATGCGCGAGCTGATCCCGCGCCAGATGTACGACGTGGCGATCCAGGCGACCATCGGCTCCAACATCATCGCGCGCGAGAACGTCAAGGCGATGCGCAAGAACGTGCTGGCCAAGTGTTACGGCGGCGACATCACGCGCAAGAAGAAGCTGCTGGAGAAGCAGAAGGCCGGCAAGAAACGCATGAAGCAGGTGGGCACGGTGGAGATTCCGCAGGAGGCTTTCCTGGCCATCCTGCAAGTTGAGGACAAGTAACGATGGACTTTGCTCTGATTCTGTTTGTATTGCTGGTGACTACCGGCGCCATCTGGCTGCTGGACCGCTTCGTGCTGGCGGGCAAGCGCCCTGCGGGAGTCGCCGAACAGTGGTGGGTGGAATACGCCAAGAGCTTCTTCCCGGTGATCCTGGTGGTGTTCTTCATCCGCTCCTTCCTGGTCGAGCCGTTCAAGATCCCTTCCGGTTCGATGATCCCCACCCTGCAAGTCGGCGACTTCATCCTGGTGAACAAGTTCACTTATGGAATCCGGCTGCCCATCGTCAATCAGAAACTGGTGCAGATCAACGATCCGGAGCGAGGCGATGTGATGGTGTTCCACTACCCGGAGGACCCCTCGAAGGACTACATCAAACGCGTGGTCGGACTGCCGGGCGATACGGTGGAGTACCGCAACAAGCGCCTGTGGATCAACGGCGTCGAGCAGGCGCAACAGGCGGATGGCGATTACAATTACGTCGAGACCGGGTTGGACTTCGTGCATACCGAGAAGCGTGTCGAGACCCTGGGCAAGCACAAGCATGCAGTGCTGATCAATCCCGAATTGCCGACCTTGCACCTGGGCTCGGTGGCCGAGTTTGCCGGGCGGGAGAATTGCCGCTACGACGACGAGATGGTGCGCTGCAAGGTGCCCGCGGGTCAGTACTTCATGCTCGGGGACAATCGCGACAACAGCCGCGACAGCCGCTATTGGGGATTCGTGCCGGACAATCAGATCGTCGGCAAGGCATTTTTCATCTGGATGAATTTTTCCGACCTGAAGCGCGTCGGTCTGTCCATTAACTGAGTCAGGAGAGGCAATATGAATGCAGCAATGCCAGCAGCACAGCGCGGTTTGAGTATGTTCGGTTTCCTGTTCGGGGCGGTACTTCTGGTCCTGGTCAGCATCACCGGATTGAAGCTGATCCCGGCGTATATGCAGTATGAGCAGATCAAGAACCTGTTTGTCACCATCGCCAACGATCCAGAGATGCAGAATGCCAGCGCACGTGACATCAAGATGTCCTTTGAAAAGCGCGCTACGATCGACGATGTCACGGCAATCGGTCCCGACGACATCGAGATCGTCAAGGAGGACGGCCGCCTGGTGCTGAGCGCGAGCTACTCCGTCAAGGTTCCGCTGGTCGGCAACGTCAGCCTGTTCATGGACTTCAAACCCAGCAGTGCAAAATAAGGATCGCGACGCACTCTGCAGGCAGCTGGGGCATGTCTTCGCGCAGCCCCGCTTGCTTGAGCGCGCGCTCACCCATCGCAGTTACGCGCCGGAGCATAACGAACGGCTGGAGTTCCTCGGCGACAGCGTGCTGGGATGCGTCATCGCCAAGCACTTGTACGATGCCTATCCTCACCTGAGCGAAGGCGAGCTCTCGAGGCTGCGCTCCAACCTGGTCAAGGAAGAAACGCTGGTGACCTTTGCCCTGCAACTCAAGCTCGGCAGCCTTTTGCGGCTCGGCGAGGGCGAACGCAAGAGCGGGGGATTCCGCCGTCCGTCCATCCTGGCCGATGCCATGGAGGCACTGTTCGGTGCGGTCCTGCTGGACGGCGGTTATGCCGAGGCCGAGAAGGCCGTGCTGGGCCTCTTCGTGCCTTATCTTGAAAAGGTCGACATCCATACGCTGGGCAAGGACGCCAAGACCCTGTTGCAGGAGTACCTGCAAGGCAAGCGCATCCCCCTGCCGACGTATACCATCGTTGCTACCGGCGGATTGGCCCACGAGCAATCCTTTCAGGTGGAGTGCGCCATCCCCAAATTGAAGATCAGCACGCGCGGCGAGGGCAGCAGCCGCCGCAGCGCCGAACAACAGGCGGCCCAGGCTGCCTACCAACAACTCAAGGCGTGTTGACACGCCACAGGACACCATGACCGAACAACTGACAACAGAATTCCGCAGCGGCTTCATCGCCATCGTCGGCCGCCCCAACGTCGGCAAATCCACGCTGCTCAACCACCTGATCGGACAGAAGGTCAGCATCACCTCGCGCAAGGCGCAGACCACGCGCCACCGCATCCACGGCATCCTGACCGACGAGCGTGCGCAGTACGTTTTCGTCGACACTCCGGGCTTTCAGACCAAGCACCTGAATGCGTTGAACCGCGGCATGAACCGCGTCGTCACCAGCAGCCTGCGGGACGTGCAGGTGGTGGTGTACGTGCTGGAGGCGCTGCGTTACGACGAGCGCGACCAGGAGGTGCTCAAGCTGCTGCCGGACAACCGCCCGGTGCTGCTGGTGATCAACAAGATCGACGAGGTCGAGGACAAGGGCAAGCTGTTCGAATTTGCGGAGCGCGTCGCCAAGGACTTCAAGTTCGCAGAGATCGTGCCGGTCAGCGCCAAGCAGAACACCAAATTAGAAGAACTGCGCGATGCCCTGTATCGCCACCTGCCGGAGGGCGAGCTGATCTACGGCGAGGACGACATCACCGACCGCAGCGAGCGGTTCCTCGCGGCCGAGATGCTGCGCGAGAAGGTGTTCCGCTTCACCGGCGAGGAGCTGCCGTATTCGACCAGCGTGGTGATCGAGCAATTCAAGATGGAAGGCAAGCTGCGCCGCATCCATGCCGCGATCCTGGTGGACAAGGAAGCGCACAAGGCGATGCTGATCGGCAAAAAGGGCGAGAAGCTGAAGGAGATCGCCACCCAGGCACGCCTCGACATGGAAAAGCTGTTCGACGGCAAGGTGTTCCTCGAAGTGTTCGTGAAGGTGCGCAGCGGCTGGGCGGACGATGCGCGCGTGCTGAAGAGCCTGGGCTACGAATGACCGCTGCGAACCGGCACAAGCAGCAGGATGAACCTGCCTTCGTGCTGCACAGCTATCCTTTCCGCGAAACCAGCCTGATTCTCGACGTGTTCAGCCGGTCTCACGGGCGGCTGGCGATCATGGCGCGCGGCGCGCGAAGGCCGAGGTCGGCACTGCGCGGCGTGCTGATGAACTTCCAGCCGCTGCTGCTCTCCTGGTTCGGCAAGGGCGAGGTGCGAACCTTGCACAGCGCCGAGTGGCAGGGGGGGCAGCCCTACCTGCAGGGCACGGCTCTGATGTGCGGCTTCTACCTGAACGAGTTGCTGCTCAATCTGATGGCCCGTGACGACCCACACGAGCAATTGTTCGATTACTACCGCG
>DASTGP010000062.1:0-21521 GCA_035605585.1 Gallionella sp. | reverse complement strand
GGAAGGCACGGGCAAACCGGAATACGGCACCTGCGTAGACATGCTGACCAAAGCCGCGATCAAGGAAATGCTGGTGCCGTCGCTGCTGCCTGTCGCGGTACCGATTATTGTTGGCTTGACGCTTGGACCGAAGGCCCTGGGCGGCGTGCTGGTCGGCACGATAATCACCGGCATCTTCGTCGCCATCTCGATGACCACCGGCGGCGGCGCGTGGGACAACGCGAAAAAATACATCGAGGCTGGCAATTACGGCGGCAAAGGATCGGATGCGTACAAGGCGGCCGTCACCGGCGACACCGTAGGCGACCCGTACAAGGACACCGCTGGCCCCGCCGTGAACCCGCTGATCAAAATCATCAACATCGTCGCGCTGATGATCGTGCCGCTGCTATAGGGCAGTTCTCCAAAGCAAACAGGGCGGAGGTCCGCCCTGTTTCATTGCCGCCCCCACTCTGTCACATCGACCGGTTCACAGGCGCCCCATTTTCGGCAACTCGCCGACCAGCGGCGCGACGTAATCCAGCCAGGCCTGCGTCACATCGTTGCCCGCCGCATTGATGTATTCGTCCTTCATCGCGGTCGCCTCGCGCGCCACGGAAGACAGCGGCGTGATGAAGCATTCGCTGGAATACGGCTTGCTGCCCAAGCGGCGAATCGCGACCGAGCCGGGCTCGCCGCTGGAGACGGCGTAGTTCACCGCATAGTCGCCGACCATGCGCGCCTCTTTTGCGTCCACCGCCGAGACGATGGTGGGGAAGGAGCGCTGCAGATAGCCGAAGGTGTCGGCGCGCACGCGCACCTTCTGTCCGGCGAATGACTCCTTCACCAGCGCCGCAAGGGTATCGCCCAGCGCGCCCGTGCCGGAAAGCTGGATGTTGCCGTGCGAATCGCGCTCGCCGGTGGTCGAGATCGGATTGCCATCCTTGTCGGAGATGCCTTCGGAGGCGGCCACCACGCAGCGGCCATGCTTGGCCACCACATCGCGCACGTCCTGCTTGAATTTCTCGACGTCAAACACGCGCTCCGGCAGATAGATCAGATGAGGGCCGTCGCCCTCCTCCTGGCGCGCCAGCGCGGAGGCCGCCGTCAGGAATCCGGCGTTGCGTCCCATCACTACGTTGACCTTGATGCCTTCGAGTGCGCGGTTGTCGCGGTCGTCGCCCATGAAGGCAAGCGCCACGAAGCGCGCCGCCGAGGCATAGCCCGGACAATGGTCGGTGACCTTCAGGTCGTTGTCTATGGTCTTGGGAATGTGGACGGTGCAGAAATCGTAGTTCGCCTGTTTCGCCATCTCCGCGATGATGTGCGCGGTCTCGGCCGAGTCGTTGCCGCCGATGTAGAAGAAGTAGCGCACGTCGTTCTTGCGGAACACCTCGAACACCTTCTCGCATTCGGCCTGGCCGGGCTTGAGCCGCACCGAGCCCAGCGCCGCCGCAGGAGTCGTAGCGACCAGTTCGAGTTGTTCCACGCTTTGCGTGGTGAGATCGATGAAGTCTTCCTTCAGTATCCCCGCGATGCCATGGCGGGCGCCGAGGATGCCGGTGATGTTGGGCTGCTTGCGCGCCGCCAGCACCGCCCCGACCAGAGACTGGTTGATGACGACAGTGGGTCCGCCCGATTGCCCGATGACCATTTTGCCGCTCAGTTTGGTAGCCATAGCATCATCTCCTTGGGAAGTGGTCGGCACATTCTAAACCTAATGCGGTTTAGCAGCATCGTCCCGCATCGCTTATAATCGCGCCTTTCTCAACCCCTTCTATCCAAGGAAACAAAATGAGCTTGAACAAGGTTCCCTCCGGCAAAGACCTTCCCAACGACTTCAACGTCATCATCGAGATCCCGATGCACGGCGAGCCAGTCAAGTACGAAGTGGACAAGGACTCCGGCGCGATCTTCGTGGACCGTTTCATGAGCACCGCGATGCACTACCCCTGCAACTACGGCTACATCCCGCATACCCTGTCCGACGACGGCGACCCGGTGGATGTGCTGGTGGTCACCCCCATCCCGCTGCAGGTCGGCTGTGTGGTTCGCTGCCGCCCCCTGGGCGTGCTGAAGATGGAAGACGAATCCGGCGTGGATGCCAAGCTGTTGGCCGTGCCGGTGGACAAGCTGACTGCCATGTACCGCAACGTGAAGACCTATACCGACCTGCCCGAGATTTCGCTGAAGCAGATCGAACACTTCTTCGCCCACTACAAGGATCTGGAACCCAACAAGTGGGTCAAGATCGGCGGCTGGGAAGACGGTGAATCGGCACGTGCCGAGATCATGTCCGGCGTGGCCAACTACAAGAACGCCGCAGTCAAACCCGAGTTCTGATTCGCAAGGAGAGCAAGATGACCGCACGCATCATTGACGGCAAGGCCATCGCGCAGGAGGTGCGCGCCGAATGGAAGGCGCGTGCCGACGCCCTCAAGGCGCGCGGCATCACGCCGGGACTGGCCGTCATCATCGTCGGCGAAGACCCTGCTTCCAAGGTCTATGTCGCCAACAAGGTGAAGGCCTGCGCCGAACTGGGCCTGCACTCCGAACACATCGCCCTGCCTGCCGATACTTCCGAAGCGACGCTGCTGGCGAAGATCGCCGAGCTGAACGCAGACCCGAAGATCCACGGCCTGCTGGTACAGCTGCCGGTGCCCAAGCACATCGACAGCGACAAGATTTTGAACGCCATCAGTCCCGACAAGGACGTGGATGGTTTCCATCCGGTCAACGTCGGTGCGCTGGCCACGGGCAACATGCGCTTCGCGCCCTGCACGCCCTACGGTTCGCTGGTCTTGCTGCAGAAGAGCGGCATCTCCATCGAAGGCAAGCATGCCGTGGTGGTGGGCCGCAGCAACATCGTCGGCAAACCGATGGCGCTGCTGCTGTTGCAGCACAACGCCACCGTCACCATCTGCACCTCCAAGACCGTCGACCTCGCCAAGTTCACGCGCGACGCCGACATCCTGGTGGTGGCGACAGGCAGGCCGAAGATGGTCACCGGCGACATGATCAAGCCCGGTGCGGCCGTGATCGACGTCGGCATCAACCGCCTGCCTGACGGCAAGCTGTGCGGCGACGTGGACTTCGATTCGGCCAAGGAAGTTGCGGGCTGGATCACTCCGGTCCCAGGCGGAGTCGGCCCGATGACCATCACCATGCTGGTGGCCAACACCGTGCAATCGGCGGAACGCGCAGCCGGCAAGTAATGCCCGCGCTATATATGGCGTCAGAAATCGTAGCGAGCGAGCCGTCATTGAAGGAGCCCGGAGCACAGGCACCGGAGTGTACATGCGAGTACATGAGGATGCCGAGCACCGCGCGACTCCAATGCCGGTTCGCGCAGTAGATTTATGACGTCATATATGACGCCGCAGGCGTTACAGGACTACCTCCACAGCCACATCCCGCTGTCCAGGGCGATGGCCGTGGAGGTCAGAACTGCCAGCCCGCAAGGCGTCTGCCTTGCGGCTCCGCTGGCTCCCAACATCAATCATCGCGACACCGTGTTCGGCGGCAGCGCCTCGGCTGTCGCCATCCTCTCCGCATGGGCATTGCTCCATGTCAGCCTGCTGGATGCCAACATCAAGGCGCGCCTCGTCATCCAGAAGAACAGCATGAGTTACGACCAGCCCATGCCCACCGACTTCATCGCCGAGGCCACGGCACCCGCTCCGGAAAAATGGCAACGCTTCCTCGCCACGCTGTCGAAGCATAAGCGCGCCCGTATCAGCATCCAGTCGGTGTTGCATTGCGAAGGACTGCAGGTCGGTCGGTTCGAAGGCGACTTCGTCGCCATCATCCTCTAGGCCTCGCTTTTCATTCTGGCAAAGCGCCAGTCGATCGCGGGTGCGACCGTCTATCCCTTATCGACCAGCGGTAGAACCATTGCTTGGCCAGCTCTACAACCGCAAGATAGATAAGCACCATCGCCCCCAGGATCAGGTAGAACTTGGCGGGTGGCGGCACAAATCCGAAATGAAGCCCTATGGGTGTAAACGGCAAAAACACCGCGATGGTCACAACCGCCAGCGAGGCCGCCATCAGCATAGGATGGGCGCGGCTCCTCAGCGGATTGCCACGGGTGCGGATGATGAAGATCACCAGCACCTGGGTGCACAGCGATTCGACGAACCATCCGGTCTGGAATAGTTTTTCATCCGCATGCAGGACGACCAGCATGATGTAGAAGGTCAGAAAGTCGAACACTGAACTGATCGGCCCGATCACCAGCATGAAGTTGCGAACGAAATTCATGTCCATCACCCGGGGGCGGGCAACCTCCTCTGCATCCACCCTGTCCAGCGGTATCGGTATTTCCGAAACATCATAAAGAATGTTGTTGAGCAATATCTGCGTCGGCAGCATCGGCAGGAAAGGCAGGAACAACGAGGCACCGGCCATGCTGAACATATTGCCGAAATTCGAACTGGTTCCCATCATGATGTACTTCATGATGTTGCCGAAGGTGCGCCGCCCCTCCACCACGCCCGCATGCAGCACATGCAGGTCGTGTTTCAGCAGGATCATATCGGCCGCTTCTTTCGCCACATCCACCGCCGAGTCGACCGACAGGCCGACATCCGCCGAATGCAGCGGCGGCGCATCGTTGATGCCGTCACCCAGGTAACCGACCACATGACCACGGGCCTTGAGCGCGCGGATCACTCGCTCCTTCTGCGACGGACTGACCCGGCAGAACAGATTCGCCGTTTCGACCCTGGCTCGCAGCGTGTGGTCGTCCATCTGCGCAATCTCCTTGCCGTTCAACACGCCCTCGACCGCTATCTTCAGCTCGGCGCAGACATGTTTCGTGACAAGGTCGCTGTCGCCGGTCACGATCTTGATCGCGACGCCCGCCTTCTTGAGCACGGCCAGCGCCGGAGCGGCACTCTCCTTGGGCGGATCGAGAAAGGCGGCAAACCCGGCAAGCACCAGTTCCGATTCATCATCGACTACCGCATGCGGGTGATCCAGCGGCACCTGGCGCCACGCAATGCCCAGCACGCGGAATCCCTCTTCTTCCAACGCATGGTACTGAGCACAGATCCTTGCCTGTGCGGCATCGTCGAGAGGGCGCGGGATATCGGCGGCATTCGCCTCGTAATGCGCGCACAGCCCCATGATCTCGTCGGGAGCCCCTTTCACCACCAGCCATCTTGCCTCGCCGTTGTCGACGAGCACGGATACCCGGCGGCGCTCGAAATCGAACGGCACTTCGTCGACTTTTCTCCAGTTATCCAGGTCGACGTGAGTATGGTCGAGAATGGCTTCGTCGAGCGGGCTCTTCAAGCCGCTTTCGAAGAAGCTGTTGATATAGGCCAGTTCCAGCACCCGCTCGCTGGGCTGCCCTTGGGCATCCACGTGCCGTTCCATGCGTATCTTCGCCTCGGTGAGGGTGCCGGTCTTGTCCGTGCACAGGACATCCATCGATCCCAGGTTCTGAATGGCAGCCAGCCGTTTGACGATCATGTTCTGCTTCGCCATGCGCAGCGCTCCTCGCGCCAGCGTGACCGACACCACCATCGGCAACAGTTCGGGAGTCAGGCCGACGGCAAGCGCCACGGCGAACAGAAATGAGTCAAGCCAGGGCTTGTGAAACAAGGTATTCACAAGCAGCACGAACAACACCATCAGGAACGTCAGCCGCATGATCAGCATGCCGAAGCGGCGGGTCCCGATTTCGAACGATGAGGGGGGCGATGGGCGGGAAACGCTGTCGGCGATATCTCCGATGGCGGTGGAGGCGCCGGTCTTGACCACCAGCATCCTGCCGCGGCCGCTGATGACCGAGGTCCCCATGAATACCGCGTTGGTCGCCTCCTGCAGATCGGTAGCGCTGTCGGACAGTGTCCCCACCCGCTTTTCGACCGGATAGGATTCGCCCGTCAGCAGCGCCTGTTTAATGAATAAATCGTGTGCTTCCAGCACGATTCCGTCCGCGGGAACCAGATCGCCGGCAAAGAGCAACACGACATCGCCCGGCACCACCTGGATTACCGGAATATCCTCGGGCCTGCCGTTTCGCAAAACCGTGGCACGTACGGCGACCGACAGCTTCAGCTTTTCGGCAGCCGCGTTGGCGCGATACTCCTGGACAAAATCCAGGGTGACGCTCAGCAGGACGATACAACTGATGATGAGAAAGTCGGTGACCTCGCCGGTAAAAGCCGAAACCGCACTGGCGACGAGGAGGATGATGACCAGCGGATTCTTGAAGCGAGCGAGATACTGCAGGAGCAGCGATTTTTCCTTCCGTGCCCGAAGCAGATTGGGGCCGAATCTGGCAAGCCGTTCTTTGGCTTCCGCGTCCGACAAACCCTCGCCCACCGCGGCAAGATCCGCACCGCGTTCCGGCAATGCCTCAAGCCACCAGGGATGCGACGTCGAATCTATCGGCATATCCACCTCTCTCGATCAGTGTGCCGCAGAATGGAAGCAGTAACGTTCGGCAGCGTGTAGCCACCGTTCCCTCGCCTAACCTAAGAACTACTCAGTCATTTAGATCATGACCTTTGGCTGATTTCCCCAACACCCAATCGGAATTAGAGTGCCAGCACGGCCTCTTCCTCGATTCAGTGGTGCTTCCCGATGAGCTCGATTTTGTAGCCGTCGGGGTCAGCAGCAAATGCAATGACCGTCGTTCCGCCTTTCATCGGACCTGCCTCGCGGGTGACGGTTCCACCCCTCCGTTTGATTTCGTCACAAGCGGCATAGACATCGTCGACCTCGATGGCGATGTGGCCGAAACCGGCCCCCAAGTCGTAGTGATCGACGCCCCAATTGTAGGTCAGCTCGATCACGGCGTGGTCGCGCTCGTCGCCATAACCGACGAAGGCCAGCGTGAACTTCCCCTCTGGATAGTCGTGCCGGCGAAGCAGTTTCATGCCCAGCACCTTGGTATAGAAGTCGATGGAGCGATCCAGGTTTCCAGTCCTGATCATCGTGTGCAATATGCGCATGTTCTCTCCTGAATTGTGTTGAATATCAGCGGCACACTTTGTTGCCGAAAGGGTCTATCCCGCAGCGCGGGCGGCCCCTTTTGTCGTCACGGACATCCTTGCTGCCGGACTCGCCTTTCGAAGCATCCGTCGTGACGCTTCCATTCACGTCGCCGCGTACTCGGTCAGGTCGCACGGTGGTAACCCCCCCGTCCTTATCCATGCAAACGACATTGCCGAAGTCGTCCGTGCCGCAACGTTCGGCTGCGGCTGCCGACGCTGCGAACACCAGGGCGAACAGGAATGTCAGTCGACGCATGATCCAAGTGATGAAGTGTGCATTTCCCAATACGCGCATTATGCTCAAAAACGCCTTGGCCCGCGCGAGATGAAACGTCAAGACATCACGCCCTCGCGCGCTGGCTGTTCAGGCTGACGAGAAGAACCCCTGTCAGCACCAGCGCCGAGCCGGCGATCTGCAGCAGCGAGAGGCTTTCCCCCAGCACCACATACGCCATGTAGATCGTGCTGACCGGCCCGACGGTACCGATCAGCGACGCGCTGCCCGAACCGATGCGCCGGATGGCGAAGGACAGCAGGAACACCGGCAACACCGTAGAGAAGATCGCCATCGCGATGGAGAGCTCATACACGCGCAGGGGCAGGTCGAGCGCAGACATGGGACGCATTGCCACGAACTGCAGCACGCAGGCCGCGCTCGCCACCAGCGATGCATAGGCTGTGAAACGCAATGTGCCGATGCGCGCAATGGCATGCCCCGCCCCCACCAGATAGATCGAATAAGACAGGGTGCTGGCGAACACCAGTGCCGAGCCCAGCACGATGCCGCCCTCCTTCGCCCCGACGTCATGCAGGAACACCAGCGCAATCCCCACATAGCTCAACGCCATTGCCGCAATGATCTTCCTGCCGATGGCGCGCTTGTAGAGCAGTGCGGAGAGAAGCACCGTCATGGTCGGATAGAGGAACAGGATCAGGCGCTCCAAGCCGGCAGAGATGTATTGCAGCCCGAGGAAATCGAGGAAGCTGGAAAGGTAATAGCCGACCAAACCCAGCCCCAGCACCAGCAGCCGGTCATGGGTGTTGAGCGGCTCGGCATGCTGCCGCCTGGCCCAGACCGCCACGCCGAGGAAGAACGGCACCGAGAACACCATGCGCAAGGCCAGCAGCGTCACCGCATCCACGCTGTCGAGATACGCCAGCTTGACCAGGATGGCCTTGGCCGAAAAACCGACCGCCGCAAGCAGCGCGAAGATCACACCGAGAAACACATCCCGGTCAGCGAAGAGACTGCGTGTAAGACTTGCCATGATGTTAAGACCCCATAAAAGTATTGGCTGGCGCGGGTCTCTGGCTGGAGCAACTACGGAAGACCCGCAGTTGCCCGGTTAAGAATACGTACGTTAAAACAGGAGCGCGCTGCGGCAGTGGGCTAGCAGGGCTAGCCACAGTCGCTTGGCGATGATGGATTCGGCGGAGATGGATTGCGTTTGCATGGGGAGGGAATATACGGAGTCGCTGGAGAACGGTCAACCGCCCTCCTTCGATCCATTTTTATCTGGAATACACCGCCGTAATCTTCGCCGTCCCCAAGCCCGTCGCGTGCAGCATGAAGCCAATCAGCGCGGCACTGGCATCTTCCGGCACTTCGAGTTTGTCCACTTTCAATGCATGCACGGTGATGACATAACGATGCGGCTTGTCGCCCGGCGGCGGACATGCGCCGCCGAAGTTGCGCGTGCCGAAATCGTTGCGGCCTTGTTTTGTTCCCTCCGGTAAATCGCCACTCACCGCAGCGGATGCGGGCAGGCCTGTCGCGTTTGCGGGAATGTCATACGCCAGCCAATGCCACCAGCCGCTGCCCGTAGGCGCATCCGGGTCGTACACGGTCACAGCGAAACTGCGCGTGCCTGCAGGCGCATGTTTCCAGTTCAGTGCAGGCGAAAGATTGCCGCCCGTGCAACCGAATGTATTGGCGATCTGCGCCGCATTCAGCACCTTGCCATCGGCTACGTCCGGGCTGGATAACTCGAACGCCCAAGCGCTGCCGACAAGCAACATGAATGAAACGACACCAATGAAAATACGTTTCATGAATTTCTCCTTCGAGTGATTGCGACGGCAACATCGTAGTGCATGACGTTGATGCGAAACGCTCAACAAGATGCGCGAAACGCTCAATCTTCCTCCCCTCTCCCGCCTGCGGAAAAAGAGAAAAAATAAAATCTCACAAACTATTCGCCACCTCCGCCGGATCGATCCCGAAGCGCTCGGTGAAGTTGCGGCGAAAACTGGGAATGGAACGGTAGCCGTGATCCAGCGCCACCGCCTTCACCGGCTTGCGCGTCACCTGCAATTGCACCAATGCCGAATGCAGTCGCGCATCCTGGATCAATGCGCGCAACGAAGTTCCTTCGGCAACGAGACGTCTGCGCAAGGTTGCGCCGCTGATACAAAACACATCCTCGAAATGCGCGGAAGTCCACTCGCGTGCAGGATCGGCAGACACCGCCAGCCGGATACGCGCAGACAGACTCGGATCATGCGCCAGAAGAAACTGCCCGTACCCGGCGCGAAACAGCGCCAACAGGATGCCGAGCAGACGGTAATTTCGTAGCGCCGTATCAGTCGTATCCGCATCACCGATATAGGCCAGCAATGCATCCATCGCCACAAACAACTCGCCCACGCTCACCGCCTCGCCCTGCTTCTGCACCGCTCCGACTAACAAGCCGCGCGCCATGCTCACCACCTCCCACGGAAATGGAATCGCCCACGCGCGGTACGGCGCGACACCGTCGGGGATATTTTCGATATCGGCCTGCATGGCGAAATGCGTCATCAGGAATTGACCCGTAGCGCATTCCCATGTTCTGCCCCCGGCATGAAAACGTTTCATGCCCGACAAAGGAATCATCAGCAGCGGTATATCGCAAGCCACGGCATGCAGCCGGTAGCGATGCAGCGCGACGGTGGCACTGTCGGCGAGACTGGATTGTTCGAGCGCGGCGATAAGCTGACCGACGGATTGAGCAGATTGATTGTTAAGGTCCGTCAATTTATCTTCCACTGCACATGAAAATCGAACGAAAGCTGGTGGAGAGGTACGAACACCAGCGTTTTGAAGCAGCAAGCGCTCACCCCAGCCTACCTCGCCACCTCGCAGGTGTGCGCCCGCATCGAAGGAAGACTACCCTGCCAGCCCCACATACACGTTCTGCACGTCGTCATCCGCATCCATCGCTTCCAGGAAGGCTTCCACTTCTTCGCGCTCCGTATCGTTGGAGAGTGTGACCGGATTCTTCGGGCGATAGCCCAGCTTGGCCGACGCTACCGTAAAGCCCTGCGCAGGCAGCGCCTTGCACACGACATCGAGGTCGGTAGTGTCGGTGATGAACAGCACCGTTCCATCCTCGTCTGCCGGTTCGAAATCCTGTGCGCCGGCCTCGATGGCGGCAACCTCGACATCCGCCTCCTTGGAATTGGCGGTCGCTTCGATCATGCCCACATAGTCGAAGTCCCACGAGACGGAACCTTCCGCGCCGAGCTGGCCTTTGCGGAACAGCACGCGCATGCTGGACATGGTGCGGTTGACGTTGTCGGACAGGCATTCGACGATGACGGGGACGCGGTGCGGTGCGAAGCCTTCGTACACGAAGCGCTCCAACTGCGCGCCGCCATCAAGCAGGCCTGCGCCCTTCTTGATGGCGCGATCCAGCGTATCTTTGGGCATGGAGGCTTTTTTTGCTTGCTCGACCACGAGACGCAAACGCGAATTGGAGGCAGGATCGGCGCCGCCGCGTGCGGCGACCATGATTTCCTTGGCGAGCTTGCCGAAGATCTTGCCCTTGGCATTCGCTGCGATTTCTTTATGTTTGGATTTCCACTGTGCGCCCATGTCTGTTCTCTATTGGTTAGTTGATACGATAAATGCCGAGACCGAATCTTGCCCTAAGTGGCGTGCAGCTTCAATCCGGAAAGGCTCCCGCGGTCAGGTGGGACCTTCGTCAGCGCCTCATTTTTCAAGCAGCTTGACGAACTCGGCCGAAGGAAGCGGGCGGCTGAACAAATATCCCTGGACTTCATCGCAACCGTAGTTGCGCAGGAATGCGAGTTGGGCGTCGTTTTCCACGCCTTCGGCGATGACCGAGAGTTGCAGGGTGTGCCCCAGCTGGATGATCGCCCTGACGATGGCTGCAGAATCCGGATCTTCGGCCATGTCGCGCACGAAGGACTGGTCGACCTTGAGTTTATTCACGGCCAGCCGCTTCAGATAGGAAAGGCTGGAGTAGCCCGTGCCGAAGTCGTCGATGGAAAGCTGCACGCCCATTGTCTTCAGGCTGTGCAGGGTCTTGATCGCGACATCGACATCCTGCAACAGGATGGACTCGGTCAGTTCCAGTTCCAGCATCTCTGCAGGCAAGCCGGATAGCTTGAGTGCATTGGACACGGTTTCGAGCAGGTTGCCGCGCCTGAACTGCAAGGCGGACAGGTTGACCGCCACCACCAACGGCCGGCCGTCATCAAGCCATTGCCGGGCTTGACGGCATGCCTCGTTGAGCACCCATTCCCCCATCGGGATGACCAGGCCGCTGCGTTCCGCCAGCGGGATGAACTTGCCCGGCGGGATTAGCCCCAGCTCGGGATGCTGCCAGCGCACCAGGGCTTCAGCACCTACGATGCGGTCGCTTTCGATCTCGACCTGCGGCTGGTAGTGCAACAGGAATTCCTGGTTTCTGATCGCATTGTGCAGCTGTCCCTGCAGGTGCATTTGCTCGTGCGCATCGGCATTCATTTTTTCGGCAAAGAAGCGGTAAGTGTCGCGGCCGCTATCCTTGGACTGATACATCGCGGTATCCGCCTTCTTCAACAGCATGTCGAATTCCCTGCCGTCGTCCGGATACAAGCTGACGCCGATGCTGAAGGTGGTGCTGATCGAATAATGCTCGATCTCGAAGGGCTCGGAATAAGCCTCGACGATGCTCTGGGCGATGCCGCCGATCAGGTCCAGGTCGCGCAAATTGGGCAGCAGCACGACAAATTCGTCCCCGCCCTGGCGGCTGACGGTATCGGTTTCGCGCAGGCAGCCGCGCAAACGCTCGACCACCTGCACCAGCAATTGGTCGCCGTAGTTGTGGCCAAGCGTATCGTTGACTTGCTTGAAGTTGTCCAGATCGAGGAACAGCACCGCGACCCCTGACTGCTCCCGGTCCGCCTGGGCTGCGGCCCGGTCGAAACGGTCGCGCAACAACAGGCGGTTGGGCAGGCCGGTGAGCATGTCGTGATGCGCCAGGTATTCCAGCTGTTTTTCTGCCTCTTCGTGTTCGATGCGGGTGCGCAAGGTTGCGATACCGTACGCCAGATCGTTGGCCAGTTCTTCCAGCAATTCCACTTCTTCCGGATTGAAGGCATCGGTTTCGGCCGCATAGATGGTGAGCGCACCCAAGACGCGGCCATCGACGATCAACGGGAGTGCGATGCTGGAGCGGTAGCCGCGCGCCAGCGCCGCCTCGCGCCAGACTGCCATGCGCGGATTGGCGTAGTCCTGATTGATATCGGTCAACCCAGTCCTGATCGCGGTGCCTGTCGGTCCGCGTCCCCGCTCCGTATCCGACCACAATATCTTCCCGCGCCCGAGATAACCGTAAAGATCGCCGAACTGCGCGACCGGTTGCACATTTCTTTCCGCATCGTGCTCGGCAAACCCCACCCAGGCCAGGCGATAACCGCCCCGCTCGACCACCAGGCGGCAGATCTCGGACAGCAGGCTGGATTCTTCTTCCGCATGCACCAGCGCCGTGTTGCAATCGCTCAGCAGTTTGAGCGAGCGGTTCAGCCGGGTCTGGATTTCTTCGGCATGTTTGCGTTCGCTGATATCGATGTGCGATCCGATCAGGTGGATGGCCTTGCCCTCGGCATCGTATTGCTTCTCGCCGCGGGCCATGACCCACCGGTAGCCGCCATCGCGGTCGAGCAGCCGGAACTCGTTCTCATAATGCTGCTGCGATGATTTCAGGAAGCCCTGCACCTTCTCCAGGGCCGGCGCACGGTCATCCGGATGGAGCAACGATTCCCAGGTCGAGAGCCGGTTCGGCAATTCGTCCGGGAGATAGCCGAGCTGCGCTTTCCACTCGGGCGAGTAAAACACGTAATCGGTGCGCAAATCCCAATCCCATAATCCGGTATTGGAGGCTTGCAGGGCGGTGGCCAGGTTCTGCTGCGCCAGCGCCAGTTTGTTGTACGGCTCCTCGATGGTCTCGACGACGATGGCGCGGTAGATGAACAGGTAAGCGATCACCTTGTAGATATGCCCCAGCACGTTGTAGCTGCCGGTCATGGTGGTATAGAGCGTGAAAAAGAATTCGCTCATGGCCAGGGTACATACCGCCGCAAAGAGCAGGACGACGTTGAACGTCTGCGGCTTGCGCATCTTGTTCCACAAGATGGCTGCGGCAACGGCGTTGAGCGCGATGATCAGGTATTCGGTGTTCTTCTTGAATGCCGTGAGCCCCTGTCCCGGAATGAAGGTATCCGGCAACCAGGGCTGGTGGTAAACCACGACCCAGTTGATCGTCGCCGTTACCGCGAGCAATGAGCCGAAGATGACGTAACGCGTGGCGGTGGAAGCGAGCGGCTTCCAAGGTCTGATGGCCACGACCAGCAGAACCACCGCCGCAAAAAAACGCGCCGACAGCCAGAAGTTGAGATGTTTTTCCGAGTCGTTCGGTGAAATGAAATCGGGCATGCCGCCGTAGGACACGGTGTGCAGGAAGTCCAGCACACCGACCGCGAAGAACACGCCGGCGAGCAGGACGATATTCCCGGAAAGGTTGCTGCTGCGCGAGTTCCAGCCGACCGCGAACACCATCATGGAGACCACGATGGATACCGTCTCCAGCAGGACGTGCAGCGGCAGGTAATTCGGGATGCCTTTGAATTCCGGCAGCGAGGGGATCAGCCAGGCCAGCAGTTGAACAAACGCGAGCAGCAACAGGATGGGAGCCGTACTGCGCATGGCGTTCCGGTAATTGGGGTGCAACCACCCGCCCCACTGATCACTGCTCTGCTGCATGTCCAGTTCCTGAATTAGCTTATACAACACTTCGGCGTCGAGCCCGACGCGTGACATTCCTCGCTCATTCTACTGACAAAAAGCATCTCCAGCTCAATCTAACGGCAGGAAAACGCAACTCTTGAGCGAATTCAGGAAATCCGCTCGAAACAATCATCCCCGTCCCCCGTTCGCCACGTCCTCCACCACCTGCAGGAAAGCATCGCCGTACTTCGCCAGCTTGGCCTGCCCCACCCCGCTGATGCGCCCCATCTCGTCCAGCGTCTGAGGCTTGCAGTTGAGGATTTCCAGCAGCGTGCTGTCGTGGAAGATGACATACGGCGGCACGCCTTGTTCGCGGGCGAGCTCTGTGCGTTTGGCCTTGAGGGCGCGCCATAAGGGATCGTCGTTCGCGCCGGCGAAGGGTTCGCGCGATTTGGCGCCGCGCTCGGTACGCTGGGCCTTGCGTTTGACCGGGTCGGCGTCGCGGCGCAGCCAGACTTCCTGTTCGCCGCGCAGCACGGGGCGCGCAGCTTCAGTGAGGCGCAGGCCGCCGTAGGCTTCCATGTCCACGTTGAGCAGTCCGGCGGCGACGAGCTGGCGATAGACGCTGCTCCACTGCGCCTGCGCCAGTGAGTTGCCGATGCCGAAGGTGGAAAGTTGCTGGTGGTTGAATTGCTCGACCTTGGGCGTCGCCTTGCCCAAGAGCACATCGATCAGGTGCGCGACGCCGAAGCGCTGACCGGTGCGGTACACGCAGGACAGCGCCATCTGTGCGGCCTGCGTCGCGTCCCAGGTATCCACCGGTTCGAGGCAGTTGTCGCACTGTCCGCAGTCGCCGGGATGTTCCTCGCCGAAGTAGCGCAGGATGGTCTGGTGGCGGCACTCGGTGGATTCGCAGAAACCGAGCAGCGCATCGAGCTTCTGCAGTTCGACGCGTTTGCGCTCCTCGGGCGCGTCGCCGGACAACAGCATCTGGCGCATGGACACCACATCCCCCAAGCCATAGGCCATCCACGCGTTCGCGGGCAGGCCGTCGCGGCCGGCTCGGCCGGTCTCCTGGTAGTAGCCTTCCATGCTCTTGAGCAAATCGAGGTGGGCGACGAAGCGCACGTTGGGCTTGTCGATGCCCATGCCGAAGGCAACCGTGGCGACCATGATGACGCCCTCCTCGCGCAGGAAGCGCTGCTGGTTCCTGTTGCGGGTAGCGGCATCCAGCCCGGCGTGATACGGCAAAGCATCCCAGCCCTGCTCCTTGAGCCACGCGGCGGTCTCCTCGACCTTCTTGCGCGACAGGCAATACACGATGCCCGCATCGTTGGGGTGTTCGGTTTCGAGAAACGACTGCAACTGCCGACGCGCATTGTCCTTGAGTGTGACCCGGTAGCGGATGTTGGGGCGATCGAAGCTGGAGACGAACTGTTGTGCCTGCTCCAGCGCCAGCCGCTCGACGATCTCGCGCCGGGTCGGTGCGTCCGCCGTGGCCGTGAGCGCGATGCGCGGCACATCAGGGAAGCGCTCGTGCAGCACGGTCAGCGCACGGTACTCGGGACGGAAGTCGTGCCCCCATTGCGACACGCAGTGCGCTTCGTCGATGGCAAACAAGGCGATGCGGCCCTCCTGCTGCAAGCCCTCCAGCAAATTCAAAAAGCCCTCGGTCATCAGCCGTTCCGGCGCGACATACAACAGCTTCAACTCGCCGCGATGAATCTGCCGATACACCTCTCGCGCGGCCTCGGCATCCAGGCTGGAGTTGAGGAACGCGGCCGACACGCCGAGCTGCTTGAGAGCGTCGACCTGGTCCTGCATCAGCGCGATCAGCGGCGACACCACGATGCCAACGCCATCGCGCAGCAAGGCGGGAACCTGGTAGCACAGCGACTTGCCGCCGCCGGTGGGCATCAGCACCAACGCGTCGCCGCCTGCTACGACATGCTCGACGATAGCCTGCTGCGCACCGCGAAACGATGCGTAGCCGAAAACCTCATGAAGGATCTGTTGAGGGGGGGAAGTTGCCACGAATGCCGCCGGAATGAGCCGCGGCTAATGGCTCGCGGGGTTGGCCTCAGCCGCGGCGGAAACCGCCGGCGGCTGCTTGCCGATGAACTGGAAGAACACTTCGTCGCGTTTGACCATGCCCAGCTCGTTGCGGGCACGTTCCTCGACCGCCTCGGTGCCCTGCTTGAGGTCGCGCACTTCGGCATCCAGCAACGCGTTGCGTGCCTGGGTCTGCTGGTTGGTTTGCCGCTGTTCCTCGACCTGGCGGTTGAGGTCCCACACTTTCAACCAGCTGCCCTTGCCCAGCCACAGCGGGTACTGCAACAGGAGCAGCAGGACAGCCAGTATCAGTGTGACTGCGCGCACATCAGCCCAGCTGGTAGTAGGCCTCGCGCCCCGGGTAGGATGCGGTGTCGCCCAGATCTTCCTCGATGCGCAGCAACTGGTTGTACTTCGACATGCGGTCGGAACGCGACATCGAGCCGGTCTTGATCTGCATCACATTGGTCGCCACTGCGATGTCGGCGATGGTGGTGTCCTCTGTCTCGCCGGAACGGTGCGAGATCACCGCAGTGTAACCCGCGCGCTTGGCCATCTCGATCGCCTCGAAAGTCTCGGTCAGCGTACCGATCTGATTGACCTTGATCAGGATGGAATTGGCCAGGCCCTGTTTGATGCCTTCGCGCAGGATCTTCGGGTTGGTAACGAACACGTCGTCACCGACCAGTTGCACGTTCTTGCCCAGGCGCTCGGTCAGCAGCTTCCAGCCTTCCCAGTCGTGCTCGCTCATGCCGTCCTCGATGGTCACCAGCGGGTATTTGTCTGCCCAGTTGGCGAGGTAGTCGACAAACTGAGCGGAAGTCAGCTTCAGGCCTTCGGAATCGATGTGGTACAGGCCGTCCTTGTAGAACTCGGAGCTCGCGCAGTCCACGCCGATCGCCACGTCGGCGCCCGGCACGTAGCCTGCAGCCTCGATGCCTTCAACGATGAGTTGCAGGGCCGATTCGTTGCTCGGCAGGTTGGGCGCGAAGCCGCCTTCGTCGCCCACGGTGGTCGGCATGCCCTTGGCGTCGATCAACTTCTTCAGCGCGTGGAACACCTCGGCGCCGTAGCGCACGGCTTCGCGGAAGCTCGGTGCGCCCACCGGAATGATCATGAATTCCTGCATGTCGATGTTGTTGTTGGCGTGCGCACCGCCGTTGATGATGTTCATCATCGGCACCGGCATCTGCATCTTGGCGGAACCGCCGAGGTAGCGGTACAGCGGCAGGCCGCTGTCTTCAGCGGCAGCGCGCGCCACCGCCATCGACACCGCCAGGATCGCGTTCGCGCCCAGGCGAGACTTGTTCTCGGTTCCATCCAGCTCGATCATGGTGCGGTCGATGAAAGCCTGTTCTGCGGCATCCAGGCCGATGATCGCTTCGGCGATCTCGGTGTTCACGAATTCCACTGCCTTCAGCACGCCCTTGCCCAGATAGCGCTGCTTGTCGCCGTCGCGCAGTTCGATCGCTTCCTTCTCGCCGGTGGATGCGCCGGACGGCACTGCGGCGCGTCCCATCACACCGGATTCCAGCAACACGTCCGCTTCTACGGTCGGGTTGCCGCGAGAATCCAGAACTTCACGAGCGATCACATCAACAATTGCACTCATCTTCTTCTTTCCTTGTCTGCTTTAACTAAACGTTTCTCAAATCGATTTTTTCTTCGATCAACCCTTGCTGCTTAACTGTCGCGTCGATGGCCATCAAGGTTTGCAACATCGCCTTGAGATGACCGAGCGGGAATGCGTTCGGACCATCTGACAACGCCTTGGACGGATTGGGATGCGTCTCCATGAACAGGCCGGACACGCCCGCCGCCACCGCGGCACGTGCCAGCACCGAAACGAACTCGCGCTGGCCGCCGGAAGCCGTGCCCTGCCCGCCCGGCAGCTGCACCGAGTGAGTCGCATCGAACACCACCGGACAGCCGGTGTTGCGCATCACCGCCAGCGAGCGCATGTCCGACACCAGGTTGTTGTAGCCGAACGACGCGCCGCGCTCGCACACCATGATGTTGTCCGCGCCGCTCGCGTCGCGAGCCTTCTCCACCACGTTCTGCATGTCCCAAGGCGACAGGAACTGGCCCTTCTTGATGTTCACCGGCTTGCCCGCGCTCGCCACGGCCTGGATGAAGTCGGTCTGGCGGCACAGGAACGCAGGCGTCTGCAGCACGTCGACTACGGCGGCAGCCGGTGCAATCTCGTCCTCGGCATGCACGTCGGTCAGCACCGGCACGCCGATCTGCTGCTTCACTTTTTCCAGGATCTTCAGTCCGGACTCCATCCCGAAGCCGCGGAACGACTTGCCGGAGCTGCGGTTGGCCTTGTCGTAGGAGGACTTGTAGATGAAGGGCAGCTTCAGCTCGTTGCAGATCTCTTTCAGCGCACCGGCGGTATCCAGCGCCATCTGCTCAGACTCGATCACACAGGGACCGGCGATCAGGAACAGCGGGCGATCCAGCCCGACTTCGAATCCACAGAGTTTCATGCTGCCGCCTTCTTGTTAACCGTCGCTTGATGTTGCAAGGCAGCTTCGACGAAGGCCTTGAACAAAGGATGTCCGGCGCGAGGCGTGGACGTGAATTCGGGGTGGAACTGCACGCCGACGAACCATGGGTGAATGGACTGCGGCAACTCCATCATCTCCGGCAGGTCTTCGGAAGGCGTGCGCGCAGAGATGATCAGCCCGGCCTTTTCCAGCGCGGGGACGTAATGGTTGTTCACCTCGTAGCGGTGACGATGACGCTCATTCACTTCATCGCCGTAGATGCGCTGCGCCAGCGTACCCAACTTGATCGGGCAACGCTGCGAGCCGAGGCGCATGGTACCGCCCAGATCGGAATCGGCGCTGCGCTTGGCCACTTTGCCATCGCGGTCCAGCCACTCGGTGATCAGCGCGACCACGGGATGTTCGGATTCCAGATTGAATTCGGTGCTGTTCGCATCCGTCATGCCCGCCACATCGCGCGCATATTCGATCACGGCGAGCTGCATGCCGAGACAGATGCCGAGGTACGGGATCTTGTTCTCGCGCGCATAACGGATCGCGGCGATCTTGCCTTCCGTGCCGCGCTTGCCGAAACCGCCGGGCACCAGGATCGCGTCGAAGTGCGTCAACCCCTGGATGCCGGATGCTTCGATGTCTTCCGAGTCGATGTATTCGATATCCACCTTGGTCGAGGTATGGATCCCGGCATGGCGCAATGCTTCGATCAACGACTTGTAGGACTCGGTCAGATCGACATACTTCCCGACCATGCCGATGGTGATGTGGTGCTGCGGGCTCTGTTGCGCGTCCACGAGTTTTTGCCACACCGACAGATCGGCGGGTGGCGCATCCAACGCCAGCTCTTCGCAGGCAATACGATCCAGCCCCTGCTCATGCAACACCTGCGGGATCTTGTAGATGCTATCCACGTCCCACATCGAGATCACGCCCTCTTCGCGAATATTGGCGAACAGCGAGATCTTGGCGCGCTCATCATCGGGAATGCGGCGATCGGCGCGACACAGCAAGGCGGTCGGGAAGATACCGATCTCGCGAAGCTTCTGCACGCTGTGCTGCGTAGGCTTGGTCTTCAACTCGCCGGCGGTGGCGATATAGGGAACCAGTGTCAGGTGCACATAGGCGACCTGGTGGCGCCCAAGGCGCAACCCCATCTGACGAGCAGCTTCGAGGAACGGCAGCGATTCGATGTCGCCCACCGTGCCACCGATCTCGACGATGGCTACATCGGCCTTGCCGTCATGCGAAGCGGCCGCGCCGCGCTCGACGAAGGCTTGGATCTCGTTGGTGATGTGCGGAATCACCTGCACCGTCTTGCCCAGATATTCGCCGCGCCGTTCCTTGCGGATCACGCTCTCGTATATCTGTCCGGTGGTGAAGTTGTTGGCCTTGCGCATCTTGGCCGAAATGAAGCGCTCGTAATGTCCCAGATCCAGGTCGGTCTCGGCACCGTCTTCGGTGACGAACACCTCGCCGTGCTGGAACGGGCTCATCGTACCCGGATCGACGTTGATGTACGGATCCAGCTTGAGCATTGTAACTTTGAGGCCGCGCGACTCAAGGATAGCCGCAAGTGAGGCGGCAGCGATGCCCTTACCCAAGGAAGAAACAACGCCGCCAGTAATAAAGATGTACTTAGTCATGGGGCGCAATTGTACTGCAAAACCTGCGCCCCTCAAAACCGAGTCTTTGAGCGACGACTAAAATCACCTCTCTCGAAATCTCAAATCCGGCACGACAAATCCTTACGCGAATCTTACATAAATAGCGTCAGTTAGCTAAATTTAATGAATATTTAGCGCAGGTTGTTGACATCATGAACCAAAAAAACCTACATTAGCCGAAAGGTAATTATTCGGCCTTTCCCTCGGTCACGATAGTCAAAACGATAAATTAATTTGTTTAGGAGATCAGCATGTCCAATATCCAGTCTGTCTTGCATGAAACCCGCGTATTCACG
The DNA here is from genome assembly GCA_035605585.1 of Gallionella sp. Lineage (GTDB taxonomy): Bacteria > Pseudomonadota > Gammaproteobacteria > Burkholderiales > Gallionellaceae > Gallionella. Next base: position 1,019 of record DASTGP010000062.1, on the reverse strand, counting down.
CCCTCTGACGAGTTCGTCAAGCAGGCGAACGTGTCCGGCATGAGCGCCTACCAGGCGCTGGTGGAGGAATCGCAAAAGGATTATGAAGGATATTGGGCAAAGCTCGCGCGCGAAACCCTGCAGTGGAAAAAGCCCTTCACCAAAGTGCTGGATGAAAGCAATGCGCCGTTCTACAAATGGTTCGAAGACGGCGAACTCAACGTTTCCTACAACTGCCTCGATACCCACCTCGCGACACAACCGGAAAAGACCGCAATCATCTTCGAAGGCGACGACGGCACCGTAACCAAGATCAACTACCGCGACCTGCACGCGCGCGTCTGCCAGTTCGCCAACGGCCTGAAGTCTCGCGGCATCAAGAAAGGCGACCGTGTCGTCATCTATCTGCCGATGAGTATCGAGGCCGTGGTGGCCATGCAGGCCTGCGCCCGCATCGGCGCAATCCACTCGGTCGTATTCGGCGGCTTCTCCTCCAAGAGCCTGCACGAGCGCATCACCGACGCCCAAGCCTGCGCCGTGATCACCTCCGACGGCCAGTTCCGCGGCGGCAAGGCGATGCCGCTGAAGCCCGCCGTAGACGAAGCGCTGGGCATGGGCGGCTGCGAAGGCGTGCACTCCGTCATCGTCTACCAGCGCACCAAGGGCGAGGTGGCCTGGGGCGGCAACAACATCTGGTGGCACGACCTGGTCGCCGACCAAGGCACAACCTGCGAACCCGAATGGGTCAGCGCGGAACACCCGCTGTTCATCCTCTACACTTCGGGCTCCACCGGAAAACCCAAAGGCGTGCAGCACTCCAGCGGCGGCTATCTGCTGGGCGCCATGCTGTCGATGAAGTGGGTCTTCGACTACAAGGATAGCGACGTATTCTGGTGCACCGCAGACGTGGGCTGGATCACCGGCCACAGCTACGTCACCTACGGCCCGCTGGCCATGGGCGCGACCGAAGTCATCTTCGAAGGTGTGCCGACCTACCCCGATGCTGGCCGCTTCTGGAAGATGATCCAGGACCACAAGGT
>DASTGP010000056.1:0-2605 GCA_035605585.1 Gallionella sp. | reverse complement strand
GGACAGATGTCCTTCTGGGGCGCACAGGTGATCGTGAACCTGTTCTCTTCCGTGCCGTTCGTCGGTTCGGACCTGTCCATCCTGATCCGCGGCGACTTCGTCGTGTCCGATACCACACTGAACCGCTTCTTCGCGTTGCATGTCATCGCGATTCCGCTGGTGCTGGTGCTGGTCGTGGTCGCGCACCTGGTTGCGCTGCATGAAGTCGGTTCCAACAACCCGGACGGCATCGAGATCAAGAAGCACAAGGATGAAAACGGCAAGCCGCTGGATGGTATTCCGTTCCATCCGTACTACACCGTCAAGGATGGCGTCGGCGTGGTCGGCTTCCTGATCGTGTTCTGCGCGATCATCTTCTTCGCGCCGGACATGGGCGGCTACTTCCTGGAGTACAACAACTTCGTGCCGGCCAACCCGATGAAGACGCCAGAGCATATCGCGCCGGTGTGGTACTTCACGCCGTACTACGCGATCCTGCGCGCGGTGCCGCCGATGTTCGGCTCGCAGTTCCCGGGCGTGGTGGCGATGGGCGTGGCGACCGTGATCTTCTTTGCGCTGCCGTGGCTGGATCGCGGCAAGGTCAAGTCGATCCGTTATCGCGGCCCGATCTATAAGACTTTCCTGGCATTGTTCGTGATCAGCTTCGTTGGCTTGGGTTATCTTGGTCTGATGCCTGCGACCCCGACATACACCCTTGTTTCGCGGATTCTGTCGGTTGTGTACTTCGCATTCTTCTTCCTGATGCCCTGGTACACCAAGATCGACAAGTGCAAGCACGAGCCTGATCGTGTGACGAGCAAATAGAACAGAAAGGTTCGCTGACATGAAAGCAATCAATAAACTATGGATGCTGGTGTTGCTGATGGCGATGCCGGCGGTAGCGCTCGCTAGTGGTGCGGAGCTGCATCTGGACAAGGCCCCGGTCAATTTGAAGGACCAGGTCTCGTTGCAGCGCGGCGCCAAGCTGTTTACTTCCCGGTGTCTGGCTTGCCACAGTGCTTCCTACATGCGCTACAACCGCCTGAAGGACATCGGCATGACGGAAGAGCAGATCAAGAAGGATCTGGAATTGCCTGAGGACGTCAAGCTCGGTTCGACCATGCAGGCTGCAATGGACTCGAACTCGGCCAAACTGGCGTTTGGCGTTGCTCCTCCCGACTTGAGCGTGATTTCGCGTTCGCGTAGTGCTGACTGGATATACACCTATCTGCGCAGCTTCTATGTAGATAGCGCGCGTGCGAGCGGCTGGAACAATACGGTATTCCCTAATGTCGGGATGCCGCATGCGTTGGCTGATTTGCAGGGCGAACAGACGCTCAAGGTCGAGGGGCATGAAGGTCATGAAACCAAGAAGCTGGAACTGACTACGCCGGGTTCGATGAAGCCGGCGGAGTACGATTCGGCAGTTGCCGATCTGACCAATTACCTGGTGTTCATGGGCGAGCCGGCCAAGTTGGTGCGCTTTAACCTGGGCCTGATCGTTCTCGGCTTCCTGTCCGTTCTGTTCGTGCTGGTGTACGCGCTAAAGAAGGAAATCTGGAAGGATATTCACTAAGCTGTTGAATTTCGTGCCCCGAATGTGGTAATTTCGCGGCACGTTTTCCCGAGCGCCAAAGCGGCGGAGCCATCGGCTCCGCCTTTTGGTTTTCTAATTGGCTGTTTTCTAGGTTGTTTTTTATGATGCGACTCTATTCGGGCACTACCTGCCCATATTCCCACCGCTGCCGTATCGTGCTGTTCGAAAAAGGCATGGATTTCGAGGTGATCGATGTGGATCTGCTGAACCGCAGCGAAGATCTCGCGGTGATTAATCCTTACAACAAGGTGCCGGTACTGGTCGAGCGCGACTTGATCCTGTACGAGGCCAACATTATCAACGAATACATCGACGAGCGCTTCCCGCATCCGCAGTTGATGCCGCCCGATCCGGTGATGCGCGGTCGTGCTCGCCTGTTCCTGCATCGCTTCGAGCAGGAGTTGTATAGTCAGGTGGACGCCATCGAGCAAAACGGCAAGACCGCCGACAAGGCTCGTGCCGCTATTCGCGACAATCTCACCCAGCTGGCGCAGGTGTTGACCAAGCAGAAGTTCCTGCTGGGCGACGAGTTCTCGATGCTGGACGTGGCGATTGCCCCGTTGCTGTGGAGGCTCGAACACTACGGCATCCAGATGGGCAAGGAAGCGGCGCCGCTGATGAAGTATGCGGAGCGCCTGTTTTCCCGCCAGGGCTTCATCGATGCGTTGACTCCGTCCGAGAGGGCGATGCGCAAATAATGAGCGACCTGTCGACACGTCCCTACTTGATTCGCGCCATTTACGAATGGTGCGAGGATGGCGGGTTGACTCCTTATCTGGCGGTGCGCGTCGATGATTTCACCGAGGTGCCGCTGGCCTATGTCAAGGATGGCGAGATCGTGCTGAACCTGAGTGCCGAGGCGGTACGCAATCTCGAACTGGGGAATGAGTACATCACCTGCAGCGGGCGTTTCGGCGGAGCTCCGTTCGATATTATCGTGCCTGTCGGCGCGGTCATCGGCATATTCGCCAAGGAGACCGGGCAGGGATTGGTGTTCCAGCCTGGCGAGCATCCCTCACCGCCTGCAGA
>DASTGP010000213.1:0-5473 GCA_035605585.1 Gallionella sp. | reverse complement strand
AGCTTGTCGAAGGGGGCTCCCTCTCTCTCCGTTCATCGTTCGACAAGCTCACCACGAACGGAGGACTTGTCGGTGCATCCTTTGGGTTAAAATCGCGCCGCTTCCCGCAACCTGTTTTCGAACTCACCTTGATTCCAGCTTCCCACTCTCCGATGCGCATCGCGCACCTCCGCCAACGCCTGTGCGGTCTCGGCGCAAAGCCTTGTCACGAGGACAGGCTGTTGCGCGGCTGGAGTCAGGTGTGCTCTTACGACAGAAAGGGCAGCCCCGCAGCGACTTTCTTTCCGCAGGCAATGCGCAACGAACTGACCGCCATCGAGGCGGAGCTGGAGGGGCTGGCACGACTGAAGAGCGAGCATCCCGCTCCCCTCTCCCCACCCCTCTCCCGTAACACGGGAGAGGGGGCAAACGTCGCGCTACGCGCATCTTCCAATAACGATGAGGTGGCGCGGCTGCTGGTGGAGCTGCACGACGGCCAGATGGTGGAGAGCGTGCTGCTGCCGCGCGGGGGCCTGTGCGTCTCGACGCAGGTAGGTTGTGCCGTGGGATGCGTGTTCTGCATGAGCGGCCGCGCCGGTTTGCTGCGCCAGCTGGGCAGCGCCGAGATCGTCGCCCAGGTGGTGCTCGCGCGCAAACGCCGCGCGGTAGGCAAGGTGGTGTTCATGGGCATGGGCGAACCGGCGCACAATCTCGACAATGTGCTCGAAGCGATCGACGTGCTCGGCATACAGGGCAACATCGGGCACAAGAACCTGGTGCTCTCGACGGTGGGAGATCTTCGGGTGTTCGAGAGGCTGATGGAAGGACTGACTCACGAACCCTCTCCCCAACCCTCTCCCGCAAGCGGGCGAGGGAGCAATCGTAAAGAGCAATCTTCAATTCCTGCTGTCAAACCCGCCCTCGCCCTTTCGCTGCACAGCACCGAGGATGCGTTGCGCGCGAAGCTCTTGCCGAACGCGCCGCGCATCCCGGTGGATGAGCTGGTGGAGCGTTGCGAGGAATATGCGCGCGCCACGCACTATCCCACGCAATACCAATGGACGCTGATCGAGGGTGTGAACGACAGCGACGCAGAGCTGGAGCGCATCGTGCAGCTGCTCGCCGGCAAGTACGCCATCATGAACTTCATCCCGTTCAATGAAGTGGACGGCCTCGACTATCGCCGCCCTTCCCCCGAACGCCTGGCGCGCATCGCCGGTACGCTCAAGCAGCGCGGCATCATCACCCAGCTGCGCGATTCGGCGGGGCAGGAGATCGAAGGCGCATGCGGGCAGTTGCGCGCACGGGCAGTGAAAGCCAAATAACCCAAACACCTGCCTCCCTATATGAAGAAAACCGCCCCGAGCAAACCCGAGATCGCGTTGATGGAGCCGTTTGCCGGTCTCACGCTGGAGCGCATCCACGTGCCGGCCAGTACAGAAGAGTTCGCGTCCGCCGCGGCCGAGATCATGGCTGCAGGCATCGTGGGATTCGATACCGAATCCAAGCCGACGTTCGTCACAGGCGAAGTGAGCAAAGGGCCGCATGTGGTGCAGTTCGCCCTGCACGACAAGGCTTACCTGTTCCAGCTGCATCAGGCGGACGGGCACCCGTTCCTGATCGAGTTGCTGCAATCGGAACTCCTGTTCAAGGTCGGCTTCGGCCTCAGATCGGACAGCAGGCATATCCACGCGAAACTGGGCGTGCATTTCAACGCGGTGGTCGATCTCAATACGGTGTTCAGCATGGACGGCTATCACAAGGAAATGGGCGTGCGCGCGGCGGTGGGACTGGTGTTGAAGAAGCGCTTCGCCAAATCCCGGCATGTGACCACGTCCAACTGGTCGCAGCCCCGACTCACTTCGCAGCAAATGCTCTACGCGGCAAACGACGCCTATGCGGCACTCAAGGTGCTGGAGGCACTCGACTTATCACGTGAAGCGTTGCCGATCATGGGCTTGAGCCAGCCCAAAGGACATCCGCGCAATATTGGAGTAGCATGAGCCTTCCTTAACCACGATAAGGAGTTCAATCATGCCCAAGTCACATCACTCCATTAGGGATAAAGACATGAAAAAGGAGCCTCTGATGACGCCTAAGGAAAAGAGAGCGGCCAAACGAGCGAAGAAGCATGCGCACGATGTCCAGCCTCTGATCGCTCCCGATACCACTCATCACTGAACGCCGACATCGGCGCAAGAACAAAAAGCCCGGCACTGTCGGGCTTTTTGTTTGTCGTTCCCCCAAACGAGTGCCTACCCTCAAATCTCGATGACGCACGTCATGTTGCGTCCCGACTCCTTGGCCTGGTAGAGCATCTTGTCCGCCGCCTCGGATAGCTGCTCGGGCGTCACCTCATCGGTCGGGACGGTAGTCGCCACGCCCACGCTCAGAGTGACATGCGGCGCAACGCTCGAATGCGCGTGCGAGATCGCCAACTCCGCCACCGCCGCATGGAACTGCTGTGCCATCTGCCGCGCACCGACGCTATGGGTGCCCGACATGATCGCCGCGAACTCCTCGCCGCCGTAACGCGCCAGCATGTCGCCGGGACGGTGGATACAGTTGTCGATAGCCTTGGCGATGCGCACCAGACACTCGTCCCCGGCGCCATGTCCGTAGTTGTCGTTGTAAGGTTTAAAGTGGTCGACATCAATCATGATGAACGAGATGGGCTGTTTCTCGCGCTGGCAGCGCCGCCACTCCTCCTCGCGTGCCTGATCGTAGGCGCGACGGTTCGGCACGCTCGTGAGCGGATCCATCGAAGCCAGGCTTTCCAGCATGTCATTCTGGCGCTTGAGCCGAAGGTGCACACCCACCCGCGCCTTGACCACGGCGTTGTTGAAAGGCTTGGAAATGTAATCGACCGCACCCAGGGCAAAGCCCATGGTCTCGTTCTCGACATCGCCCATGGCGGTGATGAAGATGATGGGAATGGCGCGTGTCGCCGGATTCGACTTGAGCTTGCGGCAAACCAAGTGTCCATCCATGCCCGGCATCAGGATGTCGAGCAGGATCAGGTCGGGCTGGCCGTCGACGGCCGCCTTGATCGCCTGCTCGCCGCCGGTCGCCGCCATGATCCTGTAATCGGTTTTGAGCAGGCTGTTGAGAATGTTGATGTTGATGCGCTCGTCATCCACGATCAGGATGCGCGGACGAGCATCATTGCCGTGCGATGTATTCATGGTAATTTTTCAATTCCTGTTTCAGCTGATTCAACACGGATTGGGCTGCGGCAAAATCAAAGTTGCCCAGCACGTGCAGCAGTTCCTGCGCCCCAGGCTGCATCGGGGATGCCTCCAGCTTGCGGCGCAGCATGATCGCGACGTCTTCCGCATCGGGGTCCATATCGCGCATCAGACCTTCGAGCCGCTCCACCAGCTCCGGCACGGATGCCTCGTCGCACCCTGCTCCACCTGCCGGAGCAACGGCCTCCTGCCGCTGTTCCAGCCGCCCCAAGCTGCGAATAACCCGCGACAGGGTGTCCTCCAGACGGTCCAGCAGAGGCCAATAATTTTCTTTGCCCTCCCCCCGGATCGCGGCATCCATCGCGATGGCGGCCGGGCGCAACTCGTAGGCGCCGATGACACCCGCCACCCCCTTCAGGGTGTGGGCGATGCGCAGGGCGTATTCCAAGTCCTGTTCCCTCAGCGCCTTGCGCAGAGCAAGCGCATCGCCCCCGTGGTCGTGCAGGAAATTTTTCAATATCCGTTGCAGCAGGTCGGCATTGCCACCGGTGCCTTTCAGCGCCGCATTCAGGTCGATTCCGGGCAGTTCGTCCGGCTGGGGCAAGCGCGCATCGGGCACCGCAGATGCGACCGGCTCGCTCTCCATGCCTGCGGGCAATGCGCGCTGGCCGGGCGATACCCAAGTGTTCAGCGCGGCGAAGAGCAGCTCGGGATCAATGGGCTTGGCCACATGATCGTTCATCCCCGCCGCGAGGCATTTCTCGCGGTCGCCCGCCATCGCGTTCGCCGTCATCGCGATGATGGGCAGTGTCTCCAGCCCCGGCATCTGCCGTATGGCGCGGGTCGCCTCGTAGCCATCCATGACGGGCATGTGGATGTCCATCAGCACCGCGTCGAAATGCTCGCGCGCAACCCAATCAACCGCCTCCTTGCCATTGTTGGCCAGCGAAACCACCAGACCAGCCTGCTTCAGCAACTCCATCGCCAGCTGGCGGTTGATGGCATTGTCCTCCACCAGCAAGACGTGGGCATTCAGGATGGCATCCAGGCGCGGGATGCCCCAGGTCTGCGTGGCATCCTTGAGCGTTTCGCCGCCGCGCTCGGGCCCGAGGACGCCGACGATAGCGTCGGCCAGCATGGAAGCGGTCACCGGCTTAATCAGGAAGCCGTCGATCTTGGCATCGGCGGCCTGCTCCATAATCATCTCTCGCCCGTGCGCCGTGACCATGATGATGGTGGGAATGTGCGAGAGATGGGGATGCCGCTTGATGCGCCGCGATGCCTCGATGCCGTCCAGCCCCGGCATGTTCCAGTCCATGAACACGAGATTGTAGGGATCGTCCCCGGATGCCTGCTCCAGCGCGTCCAGCGCCTCCTGTCCCGACTTCACGCAGGTAACCCGGCAGGAAAATGGCGCGAGCATGGCGGCCATCACTTCGAGCGCGCTGTCCACGTCGTCCACCACCATCACCTTGAGGCGGTTGAGTTCGGCTGGCAGGCACTTGCCTTGCGGCATCTCGTCCTCCCGCATGCGCGCAAAACGCGCGGTGAAGGTAAAGGTGGAGCCCTTGCCGCTCTCGCTCTCCAGGCCGATCTGACCGCCCATCATTTCGACCAGATGCTTGCTGATCGCCAACCCGAGGCCGCTGCCGCCGTATTTGCGCGTGGTGGATGAATCGGCCTGTGAGAAAGGCTTGAACAGGCGCGCGCGCTGTTCTTCCGTCATGCCGATGCCGGTGTCCTGCACTCGGAACTCGATCTCTATGGCATCGTCGGATACCGAGACCGGGCGCACGTCCACCCTGACCTCGCCGCGCTCGGTGAACTTGATCGCGTTGCTGACCAGATTCAGCAAAACCTGCCCGAGGCGCAACGGGTCGCCTACCAGATGGGTGTGCTGCCGGTCGGGCAGCGAGAACAGCAGCTCCAGCCCCTTTTCCTGCGCCTTGCTCGCCGTGAAGTTGGACAGGTTCTCGAACACCTGGTTGAGGTCGAACGGGATAGCCTCCATCTTGAGCATCCCCATCTCGATCTTGGACAGATCGAGGATGTCGTTAATCACCCCCAGCAGCGACTGTCCGGCGTAATAAACTTTTTCGATGTAGTCGCGCTGGCGCGGCTGCAAATCAGTGCCCAGGCACAGCCGCGACATGCCGATCACCGCGTTCATCGGCGTGCGTATTTCGTGGCTCATGTTGGCCAGGAAGTCGCTCTTCACGCGGGTTGCGGCCTCGGCCTGTTCGCGGGCGCGCGCCAGCGCCTCGTTCTGCTCCAGCAACTTCAGCATGGCCTGGTTGCGGTTGTAT
>DASTGP010000193.1:0-2020 GCA_035605585.1 Gallionella sp. | reverse complement strand
TAATCGTGGATTCCCGCGACCCTATGCCATGGGATTACAAAGTCAGGTTTTACGACGAGACTGGCGCAGAAGTGGCTACGATGAAGCATTGTCAGGTTGTGCGCCTGAGCCTGACGCCGGGACCGCACAAGTTCCGGTCCAACAAGGACAAGAAGAAAGTGATCGCTATCAACGCTGTTGCTGGCGAGACATACTATGCGGCTGGCGGGATCAAGAACCCGACCGTGCCACTTAACATGAGGTTTGACTTTGACCTGGTGACACGGAACGAGGCTGAATCTTGGGTCAGTAAGTGTAGGCTTCCAGCGGCCTCCCTCGACGCCGATACTCCCAAAACTGAGCAGCACCCCTAGTGCGCGGATTCTTTATCGCTGGTTTTGTTCAGCAAGTTCTTTCAGAAGCTTACTTCTGCAAAAGCGCGGATACCTGGCGGGACATCCGCTTACACCAGCAATCTCAACTTGAGATAGATGGACAGAATGTATGGTCCGCCGTCTGACTGCAAGGGGAGATTGCTTGGACGATGTGACAGTCTGCGTAAATGTATCCGGCCTCTGTGTGGAGATTTCGTCTCCGGGCTCACGATGATGATTCGCGCGTGCTGGTCCTAATAAGCCGAACGGTCTGTTATGACGCTCTTGCATCCCCAGGTTATTCCGCACGCCGTTTGACTGTTGTGTCGTCCTTTTGTTCTCCTCAGCAGACTTGGTGAGCTTATTTGTTCTAACTCTCTGTTGTCGCTAGTAGCGGTCGAGGCGGTGGGAAAGTGGAAAACGCGTCAGCGTTTTCCAAGCGCCAGCGCCTTTTCCACGGCCCATCAAGACTCCGCACAAACGCCTTCGTAGCGATAGGCAGCACCCGTAAACAGCACGGCCCAGGCGACCCTCGCCAGCTTGTTGGCTACGGCTACGATGGCCTTGTTGCGATGCGTTCGTGCCTGCAGTTCACGCGCCCACTGTCCGACTCGGCCCCGATCGCACTTGCATCGCAGCAACATGGCACGGGCGCCGTGGATGAACATGCGGCGCAAGTAGGCGTTGCCACGCTTGCTGATCCCGCCGAGCACCGCCTTGCCTCCAGTGGAGTGTTGTCGCGGCACCAGTCCGAGCCAGGCGGCAAAGTCGCGTCCACGACCGAACGCTGCTCCGTTGCCGACCGCCGCCACCATGGCGGTCGAAACCAGCGGGCCGATGCCCGGGATCTGGCGCAGTCTCGTGCAGGCCTCATCCTCGCCGGCGATGCGCTCGATATCTTCACCCGCCGTTGCAATGTCGAGGTCGAGCTGTCGCCACTCGACCCAGAGCCGGTCCAGCAAGGTCCGCAGCCGCGGAGTAAGGTTCACGTCGGCATCTTCAATGATGTCGGCGATATGCTTGCGTAGCTGTGCCGCCCCTTTGCCGAACACAATGCCACGTTCTTGGAGAAAACCACGGATCTGGTTGATGAGCCCGGTGCGGCGTTGCACCAGCCGATCCCGCATCCGGTGCAGGGCTTGCAGATCGAGTTGATCGTCGGTCTTGATCGGCACGAAGCGCATGTTGCGCCGGGTCACGGCCTCGGCGATCGCTTCGGCATCGAGGAAGTCGTTCTTGTTCGACTTTACGAATGGCTTGACGAACTGGGCCGGGATGATGCGAACATCGTGCCCTTGATCACGCAGCGCACGGCCCATGAAGTGTGCGCCGCCGCAGGCTTCCATGCCGATCAACGAATGCGGCAGGTTCGCCGTGTAGGCCAGCAGCTGCTTGCGCGAGAACTGCTTTCGCACGACAACCTTGCCGTAGTCGTCGAGCGCAACCAGATGAAACGTCGTTTTACCCAGATCGATGCCGATGGAAGCAATGTGCATGAGATCATCCTCCGATGTATGCTGCTGCTCTTCGATCATCCTACTTCGCGATGATCAAGGCGGCGGACCATCTCATTAGCCCTGTTCGCGCCAACTATCCCGTGTTATGTTGCATAGCCGTGACGAACAACCGCATTGAAATATCGGTTCTGTGGAATGACATCGACGTAA
>DASTGP010000176.1:0-31605 GCA_035605585.1 Gallionella sp. | reverse complement strand
TATTGGGAATCAGACGCAGGGTGGCGGTCTGTTCCACCGGCTGGTGGGTGGGGCCGTCTTCGCCCAGACCGATGGAGTCGTGGGTGAACACATAGATCACGCGCTGCTTCATCAATGCCGACATGCGCAACGCGTTGCGAGCGTATTCGGAGAACATCAGGAAGGTGCCGCCGAACGGCAGGAAACCGCCGTGCAGTGCCATGCCGTTCATGATGTGGGACATGCCGAATTCACGCACGCCGTAGCTGATGTAGTTGCCGGGCTTCTTGCCGCTGACATGATGCGCGCCTGTCCAGTTAGTCAGGTTGGAACCGGTCAGGTCGGCGGAACCGCCCAGGAACTCGGGCAATGCCGGCTGCAAGCCATTGATCGCGTTCTGCGAGGCCTTGCGAGTGGCGATGGTCTCGGCCTTTTCATTAGTCTTGGCGATGAACTCGGCAGCGTGAGCAGCCCAGTCAGCCGGCAACTGGTTATTGATACGGCGCTCGAACTCGGCGGCTTCTTTCGGGAAGGCGGCCTTGTACTCGGCGAACTTGTTGTTCCACAGCTTTTCCAGGCCGGCACCCTTGGTGCGTGCATCCCATGCCTCGTACACGTGAGCCGGGATTTCGAACGGAGGATATTTCCAGCCGATGTGCTCGCGTGTCGCGGCGACTTCGTCAGCGCCCAGCGCTGCGCCGTGCACGTCGTGCGTGCCTTCCTTATTGGGGGAGCCTGCGCCGATGATGGTCTTGCAGCAGATCAGGGTCGGCTTGTCGGTAACCGCGTGAGCAGCCTTGATTGCGGCGTCGATGGCCTCGGAATCATGCCCCTGCACGTTGGCGATGACGTGCCAGCCGTAAGCTTCGAAACGCTTCGCGGTGTCGTCGGTATACCAGCCGTCGATGTGGCCGTCGATGGAGATGTTGTTGTCATCCCAGAACGCAGTCAGCTTGCCCAGACCCCAGGTGCCGGCCAGCGCGCAGGCTTCGTGCGAGATGCCTTCCATCATGCAGCCGTCGCCGAGGAACACATAGGTGTGGTGATTGACGATCTCGTGGCCGGGCTTATTGAACTCGTTGGCCAGCAACTTCTCGGCCATCGCCATACCGACAGCATTGGTGATGCCTTGACCGAGCGGGCCGCCGGTGGTTTCCACGCCGGGGGTGTAACCGTACTCGGGGTGACCCGGAGTCTTGGAATGCATCTGACGGAAACGCTTCAGCTCTTCGATCGGCAGGTCGTAGCCGGAGAGGTGCAGCAGCGCATAAATCAGCATCGAGCCGTGGCCGTTGGACAGGATGAAGCGGTCGCGATCCGGCCACTTCGGGTTGGCCGGATTGTGGCGCAGATGGCGGTTCCACAACACGTCAGCGATTTCCGCCATGCCCATCGGGGCGCCCGGGTGACCGGAGTTGGCTTTCTGCACGGCATCCACTGCCAGCATGCGGATCGCGCCGGTAATGTCGTTGTATTTTGGTGGGGTTACGTTGCGTGTCGCAGCCATTGCTTTTGCCTCCTAAACATCCACGCGGGATGGGGTTATTTGTTGGATTAATAATGAAGATTAAATTCTGGGCCGGTAATTATGCCGCAGGCCCCGGATTTGGGCAACCTCCGGTCAACATTGGCTTTTTTACTGGGTTTCGTCCTCGCCGCCCTTTTTGGCGAACTTGATACCCAGTTGTTTCAGTTTGCGATACAGATGGGTACGTTCCAGACCAACTTTTTCGGCCACCCGGGTGACGTTGCCGCCCTCCTTCTGCAAGTGGTAGTCGAAATAGAACGCGTCAAAGTGCTCGCGTGCCTCGCGTAATGGCAAATCAAGCGGCAGGGAAAACTGCTGCGTCTGTCCGTCGATATCGAGGGTGATTTGCTGGTTCTGCACCTCGTCGTCCGGCGTCGGCGGCTTGGGCGCCCCTTCCTTGATGGCCTTGGCAACGGTACCGAGCAGTTTTTGCAGCGAAATGGGCTTTTCCAGGAAATCGACCGCGCCGATGCGCGTCGCCTCGACCGCCGTTTCAATGGTGCCATGGCCGGACATCATCACCACCGGCATGGTCAGCATATCCTGTTCGACCCACTCCTTGAGCAAGGTCACCCCATCGGTATCGGGCATCCAGATATCGAGCAGTACCAGATCCGGTTCGTGCTCATTGCGGTAGGCGCGCGCCTGTTCGGCATTCTCCGCCAGATGTACCTGATAACCTTCGTCGAACAGAATCTCCGACAACAATTCGCGAATGCCGATTTCGTCATCCACGACCAGTATTTGCTTGCTTGCCATTATGCTTCCTCCGTCAACGGCAGATGGATATTGATCCGCGCCCCGCCGTTTTGGTTATTTTCGATGGCGATGCGGCCACCATGCTCTTCGACGATCTTTTTTACGATCGCCAGCCCCAAGCCCGTGCCCTTGGTCTTGGTTGTCATATACGGTTCGAAGGCGCGCGCCAGCACGGTCTCGGAAAAGCCTATACCGTTGTCTTCGACACGCAGATGGATCTCGCTCCCCTGCGTTTCGGTCGTCAGCGTGATCTGCGGCTGAGAGACGCCCTGCAACGCATCCTGCGCGTTCTGCAGCAGATTGTGGATGACTTGACGCAGACGGGTCGCATCGCCGTTAACTTCACTGCGCGACGCCTCCAGCTTCAACACGATAGGAATGGTGTTCGCCTAGTACAACCCCAGCACTTCCTTGATCAGCTTGTGCACATCCAGGCGCGACAGCTTCAACGCCGGGCCGCGTGCATAGTTGGCGAAATCACCCACCATATTCTTCATCGCAGCGACTTGGCTGACGATAGTCTGCGTGGCACGTTTCAGCAGTTGCGCACCGCTCTCGTCCAGCTTGTCGCTGAGTTTGTGCTGCAGGCGTTCCGCCGAGAGCTGGATCGGCGTAAGCGGATTCTTGATCTCGTGCGCCAGCCGCCGCGCCACTTCGCCCCATGCCGCCTGGCGCTCCGCCTGCAACAGATGGCTGATGTCGTCGAACACCACGACATAACCCGCTTCCCCGCCTTGCGGCAGGCGTGTCCCGCGCATCAGCAGGATCTGCACGCCGTTCTTGCTGAGCCGCTCGATCTGGCGCTGCCATTCGCCGTTGGGCGTTTCACCAAATGCCTCCATCACGGTCTGGCAGAACGAGCCCAGCAGGCTGTATTTCTCGGCAATCTGACTCAGCGGCATGCGCAGCATTTCCTGAAGCGGAACACCCAGGATCTGCCCCGCGCTGGGATTGACCGAGCGCAGGCGCAATCCGTCATCCAGGGACAATACACCTGAAGACAAGTGGGTCAGCACGCTTTCGAGATGAGCCTTGGCGCTTTCCACTTCGCGCTGTTGCTGTTCGCTGGCCTGTTTGGCATCGAATAACTGTCGCGTCATCTGATTGAACAGGCCCGTCAATGCCCCCAGTTCGTCGCTGCTCTGAATCGGGTGCTGGCGAGTGAAGTCGCCCTGTGCCACGGCGCGAGTGCCCTCGGCCAATGCCTCCAGCGAAGCTCCCAGGCGTTCGCTGATAAAGAACGCTGCCGACACCGCCGTCAGCAACACCACCAGCAGCGAGAGGGTGAGAGTGATCGCGTAGAGCCGCTTCAGACCTAAACGTGACAGTGTCAGTTCCTGGTAATCGCGGTATACCGCCTGCACGGTTTCGGCGTCTGCCTCGATTTGCTTGGGCACCGGCTGAGTAAATTGCAGCACATAGCGAGCGCCGTGAGTGTTGGAATCCACTGCCACCAGCGCGCGCAGCGTCAAACCTTTTTGCGGCAGGGTGTCGATCACGGCGTTCTCGCCCTTTTCCAGCGTCAGCCGCAACAACTCGCTATCGGGGATATCCGGCAACATCGCATGCCGTCCACCCGACGAGAACGCGACCAGGTTGCCCTTGGCGGAAAACAGCGCCGCTTCCTGAGCCACCTTTTCGTCCACCAACTGGTCAAGGGCACGCTGATACTGTTCCGGTTGTTTTTCTGCCAGCAGCAGACCGATGAACTGCGTCTTCTTGGACAACTCCTTCAGGCTGTTGTCCAGGCTGCTCCGGCCAAGATTGAGGCCGCCCTCAAGCGCCTTCTCGACGCGTACGTCAAACCACGACTCGATACTCTTGCCCAGGAATTGCACCGAGACCGCATAGACCAGTATCCCCGGCAATACCGCGATCAGAGTGAAGAACAGCACCAGCCGCAAGGTCAGCTTTGCGCCAAACACCCTGTTTCTGAGTTTGGTACGCAAACGCCACAACTGGTATCCGACCAGTCCCATCAGGCAGACGGCCAATGCGCCTGTCAGGCCGAGCAGGCTATAGTAATTCAGCGAGAACACTTCGGTGTCCGCACCGCTGCTGGACAGCAAATACAATAAGATGCCGCCGATGACGATGCTGAGAAAGATGAGGTTCCTCATGATTTCCTACTCCGTCTTGCCTTCGCCGGTTGCGGCCGGAACACGCGCCACCCAGCGATACCATTCGGAATCGAGGTTCCAGTCCTTGCCGGTCAGCGCGTTTACCTGCAACAGCTTGGGCAGTTGCGCCGTATCCAGGCGAAATCGCGCTGCCGCAGTATAGTTGCCGTCCTTTTTCATCAGATCCGGGGAAAAGGGCGAGGAGCTTTGACGCGCCAAGATACTCAATGCATCTTCAAAACTAGCGAAATTCTGGAACAGCGCTCCCCGGGAGATACGGTATTGCCGGGTCAATACATTGTAGGAAAACTTGATTGTCTGCTCGCCGCGGAAAACCTCTTCGTCCAGCCAATACCAGCGTGAGCGTGTCAGCGAGAATTCGCTGACGAAATACAACGGGATGCCTCGCGACAGGGCCTGCTGCACGGTGTAATTCAAATTAATGTCATAACTCGCGGCAAGCTGGTAGCCATCCTCTGCCTGGCGCAACTGCGCCTTGCCGACGGTGATGCCGTCCGCGTGTGCCGCCGCAACGAACAGCCACGCGAGCAATGCGCCGCGCAGCAGCTCGCTAAGCAGTCTTTTGCAGCAGCGCATAAAAGAATCCGTCATGCTGGTCATCAGGCAGCAATTGTCCTTCGCTATGATTCGGCAGGGTCAGCGGCAACCGGCGGACATCCGGCTGTTGCGCCAGAAATGCGGCGATAACCTGCTCATTTTCCTGTTGAAAAACCGAGCAGGTCGCGTAAAGCAATTTACCATCTTGCGCCAGCAGCCGCCACAGCGCGCCCAGGATAGTCAGCTGCTGTGTGGCGAAGCCGGCGATGTCCTCCGGACGGCGCAGCCACTTGATGTCCGGGTGGCGGCGCACCACGCCCGAAGCGGAGCAGGGCACGTCGGCAAGAATGCGCTGGAACGGCCTGCCGTCCCACCATGCCTGCGGCTGCGCCGCATCGCCGACCAGTAGTTGTGCGTCCAGCGCCAGTCGCTGCAAGTTTTCTGCGACGCGCTTTAAACGCTTCTCGTCCTTGTCCACCGCGACCATCTCGACCTGTGCACACTCCAGGATGTGCGCGGTCTTGCCTCCCGGCGCAGCACAAGCGTCCAGCACACGCATGCCATCTTGCGCATCCAGCAACCGCGCGGCATATTGCGCCCCGGCATCCTGCACCGAGACCATACCGTCGAAAAATCCCGGCAGCTTGTCCACCGACACGGGTCTATCCAATTGCAACGCGTCCGGCTCAATGCGGCGGGCGGAAATATCCTGCTGCGCAAGCAACGCCGCATATCCCGCCACCGTCCCGCGGCGCCGGTTGACGCGCAAAGTCAACGGTGGATGCAGATTACCGGCATCCAGAATCGCCGTACTGCGCTCGCCGTACTGCGTGTGCAACTCGTCTATCCACCATTGCGGATAGCTATATTTTCCTTCGGAAGATTGGGCCGCTTGCTCCAATAACGATTCGCGGTTGCGGAGAAAGTTGCGCAGGACTGCATTCGTCAGTCCGCTTACGCGGGGATTCAGGCTTTGTACGGCGCGCACCGCATGGTCAACCACAGCATGCTGCGCGGACTTGCCGTGCTGTAACTGGTATAGCGCCACCAGCAACAGGAAGCGCACGCGTTCGTCCGACAAAGACTTATGTAGCAACTGACTGATCACAGCTCGCAGCTGGCCATAGTGACGCAGGGTGCCATAGCTCAAATCTTGCAAAGCAGCTCGCTGTGCGGGTGTCCAGGCCGATTTACCGCGCAACGTTTCTTCCAACACCTGATTTAAGTTGCGCCCGTTCGACAGCACTTGCTGCACGACCTGACTGGCGGCGATCTGAACGTGCTGCATCACGAAAACCGGTCGCCGGCCTTTACCGGCACAGCCTGCAGGAATTGGGCAGCGGGCTGTGCCTTGCCACCGGGTCGCTGCAACACTTCCAGCCGTAACGCATCCTTGCCGCAGGCCACGGTGATGCCCTGTTTGTCTACGGTAAGCACGTTGCCCGGTTCGCCATGCATGCCGTCTTGAACCGTCGCTTGCCAGATTTTTATCGTCGCATCGTTGAAACCGGCAGCGCAGACGGGAAAAGGGTTGAACGCGCGCACGGCGCGGGCGATATGAAGCGCATTCAGCCGCCAGTCGATCTGGCCCTCGCTCTTGAGCAGCTTGGCGGCGTAAGTCGCCGCCGCATCGTCCTGCTTGACTCGATTCAGTCGCCCTTCTTCCAGCAAACGCAACGCCTCGACGATGCTGGACGCGCCCAGCTCCGCCAACTTGTCGTGCAGCGTCGCCGCCGTGTCGCTCGGCGCGATGGGACAGGGATGGCGCAATAACATGTCGCCGGTGTCCAGCCCCTCGTCCATCTGCATGATGGTGATGCCCGTGTCGGCATCCCCCGCCAGGATCGCGCGCTGAATCGGCGCGGCGCCGCGCCAGCGCGGCAGCAGCGAGGCATGGATATTGAGACAGCCATAACGCGGGATCTGCAACACTGCTTTCGGCAAGATCAAGCCATAGGCTGCGACCACCATCACGTCCGCACCAAACGAGGCGATCTCGCGTTGAGCTTCGTCCCCCTTCAGCGTAGCGGGCTGCAGCACGGGCAAGCCATGTTGCAACGCGAGCTGCTTTACCGGGCTGGCGGTAAGCTGCATACCCCGCCCGGCTGGGCGATCCGGCTGGGTCAAAACGGCGGCGATCTGATGTTCCTGGAGCAGCGCGGCCAGCGCGCTGGCCGCAAACTGCGGCGTTCCGGCAAAAATGATTTTCACGATGGGATTGGTTACCGCGGAGTAAGCTAAATATTTTCGCGTTGCCGCTTCTTGAGCTTGGCGCGTATCCGTGTTTGCTTGAGTTGGGACAGATATTCGACGAACACCTTGCCGCGCAAGTGATCGATCTCGTGCTGGATGCACACCGCCAAGAAGCCGTCAGCCTCCAAGGTGAAGGTCTCGCCCCGTTCGTTGAGCGCGCGCACCGTCACCTTGTCGGCGCGGCGCACTGTCTCGTAGATGCCCGGCACCGACAGACAACCTTCCTCGCCTTCCTCCTCGCCGCTGCTGGCGAGAATCTCAGGGTTGATGAATACCCGCAGCTGGTCATGGGTTTCGGAAACGTCGGTCACGATGATCTGTTCGTGCACGTCCACCTGGGTCGCGGCCAGACCCACGCCCGGCGCGGCATACATGGTCTCCGCCATGTCGCGGATCAGCTCTCGGGTCGCATCGGTGACCTTGTCGACCTTCCGGGCGACCTTATGCAGGCGCTCGTCGGGATACTGCAATATTTTCAGGATAGCCATGCGTGCCCCATAAATGCTTGCTAATTTATATGACTAGATGCAGAATTTAACGCAACGCAATAAGTTTGCGTGCCTTTTACATTGACTCTGCCGGAGTTTTCCATGCGCAAGATTATATCGCTGATTTGCTTTTTGTTGCCCGCCATGGCCTTTGCCGCCGCGCCCGAAGCCCGGCCGGAAATCCGCAGCGATGCACCGGATCAGCATGTCGTCGTCAAAGGCGACACCTTGTGGGACATCTCCGCCATGTTCTTCAAGGATCCCTGGAAGTGGCCGTACATCTGGGGAATGAACAAGGACACCATCAAGGATCCGCACTGGATTTACCCGGGCGACGTGATCGTCTTGGATCGTGCCACCGGCACTTTGCGCGTTGGTGGGGCAATACCCAGCGGCAATGTCGTCAAACTCTCGCCCCAGGTACGTGAAAGCAGCAGCGAACACGACGCTATCCCAAGCATTCCAGCCAACGCCATCGCACCGTTTTTGAGCCAGCCGCTGGTGATCGAAGAGGGCGCATTGAAGGGCGCCCCCACTTTGATCGGCGCTCGAGAAGGTCGCGTAATCCTCGGCGAGGGCGACATTGCGTTCGTCAAGGGGTTGTCTGCCGACAAGGGCAATAAATGGCAACTCTACCGTCCGGGAAAGACCTTTGTGGACCCGGATACCAAGGAGGTGCTTGGCATCGAGGCCATCTACCTGGGCAACGCCGAAGCCACTAACTTCGGTGACGTCAGCACGGTCACGATCACTCGCTCCCTTCAAGAAATCTACAAGGGCGACCGGTTGGTGGTTCCGACTGGCGAGACCGTAAGCACCTATTTGCCGCGTGCACCGGCGAGCAACATTTCTTCGCGCATTATCTCGGTTTACGGCGGCGTGTCGCTGGGCGGACAGAGCACCGTCGTCACCCTCAACAAGGGCAAGCGTGATGGACTGGAAGTCGGCCATGTGCTGGCACTGTACCGCAAGGGTGAAACGGTTAAGGACAACGGAGATAATGTGACCCTGCCTGACGAGCGTTATGGCTTGGCATTCGTGTTCCGCGTATTCGACAAAGTATCCTATGCGTTGGTGATGCAGACCCGCTTGCCGGTGCAATTGCTCGATCGAGCCCAAACCCCCTGATGCCCACCGATGCTTCGCTCAAGGCTTGGCTGGCACTGAGTCTGACGCGAGGCTTGGGCGGTGAGAACGCCCGCTGTTTGTTGAAGGAGTTCGGCTCGCCTGAAGCAGTGTTCGCGGCATCCACCAGCTCGCTCAAATCCATCGTCAAAACGGATGTTGCCGCCGAAATCTCCAAGGGCGTGGTCGACGATGTCATCGCCCCGACGCTCGACTGGCTGCAGGATGGCAACAACCATGTCGTCACTCTCGCCGACAACGATTATCCGCAGGCCCTGTTGAATATACCCGATCCGCCGCTGTTGCTTTACGTTAAAGGACGGCTCGATTTGCTCAACCATTCCGCGCTGGCAGTAGTGGGCAGCCGCAACGCAACGCCACAAGGCATTCGTAACGCCGAGGCCTTCGCCCGTTCGCTCAGCGATGCTACCCTGTGCATCGTCAGCGGCATGGCGCATGGTATCGACGCGGCAGCCCATCGCGGCGCACTTCTGGGGCAGGGCAGCAGCGTTGCCATCGTAGGCACCGGACTCGATAAAGTCTATCCCGCGGCGAACCGTGAGTTGGCCCATGCGCTCGCCGCACAAGGCGCGTTGATTTCGGAATTTCCCCTTGGCACGCCACCGTTGGCAGCGAACTTCCCGCGCCGCAACCGCCTCATCAGCGGTATAAGCATCGGTTGCCTGGTGGTGGAGGCTTCGCTTCAGAGCGGCTCGCTGATTACCGCCCGACTGGCATCAGAACAGGGCAGGGACGTGTTCGCCATTCCTGGTTCGATCCATGCACCGCAAAGCAAAGGCTGCCACACACTGATCAAGCAGGGCGCAAAACTGGTCGAAACCGCGCAGGACATTCTCGAGGAACTGGGCGGCCAGATTGCCGCACCTATTCAAGTAACAGGGCCACTGGGCGAAAGCTTTGGTCTGCTCGAACATATCGGCTTCGATCCGGTGGATATCGACACCTTGGTCGCGCGCTGCGGCTTGACGATGGCCGAGCTATCCGCCATGCTGTTGACGCTCGAACTCGAAGGGCGTATCAGTACGCTACCCGGCGGTCAGTACCAACGCATTCATTAAAACAAATTATTAGCGTAAACCATGTTTGAAATCCTGATGTATCTGTTCGAAAGCTATTTCGATGCAGGCAGCTATCCTGAGCCGCACAAGCTGTCGCGGAAACTCTCCGCGGCCGGTTTCGAGGAAGAAGAGATCAGTGATGCACTGAGCTGGCTTTCCGCGCTGCAGCAGCAAACCCCGGATAACTACCCAGTCAATTTGCGGCACGGCGGCATCCGCTGTTTCGCCGAGCTGGAAAAGCTGCGCATCGGCGACGAAGCTCGTCAATTCTTGGTATTCGCCGAACAGCAGCATATGATTTCAGCCGTCGAACGCGAAATGGTCCTCGACCGTGCCGTTGCGCTGCAACATGAGAACCTCGGTGTGGACAAGCTGAAGCTGATCATGCTGATGGTGTTGTGGAACCGTCATCAGAATCTCGACCCGCTGCTCGTCGAGGAGCTGCTTTCCCCGGTACATTCCACCCAACTACATTAATTAAGTCCTACGCATGGCAACCAACCTTCTCATCGTCGAATCCCCGGCCAAGGCCAAAACGCTCAAGAAATACCTGGGCAAGGATTTCGAAGTGCTCGCTTCCTATGGACACGTGCGCGACCTCGTGCCCAAGACCGGCGCAGTCGATCCCGACAATAACTTCGCCATGCAGTACGAGACCATCGCACGCAATGCCAAGCACGTTGACGCCATCGCGAAGGCGGCTGCCGAGGTTGACAACATCCTGCTGGCACCCGACCCGGACCGCGAAGGAGAGGCCATTGCCTGGCATATCGCCGAGTTGCTGAAGGGCAAGCGAGCGCTCAAGGGCAAGAACATGAAGCGCGTAGTGTTCTATGAGATCACCCAATCCGCCGTTCAAGAGGCCGTCGCTCACCCTCGCGAAATCTCGCTGCCATTGGTGAATGCGCAGCAGGCGCGGCGTGCATTGGACTACCTCGTCGGCTTCAATTTGTCGCCGCTGCTATGGCGCAAGATCCGGCCCGGATTGTCGGCCGGTCGCGTGCAAAGTCCGGCCTTGCGCCTGATCGTCGAGCGCGAGCTGGAGATCGAGAAATTCAGGAGCCAGGAATACTGGACCGTGCATCTGGACAGCCAAAAGAACAGCATCCCTTTCACTGCCAAGCTATTCCAGTATCAGGGCAAGAAGCTGGAACAACTCAGTATCGGCAGCCAAGCCGAATACGATGCGATTCAGGCCAAGCTGCATGACGCCAAGCTGCCGCCGAAGGTAGTACGTGTCGAGAAAAGGGGCAAGCAGCGTTATGCCGCCGCTCCTTTTACGACCTCCACGCTGCAACAGGAAGCCGTACGCAAACTTGGGATGACTTCTGAGCGCACAATGCGCACCGCGCAGTCGCTGTATGAAGGCGTGGACATTGGGGGCCAGACTATAGGTCTTATCTCCTACATGCGTACCGACTCCGTGTCACTGGCCAAGGAAGCGGTGGAAGAGATACGCGGTTACATCCGCGACAACTTCGCCGCCGATTATCTGCCGAGTACGCAGCCCACGTACAAGAGCAAGACCAAGAACGCGCAGGAGTCGCACGAGGCTATCCGCCCGACCTCGATCCTGCGCACGCCGGACAGTATCCGCGCCCATCTCACCGCCGACCAGGCGCGCCTGTATGAGATGATATGGAAGCGCACACTCGCATGCCAGATGGCAGCGGCACGTTATGACACGGTCAGTGCCGATATCCGCTTGGGCGGCGACGACACATTATTCCGTGCTTCAGGCCAGACACTGGTGTTCCCCGGCTTCATCGGCGTGTACATGGAAGACGTGGACGATGCCGAAGAGGAAGAGGGCGGCAAGCTGCCGCCACTGGCCGAGGGCGACGTGCTGCCCGAGGACAAACTCTACGGAGAACAACACTTCACCCAGCCGCCGCCTCGTTACTCCGAGGCCAGCCTGGTAAAGGCGCTGGAAGAGTACGGTATCGGCCGCCCTTCGACCTACGCCACGATCATCTCAACGTTGCAGGCTCGTGAATACGCCACACTCGAAAAGAAGCGTTTCATGCCCACCGACGTGGGTCGAGTGGTCAACAAGTTCCTCACCGAACACTTCACACGCTACGTCGATTACGGCTTCACTGCCAATCTCGAAGACGAGTTGGATGAGGTGTCGGAGGGCAAGCGCGACTGGATTCCCGTGCTGGACGAATTCTGGCAGGGCTTCAATAAGCTAATAGCCGACAAAAAGGATGTCGACCGTCCCGGCACGGAGATACTGGAAGAGACTTGCCCGAAATGCGGCAAACCTTTATCTAAACGGCTCGGTAAGCGCGGCAGCTTTATCGGCTGCACCGGCTATCCGGAGTGCGACTACACTCGTAGTCTTGGTGGCGAAGAAGATGCCGGCGAAGCGCGCAAAGAGCTGGGCGCGCATCCCGAGACACAACAGGCCGTATTGCTGCTGCGAGGCCCTTACGGCTACTACGTGCAACTTGGCGAGGTGATCGAAGGAGAGAAGACTAAGCCCAAGCGCGTATCCTGGCCCAAAGAACTGCCGCTGGAGCAGGCGGATCTCGGCACAGCGCTGAAGTTGCTGTCCTTGCCGCGAGAGCTCGGCACGCATCCCGAAACCGGCAAGAAGGTCATCGTCAACATCGGCCGCTTCGGACCCTACATCGGCCATGACGGCAAGTTCAAATCCATCCCGCGCAGCGACAGTATTTTCGATATCGGACTGGATCGGGCAGTAGAACTGCTTGCGCAAGCCAAGGCCGGAAACGCGGTTCTGCGCACGTTGGGAGAACACCCGGATGACAAGGCGCCTGTTGAAATCTGCAGTGGCCGCTATGGCCCCTATGCCCGCCACGGCAAGGTCAATGCAACCCTGCCCAAGGACGTGTCGCCCGATGACATCACCTTGGAACAGGCGCTGGAACTGATTGCCGCTAAAGCAGCGAAGGGTGGGACAGGGAAGGCAAAGGCCGCCAAAAAGTCGACAACTAAGGCGGCTAAGACGACGGCAACTAAGACTACTGCCAAAAAAGCAGCGACTACCAAAGCTAAAACAACTTCAAAAGCAGCCGTCAAACCCACTGCAAAGAAACCTGCGGCCAAGAAGACCTCCAAGAGTCAAGCCTAGGTTACCCCTTACCAGGCCTTTGATAGTCGCTTATAGCGCGTTTTGATAGGGTATGCTTCGCGAGTCCCATGGTTATTGGGCTCGCTGGAGCTCGGCTCAAGGCGGCCCATCAAGAACAGTTAAATCTATATAAGAAATATTGTCTCGGGATAGAGCTTTTTACCCACCAGGTGAAATCCCATCTCCTTGGTTTTTGAATACGCCAATATCTGTCAACTATTCGCTTTGAGGCAATGAAACTTGTCGACTAGCGAGGGCAATATGATTTTTCTTGAGATAAGAAAGAAATTCCAAGGCTGAGCACTCTTCGCAATGTTCAACGGCATGTTGGGACAACGGAAAGATCGAAATGTCGCGCTCGACTATCTGAAGGCCGCCTTGAGATGCTATTTCGATGATGTACTTTATCTTGTCGATAAGTTTTTCCTCGGGCGGCGTGTAGGGGACTAGGATCCAAAAGTCTCCTCCGTTGCGAGCCACGAGGTCCGTCTTGCGAAAGGCTTTGCGCAATAGGTGGGAAACCTCATCAAGTTTTTGCGACGCTTTTTGTGCCCCATAAGTCTCTCCAAGAATCCTGGGATTCTCAAAATTAATGTGGGCAAGGCAAAACTGAAGGTTTGGCGTATGGCGCTTTGTTACTGCCAAGAGCCAATTCAAAGTAAAAAGGAATTTTTCCCGTGCCTCAATATCATCATTGAACATATGCTTTCCTCAATTGGATTGCAAAGAAAACTGCAAACATTGACGTAACAGCCCGATCGGCACGTGTCAGCCATCAATGTGTGTTTAGATATTCGTTTTCCGGCCTATCCATCGCGCTTTTTGCCAGCTTGTTCTCGGCAAGTTGGTAGGGAGCACCGACTAGGCTAACAAAATTACGATGGCTGTTAACAAGTAACTGCTCCCCAAAAGCAGGAACCACCCAGCCAGACGCGCATGGCTCTCTACATATCGATCAAATTGATCGTGCGGCACGCTCAGCACTTTGGTGGCCCGACGAGAGGACACCCACAAGTTGGCTGTTTTTTCTATGCCATGCAGCAGGTTCGGTCGAAACCACAGAAACAATCCAACGATTAGCGCAACAGAGCCGCCGAGAACCGAAGCAATTACGAGAATATCCAGAAATTCATCCAGCAACACGACCGGTACATAGCCTGCCAAGCCTTGTAGGGCAGTCCTCTTATCGAAGAAGTAACCAAAATACACCAGAAAGTAGCTCGCCCCCAAGGCTATCAATATACCCAGCGGGCGATGATGCTGATAGAACCAGGGGTCAATGCTGATGACCTTGTCCAGAACTCGATCGGTATGGCGCATGGAAAGCCAATGATTCGCCACGCGATTGATGACTGGCAGAAGTTGAGGTCTTAATATCATTAACAGAGCGAGAACAACACCGAACATTGAGCCAATTAGCAGGAATATCTCCAGATCGCGCCATAATAACCCCGTCACATCTGTATTCATTCGCCAGCTCCTTCCGTCGCTCCCGAAAGCAGGGACCACAATTCCACGCGCCGCCTCAGTTAATCTTCTGAGTAAATATCACTTTGTAAGGTCAAAGCTTGCGGGGGACGAGCTCGATATTCAATACATAATTTCGGGTATTTTTCACCCTGGATTTTTGGCTGATTTTATTTGTCGTCATCAAAGAAAATGGCCACAGAATCCGCGGCCATTTTTCCTGGTAAACAACAACTTTTACCTATAACTTATACGTCGAGATTTTTCACACCCAGAGCATTTTGCTCGATGAACGCCCGGCGCGGTTCGACCACGTCACCCATCAACGTGGTGAAAATATCGTCGGCAGCGATGGCATCCTCGATACGCACCCGCAACAGAATGCGGTTCTTCACATCCATGGTGGTTTCCCATAACTGCTCTGGGTTCATCTCGCCAAGGCCTTTATACCGCTGGATGCTGACTCCCTTCTTAGCATCCTCCAGCAACCATTCGATAGCCTCTTTAAAACTAGTCACACCGCGCTTCTGCTCGCCGCGCATGGCATAAGCAGTAGGGGAAATGAGGCCATTCAGGGCTTCTGCAGTCTGGCGGATCTGAACATAGTCACCGCCCTGGAGGAATTCGCGGTTCAGATAACTCACCGAGTAGTTGCCGTGGAAAACCTTCTCGAGGCGCAGGCGCAACTCGCCATTTTCGTCAGTTTCAACCTCTGCCTTGATGACTCCCCCGCAGGCATCTTCCAGAAGCTTGGCGCTTTTTGTCGCTGCTGCATTGTCATCCAGCGACAACGCCGGCAGAACCAATAGTGCGTGACTAGCCTCGGGTGCAATGAAGTGCGAGAGGCGGTCGATGACGGCTTCAGCGAGGAAGTATTGCTTGGCGATCTCTCCCAAGGCTTCGCCCTGAATGGATGCCGCATCGAGTGCCGGGTAGAACGCTGCGCCATCCAGAGCAGCACCCAGCATATAGTTCTTCAGTTCGTGTTCATCCTTAAGGTAGCGCTCTTCGCGCCCCTTCTTGATCTTGTACAACGGTGGTTGGGCGATGTAGATATGGCCGCGCTCAACCAACTCGGGCATCTGGCGATAGAAGAAAGTAAGCAGCAAAGTGCGGATGTGTGCACCGTCCACGTCGGCATCGGTCATGATGATGATGCGGTGGTAGCGCAATTTCTCGGCACTGTATTCCTCCTTGCCGATACCGGTGCCCAACACGGTGATAAGGGTGGCAATTTCCTGGGAGGCGATCAGCTTCTCGAAGCGAGCCTTCTCCACATTGAGAATCTTACCTTTGAGCGGCAAGATGGCCTGGAATTTTCGGTCGCGACCCTGCTTGGCAGAACCGCCGGCGGAGTCACCCTCGACCAAGTACAGTTCGGATAGAGCCGGGTCCTTCTCTTGGCAATCGGCCAGCTTGCCTGGCAGACCGATGCCATCCAGCACGCCCTTGCGTCGCGTCAGTTCGCGCGCCTTACGGGCCGCATCGCGCGCACGGGCAGCCTCTACGATCTTACCGCAGATAATCTTGGCATCGACGGGGTTCTCAAGCAGATAGTCAGCCAGTTTCTGCGAAACGATCTCGTTCACCGCAGGCTGCACTTCGCTAGAAACCAATTTATCTTTGGTTTGGGAAGAAAACTTGGGTTCAGGAACCTTTACCGACAATACGCAAGTTAGGCCCTCGCGCATATCATCGCCTGAGGTATCCACCTTGGCCTTTTTCGCCAATTCATGCTCTTCGATATATTTGTTGATGACGCGGGTCATCGCCATGCGCAAACCAGTGAGGTGGGTACCACCATCGCGTTGCGGAATATTATTGGTAAAACACTGCACTGCCTCGGAATAGCTGTCGTTCCATTGCATAGACACTTCGACCGAAACGGTACCAGAGATACCTTCGGCATAAAAAGGCTTAGGATGCAGCACAGCCTTGCTCTTATTCATATACTCGACGAAGCCTTTCACCCCGCCGGAGTGTGCGAAGTTTTCGCTCTTGCCTGTGCGATGATCGATCAGTTCTATCTTGACGCCATTGTTCAGGAACGATAGCTCGCGTAAGCGTTTAGCCAGGATTTCGTAGTGAAACTCGACCGTACCGAAGATTTCCTTGTCGGCTAGAAAGTGCACCTCGGTGCCACGCTTGTTGGTTTCGCCCAAATCATGTACGGGTGAGACTTCGACGCCGTTTTGTACCTCGATCCGACGATCCTTAACCACACCACGATTAAATTCCAGTCCGTATTTCCTGCCGTCACGACAGATGACGAGCTTGAGCCATTCCGACAGACCGTTGACGCAACTTACGCCGACGCCGTGCAGGCCACCCGACACCTTGTAGCTATTCTGGTTGAATTTACCACCAGCGTGCAGCACAGTTAGGACGATTTCAGCGGCTGAACGCTTAGGTTCGAACTTGTCGTCAAACTTGATGCCAACCGGAATGCCTCGACCATTATCTGTCACGGAGATTGAATTATCGCCATGAATGACAACCTTGATGTCGTCGCAGTGACCAGCTAACGCCTCGTCGATGGCATTGTCTACCACTTCGAACACCATATGGTGCAGGCCGGTACCATCGGAAGTATCACCGATATACATGCCGGGGCGCTTGCGCACAGCCTCCAGCCCTTCGAGTTGCTGGATGCTTGATTCGTCGTAATTGTCGCTCATGGGATTATTCTGCTTTCTGTTTCACGTGGAACATTCAAATACGCATCGGCATGACGACGTAGCGGAATTCCTGGTTGTCCGGTGTCGTCATCAAGATACTGCTGTTCGGATCACCGAACGAGAAAATGGCGGCGTTGCCGTCAATATTATTCAATCCGTCCAGCAGATAGTTGACGTTAAACCCGATATCCAGCCCTTCGCCATGATAATCGGTTTCAATCTCTTCCTGTGCTTCTTCCTGCTCGCTGTTGCTGCTGATGATACGAAGATTCTTCTCGGTCAGGACGAAACGCACTCCGCGGAATTTTTCGTTGGAAAGGATTGCCGCTCGTTGCAGAGCCTGCAAAATAAGCAGGCGTTCCAAATTAAGGTGATTGCTGTACTTCGGAATGACTCGCTCATAATCGGGGAATTTTCCGTCAATTACCTTTGTAATCAAAGTAATACCTGAAAAACTTGCTTTTACTTGCTGCGTGGAAAATTCCAGTTCGACTGTGTCGTCGGTATCAGCTAGCAGCTTGGACAGCTCTACCACAGCCTTACGCGGCAGAATGATTTCCTGCTTTTCATAATTGCCTTCAATTGTTCCCGCATTGTAGGCCAAACGATGTCCATCAGTTGCGACAGCGCGCAGCTTGTTGCTTTCGACAATCAGCAGAACGCCATTAAGGTAGTAACGCACATCCTGCTGCGCCATTGCATATTGAACGGAGAACAGCAGATTTTTCAGCTCCTTCTGGGGCAATACGATTTTCCTGGCGCCTTCCAGCTGGCTGTTCAACTTAGGAAAGTCTTGAGCCGGTAACGTTTGCAGGCTGAATCGGCTTTTGTTGGTCTTGATTTGCGCCTTGTTTTCTTTGGTTTCGATTGTGATCTTGCTTTGGTCGGGAAGGACACGCAGGATCTCCTGGAATTTCTTGCCGCCAACGGTTATCGCCGAAGTCTGGCTGCTACCTGTACCAATATCAATAGCCGTAGTGATCTGTATCTCGAGGTCAGTCGCAGTAAAACGCATTTTTCCATCCTGATTTTCAATCAGGACGTTCGAGAGTATCGGCAAGGTCTGTTTGCGCTCAACGATACCGATGACTACCTGCAGCGGTTTGAGAATGGTTTCTTTTTCGACTTTTTCAATAAACATAATATAAATCCTTAATAAAGACTAATTAGTGTTTTTAAATTGTGTTAACAACTAAAAAAAACCATTAAATACAGTCAGATGGTGAAAAATAAACCGATCCGAATTGCTGTTGATAATCAATACCACCAATGTGAACAACTTTTCTTGTTACCGCTGCAAGACTAGTTATCAACAATTTGTCTACACAAAATCCCTCGTGTTATCCCCGTAAAGTCTGCAGAAGAATTTTATAATCAGCATCTATAGTCGTATCCTCGGCCTTGAGCGATTCCACCGTCTTGCATGCATGAATCACGGTCGAGTGATCTTTTCCGCCGAAAGCATGGCCAATTTCAGGCAAGCTCATGCTGGTGATCTCTCGGGCTAGCGACATTGCCATTTGCCTTGGACGCGTGAGATTGCGGGTTCTTTTTTTCGAAAGCATGTCCACCAATTTGATTCTGTAGTAATCGGCTACTGTTTTCTGGATATTTTCGATGGAAATCTGCCGACTCTGCGCAATCAGTATGTCTTTGAGCGCTTCCTTGGCGGTTTCGACGGTGATCGCACGACGGTGGAATTTGGCATATGCCTCAACACGTTTGAGCGCGCCCTCTAACTCACGAACGTTCGAGTTAACGTGTTTCGCGATAAAGAAAGCCACGGCTTCGTCGAGCACATAACCGCCCAGGCTGGCCTTTTTTAACAATATGGCTACCCGCATCTCCAATTCGGGTGGCTCGATAGCCACGGTAAGTCCCCAGCCGAAACGCGATACCAAGCGGCTTTCAAGGCCGGAAATTTCCTTGGGAAAGGTGTCGCTGGTCAGGATGACTTGTTTATGGGAATCAATCAGCGTGTTGAACGCATAAAAGAACTCCTCCTGAGTCTTGGCCTTGCCGGCAAAGAACTGGATATCGTCGATCAACAAGATATCGAGCGAGTGGTAATACTGCTTGAATTCTTCGAACTTGTTAGATTGGTAAGCGCGAACTACATCGGAAACGTAGCGCTCTGCGTGCATGTAACAGATTTTTGCCTGCGGATTATTGGCGCGAACCTGATTGCCAATTGCCTGTACGAGGTGGGTCTTGCCCAAGCCGACCCCGCCATAGACGAAGAGCGGGTTGTAGGACGCTCCCGGTAATTCCGCAACTTGGGTGGCAGCGGCAAAGGCAAGTTGGTTGGCTTTGCCGGTAACGAAATTGTCAAAAGTCAGGTTGGGATTGAGCTTGCCATATCCGCGGAACGAGGATTCGCTCTTTGGGCGGTTCTCTGTTACTGGAGCCGGTACATTCTTCTTTGGAGGAGCTGCCTCTTGCGGTTTGCTTGCTGCTTCGGATTCGACGATACGGAATTCGAAGGGCGGGACACGCGAATATGCGAGGCTGGCCTGCCGGTTGATTTCCGGCATGAACCGTTCCTGAACCAGTTTTAACGTAAAACTGTTAGGTGCCGTGAGAATCAGCGAACCGTTTTCGCTCTTGAGCACCAAAGGTTTGATCCATGAATTATATTGTTGCGGCGGCAGGCTCTTTTCGAACGAGCGGAGGCATGTATCCCAAAAAGAAATATCCTGCATGTGAATAAATTAAAGAGGGGCTCAACAACGTATAAAGATGCCGCATTCTACATGGCAGGATGAAACTTATCCACAGGCAAAAAAGTAAATTAGACTTGACACTTAGACGTTAAGGCTTTGTAATAGCGCGTTTTACGATTTACCCGAGGAAAAAACATGAAACGTACATACCAACCATCCGTAACAAGAAGAAAACGCACCCATGGCTTTTTGGTGCGCATGAAAACACGCGGCGGCCGTGCAGTCATCAATGCACGTCGTGCCAAGGGCCGTGCAAGACTCGCTGTCTAGTAAGTCGGCTGTATTTACCGCTGCGCACCGGTTGCTGCGCAAAGATGGATTTGATCGTGTCTTGCAGGCCGCCAACGTGGCCGACAAACACTTCAAGATATTTTTTGCCCGCAATAGTAACAGCAATGCCAGGCTCGGCATTGTCGCGAGCAAACGTACGTTGCCACACGCAACGGACCGTAACCGCGTCAAGCGGATTGTTCGCGAGGCGTTCCGGAAGCATGGCATCAAGACTCGCAGCATAGACCTGGTTGTAATGGTGAGGCGGTCTTATGCACAAGACAAGCAGGGTCAGGATTTGGAAACGCTGTTTAATCGGGTAGAGGGCAGATGCGCAGAATTGTGATCAAACTGATACATGGTTACCAATACCTGATCAGCCCTCTTAGCCCGCCAACCTGCAGATTCACTCCCAGCTGTTCCCATTACGCTTGTGATGCGGTGTCAAAGCACGGCATCGTCAAAGGGGGCTGGCTCGGCCTCAAACGCATAGCTCGTTGCAATCCCTGGAATCCCGGCGGGTATGATCCCGCGCCTTAAATATTCAGACTAGACATGGACTTTCAAAGACTATTCCTGTTTTTAATCTTTGCGTTTTCGCTCGTGCTGGTCTGGGACGGCTGGCAACGTTACCAACACCCCGAGCTTTATGTGCAGCAAGAAGCTGCGGCCGGCAAAGCGTCTGGAAAGGCCGCGCTGCCAGCCGCGTCGGGACAGGCTGCCATCGCACAGCAGGTTGTGCAGCGTGCCACCGGCAAGGTCGTGCAGGTAAAGACGGACTTGTTGGAAGCGGAAATCAGCACGGTCGGGGGCGATATCATCCGATTGGCGTTGCTTAAGCACCCTGATGCAAAGGACAAGAGCAAGCCACTGGTGCTGTTCCAGCGTGGCGAAGGCACACATAACTATGTGGCTCAAAGTGGCTTGCTGGGCGCGGGATTGCCTAACCATAACAGCCTGTTTACTGCAGAGCATGAACGCTATGAACTTACCGGGAACGCGGAACAGGTTCAGGTGCGCCTCACGGCAGAAGGCGCTTCGCCGCTAAAGGTCGTCAAGGTGATGACTTTCCACAAGGGAAGCTATCTGGTCGATATCTCTTATGAGCTGGAAAACGCCGGTCAACAGCCCGTTGGCGCCAGCAGTTATTTCCAATTGGTCCGTGACAGCGTGCCTCCGGAAGGTAGCTCTGCACTCTTGCCAACCTATACTGGTGCCGCCGTTTACACCGACAAGGAGAAATTCCAAAAGGTCGACTTCTCCGCGATCGAGAAGGGCAAGACGGAATATCCGAAGCAGGCTGAAGACGGCTGGATCGGCATGTTGCAGCATTACTTCGTGGCGGCATGGCTGCCCAAGGAAAAGATTGGTCGTGAATATTTCACTCGCAAGCTGGATAACAACCTCTTTGCGGTCGGTGTGGTTCTGCCTGAAGTTATGGTCGCACCGGGCCAGAAGGCGACTTTGGGATCTTCGCTTTATGCAGGCCCGGCAGAGTCCGATCTTGACAAAATCGCACCCGGCTTGGGGCTGACGGTGGATTATGGCTGGTTGACCATTATCGCTACGCCGCTGTTCTGGTTGATGTCGCTGTTCAACGATTGGACCCATAACTGGGGCGTCGCCATCATCCTGCTGACGGTCTTGATCAAGCTGGTATTCTTCCCGCTGTCGGCGGCTAGCTATCGTTCGATGGCGAAGATGCGCTTGGTGGCTCCCAAGCTCGAAAAGATCAAGCAACAGTATGGTGACGACCGCGAACAGTTGAACCGCGCCATGATGGATCTGTACAAGACCGAGAAAATCAACCCACTGGGTGGTTGTTTGCCGGTGGTGATTCAGATTCCGGTGTTCATTGCGTTGTACTGGGCGATCCTGTCCAGCGTGGAGATGCGCTACGCACCATTTTTCGGCTGGATCACCGACCTGTCGGTGGCGGATCCTTATTACATCTTGCCCCTGATCATGGGCGTGAGCATGATCGTGCAGATGCGTCTCAACCCAACGCCGCCGGATCCTCTGCAAGCCAAGATCATGCAGATCATGCCAATTGCTTTCAGCGTGATTTTCTTCTTCTTCCCGGCTGGATTGGTGCTGTACTCCATCGTGAATAACCTGTTGTCCATTGGCCAGCAGTGGTACATCACACGGACAGCCGAAACCGAGAAAAAAGGTGCACCTGCCAAACGCTGATACCATTGCCGCTATCGCCACGGCGCAGGGCCGTGGCGGGGTGGGGGTGGTACGCATATCCGGTCGCGGCATCGAAGATCTTGCCCGCGGGGTTCTGGGCAAACTGCCCGCTCCGAGACATGCCACCTACGGCGATTTCCTGGACCATAACGGGGAAACCCTCGATCAGGGTATCGCCCTTTATTTTCCGGCGCCCCATTCATACACCGGCGAGGATGTCCTCGAACTTCAAGGCCATGGCGGCCCCGCAGTGCTGCAACTGCTGCTGCAGCGCTGTCTCGATCTTGGGGCGCGCCTGGCACAGCCCGGCGAATTCACACGCCGTGCCTATCTCAATGACAAGCTGGACTTGGCGCAAGCCGAAAGCGTCGCCGATCTAATCGAGGCCAATACTGCACAAGCGGCTCGAAGTGCGATGCGCTCGCTGCGAGGCGATTTTTCTGCGGAGATCCATGGCCTGGTCGAAGAACTGATCCACCTGCGCATGTTGGTCGAAGCAATGCTGGATTTTCCTGAGGAGGAGGTCGACAGCGGCGATGTCGCTCAACGCGATGGGTTGCTGAAAGACATTTTGCAGAAATTGGGCCATACGCTGGAGACCGCCAAGCAAGGTAGCCTGCTGCGCGAAGGTGCGCACATCGTCATAGCCGGACAGCCCAATGTTGGCAAGTCCAGCTTGCTTAACCGGTTGTCAGGAGAAGAGGTCGCGCTGGTCAGCGACGTTCCCGGTACGACCCGAGACGTCATCCGCCAGACCATACAGATCCGCGGCGTGCAGTTGCATGTGATGGATACGGCCGGACTGCGCGAAACGCAGGACGAAGTAGAAAGTATGGGGATCGCGCGAACCCACCATATGTTGCATCGCGCAGACCTAATCCTGTTGTTGCTGAATGCGGAAATGGGAATGACGCCCGCGGATGAGACCATCCTCGCTGAGTTGCCGGCGGATATACCCCGCTTGCTGGTGTTCAACAAGGCCGACCTCTTGAATGGCGCGACAGTTCCGGTTTCGGGGAGCGACCCGTCTATCGGCATATCGGCCAAGACAGGAATGGGGCTGGAGGAGTTGCGCGGCAAGTTGCTGGAAATGGTGGGTTGGCGCGACCAGGAGAGCGGTGCATTCATGGCGCGCGAGCGCCATTTGCGGGCGCTGAATATTGCCCAAACCCACCTTGACCAGGCGCAGGCATTGCTGACTCGTGCCGAGTTGTTCGCGGAGGAGTTGCGCCTCGCGCAGCGCGCGCTCGGCGAGATCACCGGCGAGTTTTCCCCGGACGATCTGCTTGGCGAAATCTTCGCTCGCTTCTGCATCGGCAAGTGATCCGTTGTTTCACGTGAAACAACGTGCGTTGGATTATTGAATCCGGTGTTGTATGATGCGCGTCCTTTTAAATGCAGTAGCGCCATGAATTTTCCAGACATGTTCGATGTGATTGTGGTGGGCGGTGGGCATGCCGGCACCGAGGCGGCGCTCGCCAGCGCGCGCGCCGGTTGCAAGACGTTGCTGCTCAGCCACAATATCGAAACGCTGGGACAAATGTCCTGCAATCCGTCCATCGGCGGGATCGGTAAGGGACATCTGGTCAAAGAGGTCGATGCCCTAGGCGGCGCGATGGCCGCCGCAACCGATGAGGGCGGCATCCAGTTCCGCATCCTCAATTCCAGCAAAGGGCCTGCGGTGCGCGCGACGCGCGCCCAAGCCGACCGCATCTTATATAAGGCAGCCATTCGGAAGCGGCTGGAGAATCAACCCAACCTGTGGCTGTTCCAGCAGGCGGTGGATGACCTTCTGGTCGAACAGGATCGGGTGCAGGGGGTCGTTACGCAGCTCGGCTTGCGCTTCAGCTCGAAGACCGTCGTGCTCACCGCAGGCACTTTTCTTTCGGGGCTGGTACATGTCGGGCTGTCGAATTATCCGGCGGGTCGCGCGGGTGACCCGCCTTCCATCAGTCTTGCGCGCCGCTTGCGTGAGCTGAAACTGCCGATGGGTAGGCTGAAGACCGGCACGCCGCCGCGCATCGATGGTCGCACCATCGATTATTCGGTCATGCAGGAACAGCCTGGAGATGATCCGGTGCCCGTGTTTTCTTTCCTTGGCAACGCCGCGCAGCATCCGAAACAGTTGCCGTGCTGGGTCACCGAGACCAACCAACGCACGCACGACATTATCCGCGGCGGGTTGGACCGTTCGCCGATGTTCACCGGCGTGATCGAAGGGGTAGGGCCGCGCTATTGCCCCTCCATCGAGGACAAGATCACCCGCTTCGCAGATAAATCTTCACACCAGATATTTCTCGAGCCGGAAGGGCTGACCACGCACGAGATCTATCCGAATGGCATTTCCACCAGCTTGCCGTTCGACGTGCAGCTGGCTCTGGTGCGCTCGATCAAGGGGCTGGAGAA
This sequence comes from Gallionella sp., assembly GCA_035605585.1. Taxonomy (GTDB): domain Bacteria; phylum Pseudomonadota; class Gammaproteobacteria; order Burkholderiales; family Gallionellaceae; genus Gallionella. The sequence goes on along the minus strand of DASTGP010000176.1, from coordinate 6,879 downwards.
TGCACATATCCTGAGACCGGGATATGCCATCGAATACGATTACTTCGATCCACGCGGGCTGAAAAGCTCCCTGGAAACCAAGGCGATACGAGGGTTATTCTTCGCTGGGCAGATCAACGGAACCACCGGCTACGAAGAGGCTGCGGCGCAAGGCTTGCTCGCCGGCGTCAATGCCGCGCTTCAGGCGCGCGACCAGGATGCGTGGTGCCCGGGAAGAGACGAAGCCTACCTGGGCGTGATGGTGGACGACCTCATCACGCGCGGCGTGTCCGAACCCTACCGCATGTTCACTAGTCGCGCCGAGTATCGTTTGCAGTTGCGCGAGGACAACGCCGACCTGCGTCTGACCGAGATTGGCCGCAGACTGGGTATCGTCGACGACGTGCGCTGGGAAGCGTTCGAAGAGAAGCGCGAATCGATTGCGCGCGAACAGGAGCGTCTGCGCAGCACGTGGGTGAATCCGCGCAACTTGCCGGCGGAAGATGCGGTGCGCGTGCTGGGCAAACCCATCGAACGCGAGTATCCGTTGTATGAATTGTTGCGCCGCCCCGACGTGAGTTATGCCGCCCTGCTGAGTTTACCCGGTGCGGGAGAGGGCGTTGCCGACGAAAAAGTCGCCGAACAGGTGGAGATCCAGGCGAAGTATTCGGGTTATATCGAGCGCCAGCGCGACGAAATAGAGCGCAATGAACAATACGAGACGCTGTGCCTGCCGGGCGAACTGGACTATCGCGAAGTGCGCGGACTGTCCATTGAGGTACAGCAGAAGCTTAATAAGTACCGCCCGGAAACGGTCGGACAGGCGGCACGCATCTCCGGTGTGACGCCCGCGGCGATCTCATTGCTGCTGGTCCACTTGAAGCGCGGTTTCCGCGACAGTCAACCGAACAAGAAGCAGGCGTGAGCTACGAAGAGGAATTGCAGCGCGGCGTCGCGCAACTGGGCATTGCGCTGGACGCGGAAGCAAAGCGCAAGCTGCTGGACTATCTGGCATTGCTGCACAAATGGAACAGGGTCTACAACTTGACCGCGATCCGTGACCCACAGCAAATGGTGAGTCACCACTTGCTCGACAGTCTCGCTGTCCTGCCGCATCTGTGGGCGGGCCGGTGGCTTGATGTGGGATGTGGGGCCGGGTTGCCGGGGGTGGTGCTGGCGATCGTAAGGCCGGATTGGCAATTCGAGTTGCTGGACAGCAACAGTAAGAAGACCAGTTTCGTGCAGCAGGCGGTCATCGAATTGGGGCTGAAAAACGTGAGCGTTCACTGCGCACGGGTGGAAGAGTGGCAACCGGCGGAAAAGTTTGACGGGATCATCTCGCGGGCATTCACCGACCTGGGCGATTTCCTGCGGATCACGCGCCACCTGATGGCGGAACAGGGCCGCTGGGCGGCGATGAAGGGGTTGGCGGAACGGGAGTTGGCGGGAGTGCCGGACGGGTGCATGGTGGAACGCATCATTCCGCTACAGGTGCCGGGGCTGCACGCGGCGCGAAGTTTGGTGATCGCAACATGCCCAATGGCTGAGCACTATGAAAAGGGGAGCGAAGCAACATGACGAAGATACTAGCCATAACGAACCAGAAGGGCGGGGTGGGGAAGACTACGACCACCGTGAACCTTGCGGCCAGTCTTGCCGCAGCCAAGCAGCGCGTGCTGCTGATCGACCTTGATCCGCAGGGCAACGCGACCATGGGTAGCGGGGTCGACAAGCGCGATCTGCAGGCTAGCGTCTATGACGTGCTGCTGGGTACCAAGACCATAGTTGAGGCACGCGCGCGCTCTGAAGCCGGGAAATACGATATGTTGCCCGCGAACCGCGATCTTGCTGGCGCGGAAATCGAACTGGTCGACGTGCCGCACCGCGAGACGCGCTTGCGCGATGCGGTTCAGGCAGTCTCGGCGGAATATGACTATGTGCTGATCGACTGTCCGCCTGCATTGAACCTGCTGACTCTGAACGGTCTGTGCGCGGCAAAATCGGTGATGATCCCGATGCAATGCGAATACTACGCGCTGGAAGGCCTGAGCGATCTCGTGAACACCATCCGCAAGGTGCGGGCCAACCTGAACCCCGATCTGGAGATCGAGGGCTTGCTGCGCACCATGTTCGACCCCCGCAATACTTTGGCACAGCAAGTCTCGGACCAGTTGCAGGAGCATTTCGGCAGCAAGGTGTACCGCACCGTGATTCCGCGCAATGTGCGCCTGGCGGAAGCGCCCAGCTATGGTGTGCCGGCCTTGTATCACGACAAATTATCCAAGGGAACGCAGGCATATCTGGCACTGGCCGGGGAGCTATTGAATAACGCAGCTCAACCGGCTGCATAGTCAAAGGGAAAAAAATGGCAAAACCAATCAAGGGCTTGGGGAGAGGGTTGGACGCATTGCTGTCCGGCGGGAAGAGCGAGAAGGATGATGTATTGCGTGACCTGAATGTCAGCATGCTCAAACCCGGCAAATACCAGCCGCGTTCGCACATGGACGAGGATTCGCTGAACGATCTCGCCGCGTCGATCAAGGCGCAAGGTGTGATGCAGCCGATACTGGTGCGCCAACTTGCCGACAGCAGCTATGAAATCATCGCCGGCGAACGGCGCTGGCGCGCGGCGCAGCGTGCCGGGTTGAGTCACGTGCCCGTGCTGGTGCGCAGCGTGCCGGACAACTCTGCGTTGGCGATGGCGCTGATCGAAAACATTCAGCGCGAGAACCTGAACCCGTTGGAAGAGGCGGTCGGCATTCAGCGCCTGATCGATGAATTTAAGATGACTCACCAGGTTGCCGCGGACGCTGTGGGTCGGTCGCGCAGCGCGGCCAGCAATCTGCTTCGCTTGCTTAAACTGCCTCAGGCCGTGCAGAACATGCTGATGGAAAACCAGCTGGATATGGGGCATGCGCGCGCGCTGCTGCCGCTGGATAGCAGCCATCAGATCATGCTGGCCAACAAGATCGTGCTGGAGGGGCTTTCCGTGCGCGAGGCGGAAAAGCTGGTGCAGAAGCAGACCCAGGAGCCGGAAGAAAAGGCCAAGCCGACGAAGGCGCACAAGCTCAGTCGCGATACACAGCGTCTGCAGGAGGAGATGAGCGCTTGCCTCGGAACCCATGTGGAAATCAAGCCGGGCAACAAGGGGCGCGGCAAGCTGGTGATCGAATACATGAGCCACGACCAGCTGGATGAGTTGCTGAACAAGCTCAAGCAGGGCCGAGAAGTTGAGTAAAGAAGTAGGTGATGAGTCGCAAGAACGTTTGACACCCCCGGTAAACGCCGCTATCATCGCCGCGCTTTTCGAAGCCGAGGCAAAAGAAAAAAAATTAGCACGCAAGGTGGTTGGGCTGCAAATGGCGGTCACACTGCTTATCGCGGGCATAGCATACGGCACGGGAGCGACGCCGCAATTTGCGATAGCGGTGTTAAGTGGGGGAGTGGTATCAGTTCTCAACGGAGCATTGTTGGCCTGGCGAATGTCCAGAGCGGCACAGGTCTCCGCCCATGATGCACATCTTCAATTACGGCTCATGTATTTTTACGCCGCCGAGAGGTTCTTGGTGGTCGTGGCATTGCTGGCGCTATGCATGGCAGTGCTGAGGTTGTCGCCGCTCGCGGTGTTGGGTGGCTTTGTATTAGGGCAGGCGGCGCTTTTGTCAGCGCGGCTGTTATTGAGATTGAAATACTGAAGGTAGCGGAAAATGTCCAGTGAAATGGCGGGAGCAGCAGAGGTAGCGGGAGCCGCGCATGAGGCGGCGCATACGTCGGGTGAGTACATCAAGCACCACCTGCAGAATTTGACCTACGGGCAATTGCCCGACGGTACATGGGGTGTTGCACACAGTGCCGGAGAAGCCAAGGCAATGGGTTTCTGGGCGCTGAATCTCGATACTCTCATCATGTCCTTCCTGTTGGGCGCTGTGTTCATGTTCATGTTCTACCGTGCGGCCAAGAGCGCCACAGCCGGTACACCGAACTGCCTGCAGAACTTCTGCGAATGGGCGCTGGAGTTTATCGACACCAGCGTGCGCGGTTCCTTCTCCAGCAAGAACGCGATGGTCGGCCCGCTGGCGCTGACGATCTTCTTCTGGGTGTTCTCGATGAACCTGATGGACCTGATTCCCATCGATTGGGTTCCGCTGTTGATGAAGTCTCTCGGCGTCCCGTTCTTTAAGGTTGTTCCTTCCACCGATCCGAACGCGACCTTTGGTATGGCTATCGGCGTGTTTGCGCTGGTCCTGTACTACAGCGTGAAGATGAAGGGTCTGGGCGGTTTCATGGGCGAACTGACGCTGCAGCCGTTCGGCAAGTGGGGTATGCCGGTGAACTTCCTGCTGGAAGGCGTGAACTTGATCGCCAAGCCAATCTCGCTCGCACTGCGTCTGTTCGGCAACATGTACGCTGGCGAAATGATCTTCATTCTGATCGCGCTGATGGGCGGCGCCTGGGCGGGCCTGTCGTTCGCCGGCGTCACGCTGTTCGGTTCCCAAATCCTGCTGTCGTTGGGCTGGGCGATCTTCCACATCCTGATCGTTACCTTGCAGGCGTTCATCTTCATGACGCTGACCGTGGTCTATCTGGATATGGCTCATCAAGAACATCATTAATAACGGTTTCATCAACTTTACTTTTATCAATAGGAGAAATAGAAAATGGAAATGGCAAACGCACTGCTGTACATCGCTGGCGCACTGATGATGGGTTTGGGCGCGCTCGGCGCGGCTGTTGGTATCGGTATCCTGGGTGGTCGCTTCCTGGAAGGCGCTGCTCGTCAACCTGAGCTGATCCCGATGCTGCGTACCCAGTTCTTCGTGGTGATGGGTCTGGTCGACGCCGTTCCGATGATCGCTGTCGGTATCGCCATGTACGTTCTGTTCGCAGTTGTGGGTTAATTCTCCGAATAAGCGACAAAGCATAATTCAAGAAAGGTAGCTTGCATGAATATCAATGCAACTCTTCTCGCCCAGCTGATCATGTTCGCGCTGTTCGTGTGGTTCTGCATGAAGTTCGTCTGGACGCCGATCGTGGCAGCTCTGGACGAGCGTAAGAAGCAGATCGCCGACGGCCTGGCTGATGCAGAACGTGCCAAGCACGATCTGGAACTGGCTGCCAAGCGCTCCGCAGAGATCCTGCGCGAAGCAAAGGAAAAGGCGGGCGAAATCGTGGCCAACGGTGAAAAGCGCGCAAGCGAGATCGTCGAAGCCGCGAAGACTCAGGCCAAGGTCGAAGGCGACCGCATCATCGCGGGTGCCAAGGCTGAGATCGATCAGGAAGTGTTCCGTGCCAAGGAGCAGCTGCGCACTCAGGTGTCGGCGATTGCTCTGGCTGGCGCAGGCAAGATCCTCGGTCGCGAGATCGATGCCAAGGCTCACAACGATCTGCTCGATAAACTAGTTGCGGAAATCTAAACGCCATGTCTGAAGCTCTTACCACTGCACGACCCTACGCCCAAGCGGCGTTCGAGGAGGCGCAAAAACTGGGAGACCTGAAGGGTTGGTCCGAGATGTTGGTATCTCTGGCCGAGGCGATCGGGAATCCGGAATTGCGTGCCGTTGTTACCAGTCCGCGCGTTGCCAAGACTCAAGTCGAAGGTCTGATGGATGCCCTTTTGGGTGGCGAAGCCAAACCTCAGCAGCGGAATTTCATCCGCGTGCTGGCGGACAACCAGCGTCTCTTGATCCTGCCGGAAATCGCCGGGATCTACGAGGTTCTGCGGGCGGAAGCGGAAAAGACCGTCAATGTGGTGGTGGATTCGGCATTCGAATTGTCGGCTGCACAACAGGACAAGATCGTCAGCTCGCTGAAAAAGCGCATGGGTCGCGAAGTCAAGCTGGTCTGTAAAGTCAACAAAGAATTGCTGGGCGGCGTGGTGATTCGTGCCGGGGACAAGGTGATCGATGGTTCTGCACGCACCCGTCTTGGCGAAATGGCGAACGCCCTGGCCTGATAAAGAATTATCAAGATAAGGAAATCCAGATGAAGCTCAATCCTTCTGAAATTAGCAATTTGATCCGCAGCCGCATCGAGAACTTCGAAGCGCTGACGCAAGCCCGTACCGAAGGTACGGTCGTCAGCGTGACCGACGGTATCGTTCGCGTGCACGGCCTGTCCGACGTGATGCAAGGGGAAATGTTGGAATTTCCGGGCAACACCTTCGGTCTGGCGCTGAACCTCGAGCGCGACTCCGTCGGCGCCGTGGTGCTGGGCGAATACGAACACATTACCGAAGGCGACACCGTCAAGTGCACCGGCCGCATCCTGGAAGTGCCGGTTGGCCCCGAACTGCGCGGCCGCGTGGTGAACGCGCTGGGTCAGCCGATCGACGGCAAGGGCCCGATCAACGCCAAGCTGACCGACAAGATCGAAAAGGTCGCACCGGGCGTTATCGCACGTAAGTCCGTTGACCAGCCTGTGCAAACCGGCCTGAAGTCCATCGACTCCATGGTTCCCGTCGGCCGCGGCCAGCGCGAACTGATCATTGGCGACCGCCAAACCGGTAAGACCGCTGTGGCAGTGGATGCCATCATCAACCAGAAGGGTCAGAAAATGACCTGTATCTACGTTGCCGTCGGCCAGAAAGCATCGACCGTTGCCAACGTGGTGCGCAAGCTGGAAGAGCACGGCGCGATGGAATACACCATCGTCGTTGCAGCTACTGCATCCGATTCCGCTGCGATGCAGTTCCTGGCACCGTATGCCGGCTGCACCATGGGCGAATACTTCCGCGATCGCGGTGAAGACGCGCTGATCGTTTACGACGACTTGACCAAGCAAGCTTGGGCGTATCGTCAGATCTCCCTGTTGCTGCGCCGTCCGCCCGGCCGTGAAGCTTACCCTGGCGACGTGTTCTATCTGCACTCCCGTTTGCTGGAGCGCGCAGCCCGCGTGAACGCC
>DASTGP010000161.1:0-35500 GCA_035605585.1 Gallionella sp. | reverse complement strand
CGCAGCGCGGGCGCTCCGTGGTGCTGATCGACCACTCCAAGAAGCTCGCCGAGAAGATCCGCATCTCCGGCGGCGGCAACTGCAACTTCACCAACCGCGACGTCGGCCCGGACAACTACATCTCGTCCAACCCGAACTTCTGCCGCTCCGCGCTGGCGCGCTACAAGCCGCAGGACTTCATCTCGCTGCTGTACAAGCACAACATCGCTTTCCACGAGAAGACGCTCGGCCAGTTGTTCTGCGACGACGGCTCCGAGGCGATTATCGCCATGCTGCGCGGCGAATGCGACGAGGCGGGCGCGAAGCGCTTCATGAACTGCGAGATTGGCGAGATCAAGCATGAAGATAAATTCCACGTCGCCACCTCGCGCGGCGACTTCGAAGCCAAGTCGCTGGTGATCGCGACCGGCGGCCTGTCCATCCCCAAGACCGGCGCGACGCCGTTCGGCTACCACGTCGCCGAGCAGTTCGGCATTCCCATCGCCAAACTCAGGCCCGGCCTGGTGCCGCTGAGTGTGGCCCCCGACGACTGGAAGCCCTATGCCGACCTGACCGGCGTCTCGCTCGACGTGACGGTGAGTTTCGGCAAGCAATCGTTCCGCGAAAACATGCTGGTCACCCACCGCGGCCTGAGTGGTCCGGCGATCCTGCAGATATCGTCGTACTGGCAGCACGGCCAGCCGCTGCACATCGACCTGCTGCCCGATCTCGACATGGCGGCGCAGCTCGACGAGCAGAAGGGCAGCAAGAAACTGCTGAGCAACTACCTGATTCAATGGTGGCCGAAGAGCTTCGCCGAGGCATGGTGCGAACAACTGCCCGGCATCGAGAACCTGCCGCTCAACCAGTACAACGACAAGCAGCGCAAGCTGATCGCCGCGAGCATCCACGACTGGCAGGTCACCCCCAGCGGCACGCTGGGCTACACCAAGGCCGAAGTCACCTGCGGCGGCGTGGACACGCGCGCGCTGTCGTCCAAGACCATGGAATGCAACGAAGTGCCGGGCCTGTATTTCATCGGCGAGGTGGTGGACGTGACCGGCCAGCTCGGCGGCTACAACTTCCAGTGGGCGTGGGCCTCCGGCCATGCGGCCGGGCAGGCGGTCTAACCGGTAAGCCATGGGCGGTTTCTTTTCCGGTCTGTTCGGGCGGAACAAGGATGCGCCCATCCTGGACGAGGAAGCCTGGCAGTCGGTCATCGATGCGCCCGTGTTCGACGGCCTGAACGCGGAGGAAATCGCCAGCCTGCGCGAACTTGCGGGTAGGCTGCTCCGCGACAAGTCGTTCAACGGCGCGGGCGAGTTCAAGGTGGATTTGGGCATGGCCACCGTCATCGCCGCCTTCGCTGCGCTGCCCGTGCTCAACCTCGGCTACGGCTGGTACGAAGGCTGGAACGAGATCGTGGTCTATCCGGGCGAATTCCTTTACGACGGCGAACAGATGGACGAGGCCGGTGTCGTCCACCACGTGCGCCATGCACGCAGCGGCGAGTCCTGGGAGGGCGGCCCCATGGTGCTGTCTTGGCAGGATGTCCAGCATTCCGGGCGGGGCGAGGGCTACAACGTCGTGATCCACGAATTCGCCCACAAGCTGGACATGCGCAACGGCAGCGCGAACGGCCGCCCGCCGCTGCATTCCGGCATGAGCCCGGAGGAGTGGGCGCACGACTGGCAGACCGCCTACGACGACTTCTGCCGCCGAGTGGACGGCGGCGAGGACACCCTGATCGATCCCTATGCGGCGGAGAGCCCCGCGGAATTCTTCGCCGTCCTTTCCGAATGTTTCTTCGAGGTGCCCGATGTGCTGCATGAGGTCTACCCGGAGGTATACGGGCAGTTGCGGAGCTTCTATTTGCAGGATCCGCTGGAACGAATACAAGTATCCTGATGGAGATGTTTGTCGCTCGACGTGGTTCATATAATTTGTTTTGGGTTCACCTTGATATTTGGCGTGGCGTGCGGCACGATGTGAACGAGTTATCTACAGCATCGGAGAAATAGTGTTGCGTCTATTTTTTTGTTTCCTGCTCATGTTTTCTTTTCAATCTCTTGGAGCTGGTATGCCCTCTGAAATTAAGAAGATTCAAGAGGCCGTGGCATCTATTCCCGGCATCACTGATGCTAGGGTTGGCAAGACCGATGTTTCTGAAATTAGGGAGGGGGACTTTAGTCTTCTTCCTTATGGTGATCTCCCCCTTGGCGCGCTTAAGAGAACAAAGGGAGGACTGGATAATGAACTCGTTGTTGCAATTAATTTTGGTATTACTCCTGACACCCAAGGCCTTAGAGCACTTGAATTTATCTCGTGGTGGGTACGAGATGAGGCACGCTCAGGGACGCCTATTCAAGTGAGGAGCTTGGCTTTGCCGCCAATTGCTACTCAATTTGGCGAGACACTACGCTTCTCCATAGACTATTTTTACTCCGACCCCAAAAGAGAAATATCCGTGTTATTAATGAGACTTGGTGGATTGGCAGATAGTCTCAATTCGTCCAAAGACATTTACCCAAATGCGGTTTCCCACTCCTCAAAAAACAGAGCTGATGAAGCTAGGTGGATGTTTAAAGAGCCGCAGGATACCGAAGTGCTGGTTTCACGTTCAGCTACTAGTAAAGGTGAAGCCATTCTTTATGCAGTTCATGATGATGCCGAATGGATATTTTTAGGTGAAGAAAAGGCCAAGAATGATGGCCTTGAAATTGTCAGTCTGCTTGAGGCAACAAGATTCGATCCATCGATCCTGATGCTGGCAGATTTGGAGTCAGGTTGGATTGCTAAGAGAGATAGCGCATCGTCAGGTTGGGTTAGAAAGAAATTGGAGGGGGATATACTTCGCCAGGTAGAGGAACGTGTCATGAATGCGAGTCGCGTTTCGCTTAAGTAGCTGTATTTAGAGCGTAGGATAGGCCAACTAACTTAATTTGCCGGCAATACAATCACCGAAAAGGGGACCGGCGCTATAGTTTTCCCGCATTTTTTCTATCTACAGGAGTCGACGATGCGTGCCTTATGGATGGTTTTGCTGACGGTGCTGTTGAGCGGTTGCGGCTACAACACTTTTCAAACGACCGACGAACAGATCAAGGCGAGTTGGGCGGAGGTGCTGAATCAGTACCAGCGGCGCGCCGATCTGATCCCGAACTTGGTGAACACCGTCAAAGGCTATGCGGCGCAGGAGAAGACCGTGCTGCTGGGTGTCACCGAGGCACGTGCGAAGGTGGGCAGCATCCAGGCCACGCCGGAGCTGATCAACGACCCGCAGGCGTTCGCGAAATTCCAGGCTGCGCAGGGCGAGCTGACTTCGGCATTGAGCCGCTTGCTGGTGGTGTCGGAAAACTACCCGCAACTGAAATCCGACCAGAACTTCCGCGACCTGCAGGCCCAGCTCGAAGGCACGGAGAACCGCATCACCGTAGCGCGCAACCGCTACATCAAGGCGGTGCAGGAATACAACGTCGCGGTGCGCTCCTTCCCGACCAACCTGACTGCGATGCTGTTCGGCTATAGCGTCAAACCGTCGTTCACGGTAGAGAACGAGAAGGAGATCTCGCGCCCGCCGACGGTCGACTTCAACGCACCCCAGCCGGCTCCGGCAAAATGACATGAGACGGGAGCTCACCCCGGAAGGAACGATCCCTCCCCCTTGCAGGGGGAGGGTTAGGGAGGGGGTAGAAGCTCAGTTTCTCCACTGTTCTACCCCCCATCCTGACCTTCCCCATGCATGGGGGAAGGGACGGCAATCTTTCTGGATAGCCTGAAATGAAAAGGCTTATAGCGTTGCTCCTCTTGCTCGCGCTGCTGTGCGGGGCGGCGCGGGCCGAAGTGGCCGTGCCGCCGCTTTTGGCGCGCGTCACCGACCTCACCGCGACGCTCGATGCACAACAGATCCAGACGCTGGAATCCCGTCTCGCCGCATTCGAGAAGAGCAAGGGCGCGCAACTCGCCGTGCTGATCGTGCCGACCACTCAGCCGGAAACCATCGAGCAATACGGCATCCGTGTGGCCGATGCGTGGAAGCTGGGACGCAAGGGCGTGGACGATGGCGCGCTGCTGCTCGTCGCCAAGGACGACCGCGCGCTGCGCATCGAAGTGGGGTACGGCCTCGAAGGCGTGCTGAACGACGCCACCGCGAACCGCATCGTCGAAGAGATCATCGTGCCGTACTTCAAGCGCGGTGAGTTCTATCCGGGCATCGAAGCGGGGCTGGCGGCGATGACGAAGGTGATCGAAGGCGAGCCACTGCCTGCACCGTCGGAACGCACGGCAGCGACCGGCAAATTCGACATAGAGTCCATGCTGTTCGCCGCCTTCGGGCTGGTGGTGGTCGTGGGCGGGATATTGCGCGCGCTGCTCGGGCGTCTCCCTGCGGCGCTGCTGACGGGCGGCGGACTGGGGCTGGTGGCCTGGCTGACGATTGCGCCGTTGCTGGTGGCGTTGCTGGTCGGTGTGATGGCGTTTGTGTTCGTGCTGCTGGGTGGCACGCGGCGCGGTTTCGGCGGGTATGGCAGCGGCGGGTTTGGGGGCGGCAGTCACGGCGGCTTCGGCGGGGGAGGTTTCAGCGGCGGGGGCGGTGGCTTTGGTGGCGGCGGAGCCTCGGGACGATGGTAGGGACGAGATTCATCGCGCCCTTTCGGGTATGGCAATCAATCAGGGCGCGATGAATCGCGCCCCTATGGTCAGGGTGAAATGGATATAAAACGCATCATGCGTCATTTGTCTACCGGGCGTACTTCAGTGCGGCGCGCCTTTCCTCCGCGCGTCCTGGACGCGATCGAGCACGCGATCCGAGAGATCGAGGCGCAGCACAGCGGGCAGGTCCGTTTCGCGGTCGAGGCCGCGCTCGACCTCTCGCCGTTGCTCGCTGGCCAGACCGCGCGTGAACGGGCCATCGACGTGTTCTCGCTGCTGCGCGTGTGGGACACCGAACACAACAACGGTGTGCTCATCTACCTGCTGCTGGCCGACCGCGACGTCGAGATCGTCGCCGACCGCGGCATTCATGCCAGGCTGGGGCCGCAGGTATGGGAAACGATCTGCGGGGAAATGGAAGCGGCTTTTCGCGAGGGCCGGTTCGAGGAAGGTGTGCTCGCCGGCATCCGCAGCGTTGGCAAGCACCTCATACAGCATTACCCGCATGCGGGTGAGAAATTGAACGAATTGCCGGATCGTCCCGTGTTGCTATAGTGGGCCAAGCGGGATGCAGCGGTTTTGAGCCGCTGCCATCTCTTGTCTTTGCCACGTCACAGGAGGGAATCATGATCCGCAATCCGATCGACATCTCTACCCGCGTTAGCCCGGAGCTGTCCAAGCTCATCGAAAGCATCATTGACCAATTGGAGACTGACGAGCCGGTCACGCTGGCTATGGTCCGTTCGTTCATCGTGAATGACCTGCCAGAGGAGCTTAGCGACACCGAAGAGATGCACCACTTCGACATTAACGAATCGGTCGTCGACGAACTGGATATGCTGATCGACGGGTTTGGAGAATCGGCAGCAGCGGTGGATTTCATCCACGCCTTTGCCAGTGAACAACTCTCGCGGGTGATTGAGACTGTTGCGAACGACGAGAATCGCGAGAATCCGGCCACCTTGGCCGATGTCAGGAGGGCGCTGGACGCAGGTCTGGCTGGGCGCTTGATGGGCGATGGGGTGCTGGAGGATGACGAGGGCGACATGCTGATGCCTGAACTCGAAGTCCTGATCGACCGCTTTGGCGGCGAAACCCCGGCGGAGAATTTCCTGCGCTACGAGTAGCGAACCAGCCGGATTGCCGGTGGTTTAAGGAGGAGCCATGAGGAACATACTCGTCATGTTGATGTTGCTGGCTTTCGGCAACGCCGCGCATGCGGCAGAGCTGTTTGCCACGGTCGATTCTCTTTCAGGCAAAGCATTCGTGTCGGCCGACGACATGCAATGGAAGGCAGTTTCCGTCGGACAGAAGATATATGCAGGGCAGACCATCGCTACCGATGACGACGGCGAGGTGCACCTTGAGACCGTGGACGGCGGAATTATCGCCATCCGGCCGGACACCGAGTTTCGCGTGGACGAATACAAGGCCGAAGGCGGCCCGGACGATAAGGTTTACATGTCGCTGGTCAAGGGGGCGATGCGCTCCATCACCGGCTGGATCGGCCAATACACCCCATCGGGCTACCGCGTCACCACGCCGACCGCCACCATCGGCATCCGGGGAACCGACCATGAGACCACCGTGATCGAAGAGACCGACGGCGACGAGGCGGGCACCTACGACATGGTCAACGAAGGCGAAACGGTGCTGAAGACGAAGTACGGGGAGAGCGTCGTGACGCCGGAGAAGTTCGCCTTTGCGCCCAGGTACCGGGCGGTCGCACCGGTGTTCCTGGCTCAAAAGCCGATGTTTTGGGCAAAGCGCAAACTGGTGATCGAGGGACTCATCCCGCAGCGCAAGGCCCAGCTGCGGGATCGCATCAAGCAGCTGCGCGAAGACCGCATCAAACAGCTGGAAAAAACACGCGATAAGCCCGCCGGGAAAGTGTCGGCAAAAGAGGCGCGCAAAAAGGTGCATGCAAATCAGCGGAAAAAGGCCGAACAGCGCCGCGATGTGTTGCGCAAGGAAAAGGTCCGGAATGCGACGCAAAGAGGCGGCAATGAAAAGGCGAAAAGCATCAAGCGTGAACAACGGCCCCGGCCGGAGCACAAGATCAGGAATTGACGCCGGTTAACGCTTGTGTACGGTCTTGGTGTGTTCCGATGCCTGGCAGGCGCGGCGATAGGCCTGCAAGGTTTTCTGTGCATGGCCCAGCACGCTGCCGCGCGGATAGGCACCCGCATCGTTCGCGAGGCCTGCGGGTAGGCCGGTGAGCAGCTCGATGCCTTCGATCGCGTGCTCTGCGGTATAGATATGGAACAACCCCTGTTCGACGGCCTCGACTACCTTGCGCTCCAGCATCAGGTGGCGGCGGTTGCGCAGCGGGATCAGTACGCCGTGGCTGCCGTCCAGTCCGGCGGTCGCGCAGACGCGGAAATAACCCTCGATCTTTTCGTTGATGGCGCCTACCGGCAGCACCTCGCCGTGCTGGTTGACCGCGCCGGTCACTGCGATGCCCTGTTTGAGCGGCAATCCGGACAGGGATGAGAGCAGGGCATATAACTCGGCGCAGGAAGCGGAATCGCCCTCCACGCCGCTGTATTCCTGTTCGAACACGACGGAGGCATTGAGTGCGAGCGGCGCGTTGCGGACGAACAGTGCGGACAGGTAGTTGTGCAGGATGAGCACGCCCTTGTCGTGGATAGGGCCGGACATTTCCACTTCGCGTTCGATGTTGAGCAGTCCGTCCTCCCCCGCGTAGGTGCGCGCCGTGATGCGCACCGGAAAGCCGAAGCGGTAATCCCCCAGGTCGATCTCGGTCAGCCCGTTGAGCTGGCCGACCCGCTCGCCCTGCAGCGCGATCATCATGTCGCCTTCGGCGATGGCTTCACGCATGCGCTGTTCCGGGTAATCGTGGCGCAGGGTGCGGGCAGCCAGCGCCGCCTCGACGTCTGCCGCCTCGACCAGGCGGCCGGCACGCGCGCTGCACAGCGCGGCGCTCTCCATCACCAGTGCCTCGGTGCGGGAAAAGATCGCGCTCTGGCGCGTCCGGTCTTCCGCTTCGCGGTGCCCATCCTCCAGCAGGCGTGCCACGGCGGCCGCGGAAAAATGCGGCAATCCCCGTTCCCGGCAGGCGTGGGCGACGAAGATGGCCGAGGCGCGGCGGGTCGCATCGCTGGACAGGAAACTTTCGGCAAAGTCCACCTTGACGCGGAAGCGGCGCGCGGACTCCGGGTCGGCCTCCTGCAGTTCGTAATACAGCTCGCGCGAACCGATGAGGACGATCTTGACGTCGATGTCCACCGCCTCGGGCTCGAGGGAAACCGCCGCGACCGGCGCATAGGTCGTGCCGGGTTCCTCGATCTGCAGCCGGCCGCTGCGCAGGAACCGCCGCAGCTTTTCCAGGACGAGGCCATCGGCCACCAGGTCGCGCAGGTGCAGCATCAGGAACCCGCCGTGCGCCTTGTGCAGGCTGCCGGCGCGGATGCGGGAAAAGTCGGTCACCAGCACATCGTTCTCGGTCTGGTATTCGATGCTGCCGAACAGCGAGCGGAACAACGGATTGTCTTCGACGATCACCGGAGCGCCGGTCAGCCCGTCGTTGTCCACCACCAGGTTCACCCGGTAGCGGGACAGCACCTTGCCCAGCGCTTCCTTGCGCAGTTCTTCGTCGTTATCTGAAACCTTGAACAGTTCGAGGTTGTCGAGCACGTCATGCACCACATGGTCCAGATACGACCCGAGCTTGACGGAGTCCTTGATCTGCTTCTTCAGGCCGACGCGGATCTCCTGCAATTCGTGGTCCAGCAGCGGCTTCACCACCTGGCGCCGCAATGCGGCCAGCGCCTCGTTCTTCGCCTGTTCCATCGGCCGGACCTTGTCGAGGTAGTGGCTGATCTCGGTGCGCAGTTCCTGTTCGGCGCGCTCGATCTCGGCACGGCGTTCCCTGGGCAGGAGAAGCACTTCGTCCTCGGTCATGGCGTGCCCCTTCTTGCCTCGCAGCGTGAACAGCAGATGTCCGGATTCGCGGTGCATGGTGAAACTGCGGGCTTCGGCAAAGGCCTCGAGTTCGGCGTAGATTTCGGCCTCTTTGGTCTTGTAGGTCTTCTCGATGCGCTCGCTTTCGTCCTTGAAGTCCTGACGTTCCAGGCGTTGGGGGATTTCGGTCTGCAGCGATTTCGTCATGCGCGCCATGAGCTGGCGCAGCAGCCGTCCCTGGCCGGCCGGCAGGCGCAGCGCGCGCGGATGCTCGGGCGCGTCGAAGTTGTGCAGATAGCAAAGGTCGGGCGGCACGGAGCGTTTTTCGGCGGCGGCTTGCATTGCCTGCCGGAGCAGCGAAGAGCGGCCGCTGCCGACCTCGCCCAGCACGAACAGATTGTAATCCGGCTGATCCATGCCGAGGCCGAAACGGGCCGCGACTTCCGCCCGTTCCTGACCGATCCAGGGCAGCGGATGTTCCAGCAATTCGGACGTGTCGGCGAACCCCAGCGCATCCGGGGCGATGGTGAGGCGAAGTTCGGAAGGAGTCAGGTTCGATGTCGGCATATCAATGTTCCCATGGTGTTATGCGTGCCGGATAACCTTGGCTGGTTTCGATTAAACGCCTAATGCCGGTTCATGGCAACTGTCCTGCGTGGCGCGCCGTACAGGCCATAGCCTGCTATAGTTGGCACTCCCACGTAGCGTTTTTTTGCGGACATGGCAGTCGAAACCGAACTCAAACTTTCCATTTCATCTGAGCGCTTGGATCGGCTCAAGCGCCATCCTTTGCTCAGGAAGCTGGCCGTCTCGCGTGCCTCCAACAACAAGCTGTATAGCGTCTATTACGACACACCCTCGCTCGATCTGCGCGGCCATGCGATGGCGTTGCGCCTGCGGCGTGCCGGTAAGCAATGGCTGCAGACCCTGAAGGGCGGCGGGGGCGTGCAGGCCGGGCTGCACCAGCGCAACGAATGGGAAATGCCGGTGGCAGGCGAAGCGCTGGAACTCGATGCGCTCAAGGCTGCCGGCGGCGAGCTGCCGCGGGGAGTGCGCAAGGATTTGCAGCCGGTGTTCGTCACCGACTTCTCCCGCAACATGCGCTTGCTGAAGTTCGAGGGCGCGGAGATCGAGCTGTGCATGGATCAGGGCGAAGTGCGCACCGAACAGCACAGCTTCCCGATCTGCGAGCTGGAGCTGGAACTGAAATCCGGCAAGCCGCGGAAGCTGTTCGAACTGGCGCTGGCGCTTCTGGATATCGTGCCGTTCGAGCTGGAGACGGTGAGCAAGGCGGAGCAGGGCTACCGTCTGCTGTCGGGATATAACGATGCGCCGGTCAAAGGTTCGGCGCCGCAACTGGACAAGGCGGACACGCTGATGGAGGTGCTGCAAACGCTGGTCTGGTCTTGCCTGCAGCATTTGCAGGGCAATCTGCACGGGGCGATGCATGGCGACGATGCGGAGTACCTGCACCAGATGCGCGTGGCATTGCGGCGCTTGCGCGTGGTGCTGCGCCTGGCCGCGAAGGTGCACCTCGATGCGGAGCTGGCTTCGTTGAGCTCGGAGGTCGCCGCGCTGTGCGTCGCTCTGGGGCGCATACGCGAATGGGATGTGTTCATCGCCGAAACGGTAGGGCCGATGTGCGCGCGCATGCCCGGAGATGGCGGGGTGCAGGCGTTGATGGCGGCAAGTGAGCAACGGCGCACTGGACGCTACGAGGCGCTGCGCAGCGAGACGCAGGCGCGTGAGTTGCAGCGGCTGATCCTGCGTTTCGCCATCTGGATGAACGGGCCATATTGGCAGCAGGATGGCGACCAACTGCGGGCATGCGATTTCGCAACGCGTCGTCTGCGTAAACTGTCCAAGCGCTTTGACCAGGCCGGGCTGCAGCTGAATGGACTCGAGGCGGAGCAATTACATGCCTTGCGCATCCTTGCCAAGAAATTGCGATATAGCGCGGAATTCTTCGCCGGCTTGTACGACAAGCAGCAAACGAAATCTTTTCTTGCCGCGCTAAGCGAGGTACAGGACGTGCTGGGGCAGATCAACGATGTCGCGGTGGCGCATCGCCTGCTGGATGAATTGGCGGAAGCCCCGGCCTTGTCGGCCCATCAGGATGCCATCGGGGTGGTCAGGGATTGGATAGCGCGCAGCCAGCCCCATCAGTATGCGGCGTTGCGCAAGTCCATACGGCGCTTCAGGAAACAGCCGGCATTCTGGGGGAAGTGATTGCCGGTTCGCCGACTCGTCAGTGGGTATGGCCGGACAGGATACATGGCTTGTCGCCCGTCTCGACTTGTATGGTGGTGTGGGCGATGGCGAAGTCGTGGTGCAGTTCCTTCGCGATGTCGCACAGAAAATCATCGCCGGGATGCCCGTCCGGCATGATGAGGTGCACGGTCAGGGCGATCTCCGAGGTGCTCATCGCCCACACATGCAGGTCGTGGATCGCGGTGACACCGTCCAATGCCGTCAGGTAATTCCTTACGCTCTCCAGCTCGATCGAGGCCGGTACGCCATCCAGTGAAAGGTGCAGGGCATGGCGCAGCAATCCCCAGGTGCTGAACAGGATCACCAGCGCGATCACCAGGCTGATCGCCGGGTCCAGCCAGGTCCAGCCGGTCAGGACGAATGCCGCGCCGGCGACGATCACGCCGAGCGACACCAGCGCGTCCGCCGCCATGTGCAGAAAGGCGCCGCGCAGATTGATGTCATGCTTGTTGCCCGACATGAACAGCCAGGCGGTGGCGCCGTTGATCACCACGCCGACGGCGGCGACCAGCATGACGGTCCCTCCCTGGATCGGAACCGGCTGGGCGAAGCGGTCGATGGCTTCCAGAACGATGCCGCCCACAACGACCAGCAACAACAGCGCATTGAACATCGCCGCCATCATGGTCGCGCGGCCCAGACCGTAGGTGTGCCGCTGGTTGGGACGCAACCGTGCCAGATAGAAGCCGCCCCATGCCATCACCAGGCCCAGCACATCGCTCAGATTGTGTCCGGCATCCGAGAGCAGGGCGAGCGACTCGGCTTGCCAGCCGAAATAGGCCTCCACCAGAACGAACAGGACATTCAGGGAGATACCGAAGGCAAAAGCGCGGTCGTAGTTCGCGACATGGTGGTGCGCATGGTCATGATCGTGGTGGTGCGAGTGGTCTGTCATGTTGTCTTCTTGCTGCGGAGAAACATCCGGCTGTTGATCGAGGGCGCATCATATAAATATTCGGCGTTGGTTAAAACGATTATCTTCGTGAACCGGCAAATCGGCTGCTTGAACGGACAACGGTTTCCTGTTTTAATTGCGCCTGACATTTTCATAATTGTTTAATAGTGGAAATATAAAATGATGAAACCGGCTCAAGTGGTGAAGGCTTTGGCGGCGCTGGCGCAGCCCACGCGCCTGGCGATCTACCGGCTGCTGGTGACCGTCGGCCCCGATGGATTGGCGGCCGGGCAGGTCGCCGAAAAATTGAAGGTGTCGCCGGCCACGCTGTCGTTTCACTTCAAGACGCTCAGCCATGCCGGGCTGGTGGAGAGCCGGCAGGATGGCCGCTTCGTTTACTACGCCGCAAACTTCGCGGTGATGAACGGCATGGTGGACTACCTGACGGAGAACTGCTGCGGCGGGAATGCGGATGCCTGCAAGGCGCCGGGCAAAAAATGTTGATGGACGCTGAAGGAAAATCGAAATGACTGAAAAACAATACAACGTACTGGTGCTGTGCACCGGCAATTCCGCTCGCAGCATCCTGGGCGAGGTGCTGTTCAACGTGCTGGGCAAAGGCAAATTCAAGGCCTATAGCGCGGGCAGCAAGCCGGCCGGACGTGTCAATCCGGGCGCACTGGAATGGCTGCAAGGGCAGGGCTATAGCACCGATGGTTTGCGCAGCAAAAGCTGGGACGAGTTCGCCGCCCCCAGTGCGCCGGAGTTCGATTTCATCTTCACCGTGTGCGACAACGCGGCGGGAGAGACTTGCCCGGTCTGGCTGGGGCATCCGGCTACGGCGCACTGGGGCATTCCCGATCCGGCGCATGTCGAGGGCGACGAAGCGCGGCGTGCCGCGTTCAAGAAGGCCGCCGAGCAGTTGGCGCGTCGCATCCAGTTGTTCATGAGCTTGCCGATCGAAAAGATGGACAAACTTGCCCTGAAAGAGAAACTCGCCGAGATCGGACGTATCCAGGACTAAGGAGAATGAGATGAAAGAACCGCAAGTATCCGATCCCGCTACACCTTCGATCTTTACCGGACAGGTCGCAGAGCTGGTCGCCATCGGTGCGGCCATCGCCGCCAATTGCGAACCCTGCTTCAAATACCATTACGACCAGGCGCGCAAACTCGGCGTGAGCGATCTGGATATGCGCTATGCGGTCGACCTGGCGCAGAAGGTCAAGGAGACACCTGCACGTGCAATGCTGAATCTCGCCGAGCGTTATCTCGGGAAATCGACTGTGGAGACCAAGGCGGCAGCCGATTCCTGTTGCGTCACAAATCCTGAAACTCAAGCCGGGCATTGCAAATGAACCTGTTCGAACGCTATCTCACTATCTGGGTCTTCCTGTGCATCGTCGTCGGCGTGGTGCTGGGCGAGTTCATGCCTGCGCCGTTCCAGTGGCTGGGGACGCTGGAGATCGCCAAAGTCAACATCCCGGTCGGATTGCTGATCTGGGTGATGATCGTCCCCATGCTGCTGCGCATCGACTTCTATGCCTTGCGCGAGGTACACAAACACTGGCGTGGCTTCAGCGTCACGCTGTTCATCAACTGGGCGGTCAAACCGTTCACCATGGCCTTGTTGGGCTGGCTGTTCATTCGCCACTTGTTCGCGTCGTATCTTCCGGCGGAACAGATAGACAGCTACATCGCCGGACTGATCCTGCTGGCCGCGGCACCCTGCACCGCGATGGTGTTCGTGTGGAGCCGGCTGGTGAACGGCGAGCCCTTGTTCACCCTGAGCCAGGTGGCGCTCAACGACACCATCATGGTGTTCGCCTACGCGCCATTGGTGGCGCTGCTGCTCGGCATCTCGTCCATCATTGTGCCGTGGGATACGCTGATCGTGTCGGTCATGCTCTATATCGTGGTTCCCGTGTTGCTGGCGCAGATTTGGCGGAAATATCTGTTGGTGCGCGGCGGACAGGCGGCGCTGCATAAAGTCCTGTCGCTGCTGAACCCCGTTTCCATCGTGGCATTGCTGCTGACGCTGGTGCTGCTGTTCGCCTTCCAGGGCAAGGCCATCGTCGCCCAGCCGCTCATCATCCTGATGCTTGCCGTGCCGATCACCATCCAGGTTTATTTCGTTTCCGGTTTCGCCTATTGGCTCAATCGCCGTTTCGGCGAAGCACATTGCGTGGCGGGGCCGTCGGCCCTGATCGGGGCATCCAATTTCTTCGAACTGGCCGTGGCGGCCGCCATCAGCCTGTTCGGCTTCGAGTCCGGGGCGGCGCTGGCAACCGTTGTCGGGGTGCTGATCGAGGTGCCGGTGATGCTGAGCGTGGTGCAAATCGTGAATCGCAGCCAAGGGTGGTATCAGGCAAAGAGCAAATAGTCGGACTGTAAAGGGTTTTTATTTGCGAATTACCTTGACGCCGTCCGATTAACCACGTAAAAGGCTCCCAGGTGTTTGATTCAAAGTCTGTGCAGTACTGGTTTCACCATGTGCAATCTTCGATATCAAATAGTCTCGCGGGGGGATTTCCCCGTTTTTTTAGTAAGGAAGTAAAACACATGGCAACTGGTATTGTTAAATGGTTCAACGACGCAAAGGGTTTCGGTTTCATCACTCCCGATGACGGCGGCGAGGACCTGTTCGCACACTTTTCCGCAATCAACATGAGCGGTTTCAAGTCCCTGCAAGAAGGCCAAAAGGTCTCCTTCGAAGTGACTCAAGGCCAAAAGGGCAAGCAAGCCTCCAACATCCAGGCTGCTTAATCGCCGCTTGAGTTGTTAAAAAAGCCCGGCACGAAAGTGCCGGGCTTTTTGTTTGCCGGGCTCGGCTATTCTGCCGCCGGAACTAGGTACGATTACATAGTCCCTTGACGCGGGGTGGACTTACTACGTAAAAAGCGGGGGTGCTTGAGTGGATGTCGCGCATCTGTTCGACTTCGACATCAGGCAGGTCCGCGGGGAATTTCCCGTTTTTTTATTAAGGAAGCGATCGCATGGCAACTGGTACAGTTAAATGGTTCAACGATGCAAAGGGTTTCGGTTTCATCACTCCCGATGGCGGCGGTGAAGATTTGTTCGCGCATTTTTCCGCGATCAACATGAACGGCTTCAAGACACTTCAGGAGGGACAGAAGGTTTCCTTCGAGGTGGTCCAGGGCCAGAAGGGCAAGCAAGCTTCCAACATTCAGGGCCTTTAACTGTCACCTGAGTGGTAAAAAAGCCCGGCACGAAAGTGCCGGGCTTTTTGTTTGCGCATCGAGCGTCGCTACATCTTCAACTTTGAAAAGGCTGCCGCCATCGCGCCGTCCAGTGCGGGTTGGCGGGTTTCCTGGCGTTGGTGCTGCGCCATGCGCTTGGCATCGTTCGCACGGTCGCGTGATGGCTCCGCCTTGCCTCCTTGTGCGGCGCTGTCGGTCAGGCGCATGGTCAGCGAGATGCGCTTGCGCTTCTCGTCCACCTCGAGCACCTTCACCTTCACCACCTGTCCCGCCTTGACCACGGTATGCGGATCCTTCACGAAGGTGTTGGACAGCGCGGAGATGTGCACCAGACCATCCTGGTGCACGCCGATGTCGACGAAGGCGCCGAAGGCCGCGACGTTGGTGACCACGCCTTCGAGGATCATGTCCGGCTTCAGGTCCTTCAGTTCCTCCACGCCTTCCTTGAAGGTGGCGGTGGTGAACTCGGGGCGCGGGTCGCGTCCCGGTTTTTCCAGCTCCTTGAGGATGTCGCTGATGGTGGGCACGCCGAACTGTTCGTTCGCGTATTTTCCCGGATCGAGCGACTTCAGCAACTTCGCATCGCCGATCACCTCCCTGATGCCCTTCCTGAGGTCGGCGAGGATGTTCTTCACCACGGGGTAGGACTCGGGATGCACCGCCGAGGCATCCAGCGGGTCGTCGCCGCCCACGATGCGCAAAAAGCCCGCGGCCTGCTCGAAGGTCTTCTCGCCGAGGCGCGGGACGTTCTTGAGCGCGGCGCGCGAGGCGAACATGCCGTGCGTGTCGCGGTAGGTGACGATGGCTTGCGCCACGCTGCCGGACAGGCCGGATACACGCGCCAGCAGGGGCGCCGAGGCGGTGTTCACGTCCACTCCCACTGCGTTCACGCAGTCTTCAACCACGGCATCGAGCGAGCGCGCCAGCTGGAACTGTCCCACGTCGTGCTGGTACTGGCCGACGCCGATGGATTTTGGGTCGATCTTCACCAGTTCCGCCAGCGGATCCTGCAGGCGGCGCGCGATGGACACCGCGCCGCGCAAGCTGACGTCCATGTCGGGCAGTTCGCGCGAGGCGAACTCGGACGCTGAATACACCGACGCGCCCGCTTCGGAGACGACGATCTTGGTGAGCTTCAGTTCGGGGCGCAGCTTGATCAGGTCCTGTGCGAGCTTGTCCGTTTCGCGCGAGGCCGTGCCGTTGCCGATCGAAATCAAGGCGACCTGGTGTTTTTCGGCCAGCTTGCCCAAGGTGTGCAGCGAGCCTTCCCAGTCGTTCTTCGGCTGGTGCGGATAGATCACGGCGGTGTCGACCACCTTGCCGGTGGCGTCCACCACGGCGACCTTCACGCCGGTGCGCATGCCGGGATCGAGGCCCATGGTGGCGCGCGGTCCGGCGGGCGCGGCAAGCAGCAGGTCTTTCAGGTTGCGCGCAAATACCTTGATCGCTTCGGCCTCGGCGCGTTCGCGCAAGCTTCCCATCAGTTCGCTGTCCAGATGCAGGAAGGTCTTGATGCGCCAAGTCCAGCGTACCGTGTCCGCCAGCCACTTGTCGGCGGGACGGTTGTTGTTGGCGATGCCGAAGCGATGGGCGATGCGCGCCTCGCAGGGATTGAGCGGCGCGTCCCACTTCGGTTTTTCCGCCTCGCTGTCGAGGCGCAGGGTGACGTTCAGCATCTCCTCGCGGCGGCCGCGGAAGATCGCCAGCGCGCGGTGCGAAGGGATGGCGCCCAATGGTTCGCTATAGTCGAAGTAGTCGGCGTATTTCGCTGCCGCTTCTTCCTTGCCTTCGACGACCTTGGACTCGACCACTCCGTGATCCTGAAGGTATTCGCGCAAGGACTGCAGCAGTTCGGCGTCTTCGGCGAAGCGGTCCATCAGGATCTGGCGCGCGCCGTCCAATGCCGCCTTGGCGTCGGCCACGCCGGGGTTGTCGCCCTGCTCGGCGGTGAAGGCGGGCTTCAGGTACTTTGCCGCTTCCTCTTCCGGGTTCAGCATGGGATCGGCCAGCAGCGCTTCCGCCAGCGGCAGCAGGCCGGCTTCCAATGCGATCTGCGCCTTGGTGCGGCGCTTGGGCTTGTAGGGCAGATAGAGGTCTTCCAGCCGAGTCTTGTCCTCGGCATGGCTGATGGCATCCAGCAGTTCGGGCGTCATCTTGTTCTGTTCGTTGATCGACGCGATGATGGCCGTGCGGCGGTCTTCCAGTTCGCGCAGGTAGCGCAGCCGTTCTTCCAGCATGCGCAACTGGATGTCGTCCAGTCCGCCGGTGGCCTCCTTGCGGTAACGGGCGATGAAGGGCACGGTCGCTCCCTCGTCGAGCAGGGCGACGGCGGCAACGATCTGGGCGGGTTTGGCGGAAAGTTCGGCGGCGAGGCGTTGTTCGATGGATGGCAGCATGGGTGACAGTTCTGAGATTGAATCGATACGAGCAACGGCCGGCGGCCGGTGCGGGGGCGCGGATTATGCCAACATCGGCGACCGCAGTAAAACCCTCGCCGGGAATCCATAAAGGCAATTCGCCGCAAATGGTTGCCCGAATTCCGGTCGGGCACTATAGTCTTGCAACTCCTTACCAAGACGTAAGCATTCATGCCGTTCGATAATTCTATGCTGCGCCGCGTCAACTGGTTGCTCGCCGGCATGGCGGCATTGTTCCTTCCGGTTTTCCTGATGCCGGCGGCGGGGGCCGACATCATGCCGCTGTCTGCGCATATCGCAGCGGAGACATTCGCGATCGTGATCGCGATGATGGTGTTTGGCATCACCTGGAACGCCTACGGTGAAGATCGCCCCGGCAATACCGTGATCATCGCGTGTGGTTTTCTCGCGGTGGGGCTGCTGGACTTTGCCCATATGCTTTCGTTCAAGGGCATGCCGGACTTCGTCACGCCCAGCGGACCGGAGAAAGCCATCCAGTTCTGGCTGGCGGGGCGCTTCCTTGTCGCACTGACCTTGCTGGCAGTGGCTTTGCGGTCTTGGCAGCCGTTGTCCACGCCTCGCACCCGCTATGCGATGTTGGCGGGCAGCCTGGCTGTCACGGCATTCATCTACTGGCTGGTGCTGTTCCATGGTGAAGCGTTGCCGCACACCTTCATCGAAGACGAAGGGCTGACACCGCTCAAGATCGGCATGGAGTACTTCATCATCGCCATGATTCTGGCGGCTGCCGTGCTGTTCTACCGCCAGGCGCAACAGCCTCCCAGCCGCGTCCGCTCTTTCGATACCACCAACCTGTTCGCCGCCGCGGTCATCACCATCCTCAGCGAGATCAGTTTCGTTCTCTACAGCCATGTGAACGACATCTTCAATTTTCTCGGACATATCTATAAGGTTGCCGCTTATGTGTTCATCTATCGCGCGGTGTTCGTGGACAGCGTGCGCGAGCCATACTCGAAACTGCAGCAGACCAAGGCAAGTCTTGCCGGCTCAAAGCAGATGCTGCGCTCGATCATCGACAATGTGCCGGCCCGCATCTTCTGGAAAGATCGAGAGAGCCGCTACCTCGGGGCGAACAATCTGTTCGTGCGCGATGCCGGTTTGAGCGACGAGAGCCAATTGATTGGCAAGAACGACTTCGAGCTGTTTCCCGAACAGGCCGAACTGTTCAGGGCTGACGACCGCCGTGTCATGGAAACGGGCACGCCCAAGCTGAATTATGAGGAGCCGATCAAGACGGCCGAGGGGCGGACGGGCTGGTTGCTCACCAGCAAGGTGTTGCTGCGTGAAACTGACGGCAAGGTAACGGGGGTGTTGGGAACCTATGTGGACATCACCGAACAGAAACGCATGGCCAAGCTGCTGCAAGCCAGCGAGCTGGAGTTCCGCGCTCTGGCGGAAAATTCGCCGAACATCATCCTGCGCTACGATTGGGATTGCCGCCTCATCTATGCCAATAGCGCCTATGAACGGGAGACACAGATCCCCCTGGATGAAACGATGTACCTCACGCCCGACAGACATTGGCGTGCCACCATGCCGGTCGGGGAGTACAAGCGGAGACTGGTGCAGGTGATGGAAACCGGCACGCCTTGCGAAATACTGCTGGAATGGAAGCGATTGGACAATGGACATTCGACGAGCTATGCCTTCCAGGTCGTGCCTGAGCGCAGCATGGACGGGAAGGTGGAAGGCGTGCTGGCGATAGGCCATAACGTCACCGCGCTCATGGCAGTTGAACAGCGCCTCGAAGAGTCCTATACCCAGTTGCGGGAACTGACTACCCGCCGCGAGGAGGCGCGAGAGGATGAGCGGAAGCGCATCGCGCGAGACATCCACGATGAACTGGGGCAGATGCTCACCGCGCTACGCATGGAAGTCTCGCTGTTGCGCATGAAGTTCGGCCAGGACAATCCGCAGTTGATGGGGCAGGTGCAGAACATAATGGGTCATGTCGATGCGACCATCCAGGTGGTGCGCAACGTGGCGGCCAAGCTGCGGCCTGCGGTGCTGGACATGGGCATCGTATCCGCGATGGAATGGCAGATGGGCGAATTCGCCAAGCGCAGCGGAGTTCGTTGCGGTTTGCACATCAGCGAGGAGGACGTCTATCTGGACGAGGAGCGCGCCACGGGGCTGTTCCGCATCGTGCAGGAATCGCTCACCAACATTGCGCGGCATGCACAGGCCGAGAACGTGGACATCACGCTGGGGCGGGATGGGGAGTCGTACCTGCTCGAAATCCGGGACGACGGCAAAGGTTTTGACCAGGAGATGCTGAAGAAGAAGACATTCGGGCTGATGGGCATCCGGGAGCGGGTGATGTTGTTGCAGGGGGAACTCGATATCACCAGTGAACCCGGTCTCGGAACGACCGTTTCGGTACGCATCCCCATTCACAAGGCATGAGGGAACTATGATCAGGATATTAATCGCCGACGACCACGCCATCGTGCGCGAAGGGCTGAAGCAGTTGTTCGCATTGTGTGAAGACGTCTCGGTCGCGGGGGAGGCGGTGAATGGTGGTCAGGTTCTGGAGGCCCTGCGCAACCATGAGATGGACCTGCTGCTGCTGGACATGACCATGCCCGGCATCAGCGGAGTCGAACTAATCGCCCGCATCCGCGCGGAGAATCAAGCGGTCCCTATCCTGGTGCTCAGCATGCACAACGAGCCGCAGATCGCGCGCCGCGCCCTGGCCTCGGGAGCGTCGGGCTACCTGACCAAGGACAGCGACCCGGAAATGCTGATGGCGGCGATACGCAAGGTGGCGACGGGGGGGCGATTCATCGATCCGGGGCTGGCGGAGTTGATGGTGTTCGACTCGGGAGAGAAGGGCGAGCGTCCTCCGCATGAACTGCTTTCCGAGCGGGAATTCCACATTTTGCGACTGCTGGTGCAGGGCAGGAGCGTCAACGACATTGCCGATGAACTCTCCATTAGCAACAAGACCGTCAGTACGCACAAGGCGCGTTTGATGCAGAAGCTGAACTTCCAGAACAATGCCGAACTGGTGCGCTACGGCATCGATCACGGCCTGGTCGGGTGACCGGCCCGGAACGTCAGGCCGGCAGGAAATACTTTGCAAGTAGTCCGCTGGCCTCATCCGGAGGAATGGGGCGGCTGAAGAAGTAACCCTGAACCTCGTCGCAGCCGTAATTCCTGAGGAACGCAAGCTGTGAATCGGTCTCCACTCCCTCCGCGATGATGGAAAGCTGCAGGGTATGCCCGAGTTGGATGATGGCCTTGACGATGGCCGCGTCTTCGGGATCTTCCGTCAGGTCGCGCACGAACGACTGGTCGATCTTGAGCTTGTCGACGGCGAGTCGCTTCAGGTAAGACAGGCTGGAATAGCCGGTGCCGAAGTCGTCGATGGAGAGCTTGACGCCCATCGCCTTCAGCGAGTGCAGTGTCTGCATGGCTGCCTCCATGTCGTGCAGCAGGATGGATTCGGTCAGCTCCAACTCCAGGTAACGGGGGGGCAGTCCCGAGCGTTCGAGCGCATCTGCCACCGTCTCCAGCAGATTGCCGCGCCTGAACTGCAAGGCGGAGAGGTTGACCGCCATGACCAGCGGATGTCCACTATCCAGCCACGCTTTGGCCTGCCGGCAGGCCTCGTTGAGCACCCATTCGCCGATCGGGATGATCAGGCCGCTGCGTTCCGCCAGCGGAATAAATTTTGCCGGCGCGATCATGCCAGCCTCCGGATGATTCCAGCGCACCAAGGCTTCGAAGCCGGTGATGCCGCCGCGGCCGATATCGATCTGTGCCTGGTAATGGAGCCGCAGTTCCCCGTTCTTGATGGCATTGCGTAACTGGCTCTGCATTTGCAGCTGTTCCAGGGCATCGATGTTCATCTGTTCGTTGAAGAAGCGGTAGGTGTTGCGGCCGCTCTCCTTCGCGTGGTACATCGCCGTTTCCGCCTTCTTGAGCAGCGTATCGAATTCCACACCGTCGTTCGGGAAGACGCCGATACCGATGCTGGACGACACGTTGAGCAGGCGTCCGTCGAGGTCGACAGGGTCGGAAAATGCTTCCAGGACGTCCTGTGCGATGCCGCCGATGATGCCCAGGTCGCGCACGTCGGCCAACAGAATAGTGAATTCGTCGCCCCCTTGGCGGCTGATCGTGTCGGTGTCGCGGATACAGCTATTCAAGCGTTCGGCGATGCAGCGCAGCAACTGGTCTCCCAGGTTGTGCCCCAGCGTTTCATTGACCTGCTTGAAGTTGTCCAGATCGAGGAACAGCATGGCCAGCCCGGAGCGTTCGCGTTCCGCGGCTGCGGCAGCCAGGTCGAAGCGGTCGCGCAACAACAGGCGGTTGGGCAGCTTCGTCAGCGGGTCGTGCTGGGCCAGGAATCCGAGCTTCTCTTCGGTCAGCCTGTGTTCGGTGCGGGCGCGCAACGTTTCGATCCCGAAGGCGAGGTCGTTGGCGAGCTCTTCCAGCAGCGTTACTTCTGCCGGGTTGAAGGCATGAGGATCGGGCGAATAGAGGGTGAGCGCACCCAGTATCCGTTCTTTGCCGGCGAGGGGAAGCGCGATGCTCGACTGGTAGCCGCGCTTGAGGGCGGCTTCGCGCCAAGGCGCCATGCGCGGATTACTCAGGTAATCCTGATTGATGTCCGTCACGCCCGTTCTGATCGCAGTGCCCGTCGGCCCTTGTCCTCGCTCGGTATCGGACCAGGTGACGTTCACGCTGTCCAGATAGCCTTCTTCGTAGCCGGCCTGTGCGACCGGGCGGACGGTCTTGGCTGCGTCTTGTTCCGCAAACCCGACCCAGGCCATCTGATAGCCCCCCCGTTCGACGATCAGGCGGCAGATCTCGGAAAGCAGCTTGTGTTCCTCCTTGGCGCGCACCAGCGTCATGTTGCAGTCGCTCAGCAGCTTGAGCGCGCGGTTAAGCCGTCTGGTGCGGGATTCGCTTTCCCGCAGTTCCCGGGTCATCTCCGTCGCTGTGGCAAATGCGCGCTCCCTTCCTGTCGCCAGCAGCCATACGATGAAGCTCGCCAGCAGGCTGCCCGTGATGCCCGCGATGGCGGTGAACTGCGCATCTTCGCTTTTCAGCCTGGCCTCGAAGTCGGGCAACGAGCGCACCGCCACCGTCCATTGATGGCCGCCGACATCGATGTATTTGACTGCACGGAAGACGGGCTCTCGCGTGCCGCGCGAGATGCCGGTTTCCTTGCTGAAGTCGTACATCAGGCTAGCCGGCGACGGATGGTCGCCATCGTAGATGTCGAAGGCGAGGGTATTGCCGATCTCGCCGAAGTGCCGGCCCATGATGCCGTTCATCAGGTCGTGCGTGCGGAACGGGGCATACACCCAGCCGGCCAGGTTCGTCCTGCGTTCGGCGAGCGTCTCGTGAGGCAGGCCGTTGCGGTACACCGGGAGATACATCAGGAAGCCGGGCTGAACATCCTTTTCGGTCTCCTGCACCAGTATCACTTTGCCCGAGACGATGGCACGGTTCTCGTCACGCGCGCGCTCCATAGCAGCGCGGCGCACCGGTTCGGAGTACATGTCGTAACCGAAGGCGCGTTGGTTGCGCCAGTCGAATGGCTCGAGGTAGATGATGGAAGTGTAGCTGTCGCGTTCGCCGCCTGGTCGTATCGTGTAGTCGGGAAAGCCTTCCTTGCGGATCTGGCGGATATGGGCGGCCTTGTCGGCAGGAGAAAGCCACTGGGCGAAACCTACCCCCCGGATACCGGGATACCTTTGGTCCAGCCTGAGCTGGCCGACATATTCCCGAAATTCGCCGCGCTCCACCGATTCCGAAGAGGCAAACAGCGCTTGTGTGCCGTGGAGCACATCCTCGTAATCCCGAAGGCGGGCCTCGATGTTGACGACGATCTCGTTGAAACGGAAGTCGAAACGTTCCTGCACGCTTTTTCGCGTGTGCTGGCGCGCCACATCCTGCAGCCCATAGGTGATGAGCAGGCCCGCCGCCAGTACCAGCCAGGGCAGGAGCGAAAGGACGGATCGTTCCTTTCGAGCGGTTTGATGTTCGGCCTCTTTTGTCACTCGGCCATGGTGCCAGCAAAGCGGGAAATTTGCTACATGGCGCAAGTGGCTGTGTGTTGCGCACGGCCGCGGCAAGCGGCGATCCAAGGCGCGCCGGAAGCGTGATGGTCACTCGGGTTTCGCCGGGTTCGAGAGCAGGGGTAGGGAAATTCTTACGCCGACACTCCTTATCCCTACATGAAAATCAATAATTCCTGATGGTTGCGCCGTTGGATTGTTGGCATCCTTCGCGGCCATTTCGTGATCATCGCGGATCGCGCGCGCCGGCACGCCAACGGACTCGACTTATTTTGATGCAGACCTTATTTACCAATGACGCAATTCTGGCAGGGCTCACGGCGGTCTGTCGCTGCGTTGCGCGCGGAAGGCATCCATGATGGAGCTGGGATTCCGCGAGCTGGTGGAGAATTCGCCCGATACCGTCGAGCGTTACGATCGCGACTGCCGTTTGAGCTATGCCAATCCGGCCTTTGCACGCCGCGTCGGCGTCCCGTTGGAGACGCTGCAGGGCAGGACGCCGGCGGCATTTGACGCGATGGCCTTGGTGGCGGCCTACGAGGCGAAGCTGAGAGAAGTGCTGGAGACCGGCTGCGACGACGAGTGGGAATGCGTCTGGCTTGCGCAGGATGGCCGTCTGAGTACGAGTCATGTCCGCTTGCTTGTGGAGCGGGATGCGGCGGGAGATGTGACCGGCGTGTCGAGTATCGGACGCGACATCACGATGCTCAAGGAAACCGAACAGCAGCTGCGCGAGTCGCGCACCTTGCTGCACCGGCTGACTGCGCGTCGCGAGGCGGCCGTCGAGAAGGCGCGCAAGGAAATCGCGCGGGAAATGCATGAAGAGTACGGCCAGGCGCTGACCGCGCTGCGCATGAACCTTTCCTTGATTCGCCTGAAGTTCGGAAGTAAACAGCCGGGGTTGAAGGAAAAGGTGCAAGAGTCGCTGGGGCTGCTCGACAGCATCATCCTGAAGGTGCGCGACATGGTCTCCGCCATCCGACCCTCCACGTTGAATCTTGGGATCGCCTCGGCGCTGGAATGGCTTGCCGACGACCTTCTCAAAAATACGGCCATGCACTATGAATTGCGCATCGATAACCAGCCGTTTCAGCTGGGCGAGGAGCGTTCCACTGCCGTTTTTCGCATCGTGCAGGAGGCTTTGACCAACGTCATCCGGCATGCGGAAGCAGGCAATGTCGTTATCACCCTTGAGCAGCGCCAGGGTGATTGCCGGCTGGAAGTGCGTGACGACGGCAAGGGCTTCGACCTGGATATCTCCAGGCAGGAGTCCATCGGGTTGCTCAACATGGAAGAGCTGAGTCACATGATCGGCGGTGAACTGGTCATCTTCAGTGCGCCGGGGCAGGGCACGGCAGTCGAGGTGTGCCTGCCGCATGGCGATGGGGGCGACCGGTTTCCGCTTGTGTAGGGAAATCCTCACACCACCTTTCGCGGCTTCCTACGAAACAATCAAGATTGCCTGATATTTTTCCGGTCGCCAGGTGTTCATCATGTCACCACTGATAAATCGATAACGGCAATGCCGCTCACCGGTCGAAGCGGATTCAGAAAAAATACACGGAGGTAGTGGATGGGGGGCAAACCAATAGCGGGCACAGCGGATAAGACGGTGGCGATTCCATCGGTCGTGTTGGGTGCTGTCGGGGTCGCAGGCATCTTCGCCGTAGGCGGAACACAGCCTTTGGCGCTCGGCTGCGCCGCTTTGCTGGCAGTGGCGGCCGCGGTGGCGGCCCAAGCTTCCGTTTCGCGTGGCCGGCAAGCCGCACAGGCGGCGATGGACGTGGTGCACGCGAAGCTGGAAGGCGAATTGCGCACGGAAAAAGCGAAGGCCATCAGCGGGTTGGATGACCTGTGCGTCGAGGTCCTGCCGATCTGGTCGAGACATATCGAAGCGGCGCGCGGCAACACCGAGGAGGCGATCACCGATCTGACATTGCGCTTCGCCAACTTGTCCCAGCGCCTCGAGGCGGCGGTCGCCGCGTCGCAGAGCACAGCCGGTGCGAGCGGCGACGGAAGCGGCCTGGTGGCATTGCTCAAGGAGAGTCAGACCGATCTCAATTCCATCATCGCATCGTTGCGTTCCTCGCTCGAGGTGAAGTCGGTGATGCTGAAGGAAATCCAGGCGTTGTCGCACCTCACGGACGGATTGAAGAATATGGCCAAGGACGTCGGGGATATCGCCAGTCAGACCAATCTGCTGGCTTTGAACGCGGCCATCGAGGCGGCGCGTGCGGGCGAGGTTGGGCGCGGGTTCGCAGTGGTCGCCGACGAAGTGCGCAAACTTTCCAACCTGTCCGGCGAGACTGGCAAGAAAATCAGCGAGACCGTCGAGACGGTGAACAACGCCATTGCCGCGACACTGCGCGCTTCCGAGCAATACGCCCAGCAGGACGAAGAGATGGTGGTCAATTCGGAACGGGTGATCGAGCAAGTGCTCGCCCAGTTTCACACCGCAACCTCCGGGCTTGCGGACTCCACCGAGGAGTTGCGCCACGAGAGCCAGGCCATTGGCGGCGAGATCGCCGAGGTGCTGGTCGCACTGCAATTCCAGGATCGCGTCAGCCAGATGCTGATGCATGTGCGCGCCGATCTGGAAAAGCTGGAGGCGCATCTGGAGATGCATGAGCAGGAACTGGCGGCAGGCCGCTTCCTCGGCCCCATCGATGCGCGCGCATGGCTGGAGGAGCTGTCTCGTACCTACACCATGCCGGAGCAGCATGCGATTCACGGCGGCGGAAGTTCGGGTGCGGCAAGCCAGTCGGACGAAATCACTTTTTTCTAGGAGAACAATATGGCTAAGACAATCATGGTTGTGGACGACTCGGCATCCCTGCGTCAGGTGGTGGGCATCGCGCTGAAGGGGGCCGGCTACGACGTGCTCGAGGCATGCGACGGAAAGGACGCCCTGAACAAGCTCACCGGGCAGAAGGTTCACCTCATCATCAGCGACGTGAACATGCCCAACATGGACGGCATCACTTTCGTCAAGGCGGCGAAGCAAAAGCCGGAATACAAGTTCACCCCAGTGATCATGCTGACCACCGAAGCCGGCGAAGACAAGAAGCAGGCAGGGCAGGCGGCCGGCGCCAAGGCGTGGGTGGTCAAGCCGTTCCAGCCTGCGCAGATGCTGGCGGCCGTTTCCAAGCTGGTTCTTCCATAACCGCAACACCGAAAGCGAAAGGGTGCGTCATGTCAGGCAAGGACAATACTGATCAGAAGGCGGTGCAGTTCGCGGTCGAGGGAGAAATGACGATCTTCCGGACCTCTGAATTGAGGACGGCCGTGCTGTCCGAGATGGAACACGGACAGGTGATCGAGATCGATCTGTCGCATGTCACCGAAATCGATTCCGCCGGCTTGCAGCTCATGGTGGCCGCCAAGCTGGAAGCGATCCTGCGCGGCAAGGAGCTGCACTTTTCCGGTCACAGCCAACCGGTTCTGGATATGCTGGATCTGTGCGACCTGGGCGGGTTCTTCGGCGACCAGATTATCATCCCCTCCCAGGCTGCTTGAGGTAAGTGTCATGAATCTGGACGAAGCACTCAAAACATTCATTATCGAGAGCCGCGAACTGCTGGAGCAGATGGAAGAGGCCTTGCTGCGCATCGAGCAGGAGCCTGACGATGCGGAGATCGTCAATGCGATCTTCCGTGCGGCCCATACCATCAAGGGCTCGGCCGGCCTGTTCGGGCTGGAATATGTCGTTGCCTTCACCCATGTGGCTGAAAGCGTGCTGGACAAGGTGCGCAGTGGGGAGTTGCAGGTCGACGCCGACCTGGTCGCGCTGCTGCTGGAATCCCGCGACCACATCGGCGTGCTGGTCGATCACGTCGCCGAAGGCGAAGAGCCGGGCGCTGCCGCCAACCAGCACGGCAGCGAACTGATCACGCGGCTCAACGCCTATCTCGGGAAAAAGGCCGAGGCGGAACCGGCCGGCATGCCGGTGGAACACGAGCACAAGTTCGAGAAGGAGGGGGGCGACAGGGTTGCGACCGACAATTGGCATATCTCGCTGCGCTTCGGTCCGGACGTGTTGCGCAACGGCATGGATCCGTTGTCGTTCATCCGTTATCTGGAGACCATGGGCGAGATCGTCAATGTCGTCACGCTGACCGACAACATTCCCGCGCTGTCGGAGATGGATCCGGAATCCTGTTATCTCGGTTTTGAGATCAGCTTTCAGAGCGACGCCGACAAGGCCGCCATCGAAAGCGTGTTCGAATTCGTGCGCGACGACAGCCAGATCGCGATCATGCCGCCGCACAGCAAAGCTTACGAATACCTGAAGTTGATCCAGGACCTGCCCGAACTGGAAATGCGCCTCGGCGAAATCCTGGTCAAGTGCGGCACGCTCACGCAGGCCGAACTGGAAGTCACCCTGCGCGACCAGGCGAAAAGCCACGAGCATCCGCCGCGGCCGATCGGCGAAGTGCTGGTCGAGAAGCATATCGTGCAGGCGACGGTGGTGGAAGCCGCGCTGGAAAAACAGAAACAGGTCAAGGACAGCAGGAGCGCCGAGGCCAGCCTGATCCGCGTCGATGCGGAGAAGCTCGACCAGCTCATCAACCTGATCGGTGAACTGACCATCGCCGGCGCGGGGGCCAGCCTGGCTGCTCAGCGGTCTGGTATCGCCGAACTGCAGGAGGCGACGGCCACCCTGTCGCGGCTGGTGGAGGAAGTGCGCGACTCGGCGCTTACCCTGCGCATGGTCCAGATCGGCGGCACCTTCAACCGCTTCCAGCGCGTGGTGCGCGACGTCAGCAAGGAGCTGGGCAAGGACATCGAGCTCATCATCAGCGGCGCCGAGACCGAACTGGACAAGACCGTGGTGGAAAAGATCGGCGATCCGCTGACCCACCTGGTGCGCAACTCCATGGACCACGGCATCGAACCTGCCGAGGTGC
Source organism: Gallionella sp. (assembly GCA_035605585.1). Lineage (GTDB taxonomy): Bacteria > Pseudomonadota > Gammaproteobacteria > Burkholderiales > Gallionellaceae > Gallionella. The sequence goes on along the minus strand of DASTGP010000161.1, from coordinate 7,180 downwards.
GCGTGGCCAACGGCAAGCCGGTCAAGGGCACGCTGCGGCTCAACGCGTATCACGATTCCGGCAGCATCGTCATCGAGGTGTCGGACGACGGGGGCGGCCTGAAGAAGGAAAAGATCCTGCGCAAGGCGATCGAACGCGGGCTGGTACAGCCGGACGTGAATCTCAGCGACAAGGAGATCTTCAATCTGATCTTCGAACCCGGCTTCTCCACGGCCGATGCGGTGAGCAACCTGTCCGGGCGCGGAGTCGGCATGGACGTGGTCAAGCGCAACATCACCGCGTTGCGCGGCACGGTGGACCTCGACAGCGTGGAAGGCAAAGGCACCACGGTGACTATCCGCTTGCCGCTGACGCTGGCGATCATCGACGGCTTCCTGGTCTGCGTCGGCAAGTCGTCTTTCGTCATCCCGCTCGATCTGGTGGTGGAGTGCATCGAGCTGTCCGACGCAGACCGCAGCGCCGCGAAGGAGCGCAACTACCTCTCGCTGCGCGGGCAGGTGCTGCCTTACCTGCGCCTGCGCGAGCTCTTCGACATCGAGGGAGACCGGGTGCGGCGCGAGAACGTCGTGGTGGTGCAATACGGCAACGCCCGCGCCGGTCTGGTCGTGGATACGCTGCAAGGCGAGTTCCAGACCGTCATCAAGCCGCTGGGCCGCATATTCAGCCATATCAACGGCCTCGGTGGTTCGACCATCCTCGGCAGCGGCGAGGTGGCACTGATCCTCGACGTGCCGCGCCTGGTGCAGCAGGTTTCGGTAAAAGGCGAGCGCAACGCGTTCGAAGCATGACTGATCGGGCGATGAGGAAAGTTTTCAGGAGGAAATGATGAATGCATTGGTGACAACAGATAGACCGACAGCGGTGGCCAAGCTGGCCGAGATACAGCAGTTCCTGACCTTTACGCTGGGCAGCGAGATGTTCGCCGTCGGCACGCTGAGCGTGAAGGAGATCATCGAATACGGTCACTTGACCGAGGTGCCGATGATGCCGAGTTTCATCCGCGGGGTGATCAATCTGCGCGGCGCGGTGGTGCCGGTGGTCGATCTCGGCGCACGCTTCGGGCGCGGCGAGACACAGGTCACGCGGCGTACCTGCATCGTCATCATTGAGGTGCCGAGCGGTGACGAAAAACAGGATATCGGTGTAGTGGTGGACGCGGTGAGTGAGGTGCTGGAGATTCCGGCGACCGAGATCGAGCCGCCGCCCGCCTTCGGCGCCAAGATCCGTACCGATTTCATCCAGGGCATGGGCAAGGTTGACGGCAAGTTCGTGATCCTGCTCGATGTGGGCAAGGTGCTGTCGGTAGAAGAAATATCCGCACTGGCCTCCGCAGCCGGGCAAGGCCATCAGGCCGACGCCGGACGGATCGCGCTGCAGTAGCGGTTGTTAATAATTTTTTGAAGAGGGGTGTGAAATGTTCAAGAACTTGAAAATAGGCGTGCGGTTAGGGATCGGCTTCGCCCTGGTGTTGACCCTGCTGGCAGTCATCTCGGGGGTTTCCTATCTCCGGGTCGGACAGATCAGTACTGAAGTCGATGATTTGATCCATGACAAATTCCCCAAGACGGTGCTTGCCAACGACATCATCGCCGATATCAACGTGATTGCACGCGCCTTGCGCAACTCGGTGCTGGTGACCCAGCCGGAGGAGGTGCAAAAAGAGCTCCAGCGTGTGGAAGAGGCGCGCAAGCAGATCTCCGAGAATCTGGACAAGCTGGACAAGCTGATCACCTCGGAAGAGGGACAGAAGATGCTCAATAAGGCGCTGGAGGCGCGCAAAAACTTCGTCGACGACCAGGACAAGTTCCTCGCGTTGCAGAAGGCCGGCAAGCGTGACGAGGCCATCAATCTGATGATCAACGTGATGCGCAAGTCGCAAGGCGAATACATCGCGGCCATGAACAATGTGATCGCGTTCCAATCCGACCTGATGAAGAAGGCAGGCGAGGAGGCGGACAAGGTCGCTACTCAGACCCAGACGATGATCCTGATTCTCGGTCTTGCGGCCATCGCCATCGCAATCGCCTTCGCATGGTGGATCACGCGCAGCATCACCAAGCCGATCAATGATGCCGTCGGCGTCGCCAACCAGTTGGCCAACGGTGACTTGACTGCGCGGATCGAAGTGACGAGCAAGGATGAGACCGGCCAGTTGCTTTCCGCGATGCAGGAGATGACCAACAAGCTCTCGCAGGTGATCGGTGAAGTGCGCAGCTCTGCCGACGCGTTGTCGAGCGCGTCGGAAGAGGTGAGTGCAACTGCCCAGAGCATGAGCCAGGCCTCGAGCGAACAGGCGGCCAGTGTGGAAGAGACCAGCGCCTCCGTCGAGCAGATGAGCGCCTCGATCAACCAGAACGCGGAAAACGCGAAGATTACCAACGGCATGGCGGAGTCGGCTTCCAATCAAGCCAACGAAGGCGGTCAGGCGGTCAAGGAAACCGTTACCGCGATGAAGAGCATCGCCGACAAGATCGGCATCATCGACGACATCGCCTACCAGACCAACCTGCTGGCGCTGAATGCGGCGATCGAAGCAGCTCGTGCCGGCGAACACGGCAAGGGTTTTGCGGTGGTGGCGGCCGAAGTGCGCAAGCTGGCGGAACGCAGCCAGGTGGCCGCACAGGAGATCGGCGAAGTTGCCAAGGGCAGCGTGGGCCTGGCGGAGCGCGCCGGCAAGCTGCTGGACGAAATGGTGCCCAGCATCGGCAAGACCTCCGACCTGGTGCAGGAGATCGCCGCAGCCTCGGAAGAACAATCCTCCGGTGTAGGCCAGATCAACACCGCGATGAATCAGCTCAACCAGATCACGCAGCAGAACGCATCGAGCAGCGAAGAGCTGGCCGCGACCGCGGAGGAGATGAGCAGCCAGGCTGAGAATCTGCAGCAGCTGGTGGGCTTCTTCAGGGTCGACAGCGCATCTGTGGTTTCCACTGCACGCTCGGAAGCCAAGGTGATACCGATGTATGCCGCCGCCAAGCCGGTGAAGGCCAAGGCGATGCCGGTATCCGGCGACGTGGACGAAAGCCACTTCCAGCGGTTCTAAGCAGCACTGACTGGGGCCAACCGGAAACGGTTGGCCCTGGCCTGATCTTTCGGCGATGAGAGCTCAGGCCAGGGCGGAAAAGGGGCGGAAGCGCCTCTGTAATGGATGACGTCGCATATACTTGCGGCTTCCTTGGCGTGCCTGAGGCACGGCGAGGCGAAAAATCCCGCTTAATTTGGAACAAGAAAAACATGAACCGTATTTATTTCACCATCGCTTTGGTCGCAGCGGCATTGTTTGCCGGTACGGCAAGCGCCGCAGAAGACAGCTGTGCCAACTGGGACGAATCCACCCTGAGCGGAGATTGGGGCGGCACGCGCTCCGGCCTGTGCGACAAGGGCGTCACCGTCGCATTGACGCACAAGAGCGATCTGCTCGCCAATACGTCGGGCGGTGTCGCCCGAGGCTCGGTGGTGCTGATGCACAGTGAGGCCGCGGTCAGTATGGACCTGGACAAGCTGGCCGGCTGGGCAGGTACCAGCGCCTTCGTCCACTACCATGTGCAACACGGTAACAAGTCCATCAATGCCTATACCGGCAGCTTTGCCGGTGTCACCAACATCGAAACCGGCGCCAGCACCGGACAGTTCTTCCAGGCCTGGGTACAGAAGAATGTGGCCGACGACAGGCTCTCGCTGCTGGCCGGTCTGTACGCGATCGACTCGGAATTCTACGTCACCGACGCTTCCCGGCTGTTTCTCCAGCCGCCCTATGGCATGTCCGCCGAGATGGCCCAGACCGGAAAGAACGGCCCGCCCATCTTTCCCACGGGGGCGGTGGGTATACGCCTGAAATACAGCGGTGAAGCTTACTACGCGCAGGCCGCGGTGACCGACGGCGTGCCCGGCAACCCCAACAACCGGCAGGGTACCCAGATCCGGTTCGACAAGGGAGACGGGACCCTGTCCATCGCGGAATTCGGCTACACCCCCGAGACTGCGGCGGGACAGTACAACAAGACCGCGATTGGCCTGTGGCGCTACTCCACCCACGCCGCCGACCTTCTCGATGTCGACGCCTTCGGCAACCCGGTGCAGCGCATCGACCAAGGCGCCTACGCGCTCGCCGAGCGCACCTTGATGGCAGAGGCAGGCGACCCCGCCCAGGGACTCGCCGGTTTCGTTCGCTGGGGCTTCGTCAACAAGAACGTTTACCAAGTCGATTGGTCGGGCAGTATTGGACTGATTTACCAAGGGCTGTTCGATGGTCGTGACGGCGATACCGCCGGCATCGCCGTCACGACCAGCCATGCAAGCGGCAAATATCGCCAGCAGCAGTGGCTGCAGAACGCGGTGATCACCAAATCTTCCGAGACCGTCGTCGAGCTCAGCTACCGTGCGCCGGTCAACGGTTGGTTTGCAGTGGAGCCGACGCTGCAATATATCCGCAACCCCAACATGGACCCGGCGCTGAAGGATGCCTGGGTTGCGGGGGCGCGGTTCGAGGTGGTGTTCTAGGGAATAGTCAGGAGAGGTCTGGCGTTCGCATTCGCTCAAGTTGTAAATAAATTGATTCGCATTCCATGAATGGAATTGCGGGCAGCGATGCGGACTGTATCGAGGAGAGAGGCAAAGTCGTGGAAGTTGAACTGGAAGTATCGTTGGCCGGTAGCAACGGGCTGACAAGGATGGCGATCGCCAACGAGCACGTCAAGGAAGTCCTGCGGGTCTCCGCCGAAGTCAATCTGGTGGCGCTGAACGCCATGCTGGCTGCGCACAGCGCCGGCGAGGGTTCGTGCGGATTCGGCGTGGTCTCATCTGAACTGCGCGCATTGAGCCGCAGCCTGGATCGCGAAATGCTCAACCTGGTGGAGACGTTTTCGGGCGTGGTGCGGGATACGGCGGGGATGCAAAAACAGCGCCGGATACTGCGGCTGCTGAATCGCGCGAATCAGGGCGAGCAGGCAGCAGGCCTTCTTGGCGACCTTCTGTCACGCAAGGAGAATGAATTGCAGGAGGCGGGCCGGATGATCCGAGACAGGCAACTGGCCGTGGGGAGTCAGGTGGATCGTACGCTCAGGCTGTGCGCCACCGGCCATGCCTTGGCTCGCAGCGCAAAAATCGAGGCGGTATACGGCGGGGCGATGGTGGCGACGCTGCGCCAAGTGGCCAACCAGATCGAAGACGCGGTGAGCCAGATTCTGGCGACTTTGAAGCAGATTCAAGTACAAATGGCGGGATGAGACGATGAAGACTTTTCAATATATCTATGAGAATGGTGCGCATAAGTGGGGCGCCATCACCCGCGACCCGGCAAAGCCGGAGTGCCTGATCGACACCAACGAATACCTGATCGTGAATGGGGAGCAGGGGCTGATGACGGACCCGGGTGGATCGGAAATCTTTCCGGATGTGTTTCTTGCGCTCAGCGCGGAATTCGATCCCGCGAAGGTCACTCATCTCTTTGCCTCGCACCAGGACCCGGACATCATTTCGTCCTTGGCGCTCTGGCTCGAATTCAATCCGGAATTGAAGTGTTACCTGAGTTGGTTGTGGAATACCTTCGTCCCGCACTTTGGCGGCAACGCGGACACCTTCATTTCCATCCCCGACGAAGGTATGCCCTTGTCTTTGGGCGATCTGGCGTTGCAGGCGGTGCCGGCTCATTACCTGCACTCTTCGGGCAACTTTCATCTGTATGACCCGGTGGCCAAGATCTTTTTTTCAGGCGATATCGGCGCCGCATTGCTGCCGCACGGTGAAGACGATTTGTTCGTGAAGAATTTCGATCGCCATATCCGCCATGCGGAAGGTTTCCATCGCCGCTGGATGGGATCCAACGAAGCCAAGCTGGATTGGTGCGAGCGGGTGAGCAAGTTGGGAATCGACATGCTGTGTCCGCAGCACGGTGCGATCTACCAGGGTGAGGACGTGGCGCGGTTTATCGACTGGTTCGCGGCATTGCCGGTCGGGAGCGGAATTCGCGGCCGCGGATAGGGCGCGGATGGCGAAATTGTCGCATAGGTGTTATCGTCCGCCGGATTTCAAGCAGCCCGGGTGTGTCTCGGGGCGGACGGCAGAGGGCAGCGCGCCGGGTTACATTGACAAAGTAGGGAAGAAATGAAGGCAAGCACGGTGAATCAACTGGCGCTCAGCGATCAGGAATTCCGCCAGTTCCAGACCATGATCTACGACATCGCCGGGATCAGCATGTCGCCGGCCAAGAAACCGCTGGTCAGCGGGCGGCTGGCAAAGCGCGTCAGGCAGCACGGACTGAACAGCTACGGCGACTATTTCCGCATCCTGATGCAGAAGGACAAGCGCGACGAGTTGCAGGTGGCGATCGACCTGCTGACCACCAACGAGACTTATTTCTTCCGCGAACCCAAGCATTTCGATTTCATGCGCCAGCATGTGCCAGCCCTGCGCCGCCCCGGGAAACCATTCCGGGTCTGGAGCGCGGCGAGTTCGTCCGGCGAAGAGCCGTACACCATCGCGATGGTGCTGGCCGATGTGCTGGGCGGCGACGCCTGGGAGGTGATCGGCTCGGACATCAGCAGCCGGGTGCTGGAAAAAGCGCGCGGCGGACACTACCCGATGACGCGCATCGAAGGCATCCCGCGCGATTACCTGAGCCGTTTCTGCCTGAAGGGAACGGGGCCGCAGGAGGGCACTTTCCTGGTCGATCGCAGCCTGCGCAATCGGGTGTCGTTCCTGCAGGTGAACCTCAACGAGACCTTGCCAAAACTGGGTGAGTTCGACGTGATTTTCCTGCGCAACGTGATGATCTACTTCGACATGGAGACCAAGCAGCAGGTGGTGGCGCGCATGCTGCCACTATTGCGCCCCGGCGGGTATTTCATGGTCAGTCATTCGGAAAGCCTGAACGGCATCACCGACGCACTCAAGATCGTCTCGCCTTCCGTTTACCGCAAGCCAGATGCGTAAACCCGATCATGTGATCGAAATATTCCTGCAGCCAGGGGATTTCTACTTCGGCGACAGGGACACGCGCATCCGCACCGTGCTGGGCTCCTGTGTTTCCATTACGATGTGGCATCCGCAGAAACTGATCGGCGGTATGTGCCATTACATGCTGCCCACGCGCGGGCCGAAACGCAGCGGCGAACCGGACGGGAAATATGCCGACGAGGCGATGGAGATGTTCATGCGCGAGATACGTGCGGAGAATACCCAT